>DATFRD010000273.1:0-8352 GCA_035263645.1 Candidatus Dormiibacterota bacterium | reverse complement strand
TCGGGCCAGAGCTCCGCCTCCGGAAACGTGATGCCCGTCCAGTAGTGGCCGCCCGGCCCTCGCAGCGGCGCCAGCCAGGAGAACAGGCGGTGCGCCTCGCGGCGGCGGCCCAGGCCGTCGAGGGTCAGCACGAGCTCGCAGGACTCGGCCACGGTGACCCAGGGCCGGTCGGAGACGCAGCGCACCCCGATCCCCTCCACCACGAACGTCCGCCACCGCCGGGCCAGTCGGGCGTCCGCCTCGGCCCCCCTGACCCCGCCGCCCAGGATCGGGTAGTACCAGTCCATCGACCAGCGCGCCTTCGGCTCGAACACCGCGGGGCGCTCCCGGATGGCCGTGGCCAGCGCCCGCCGGGCCTCCCGCCAGCGCCGCCGCGCGAGGCCGAGCACCGTGGCGGCCGCGAGTGCGCACTCCAGGCTCTTCAGGATCGAGCTGCACGAGCTGAGCAGCGCCTCCCGGTGGGGCCGCCCGGCGGCGTCGCGCGCCCACCACACCTCGCCGCTCGGCTGCTGCAGGCACAGGACGCACTCCATCGCCGCCTCCAGCGGGCGCCAGGCCTCGGCCAGGAAGCCGGCGTCGGCGGTGGCCAGGAAGTGGTGCCAGGCCCCGGTCGCCGCGTACGCGCAGAAGTTGACGTCAGTGAAGCCGTCGGCGATCCGGCCACCCCGGTACGTGGCAGCCCACGACCCGTCCTCCCGCTGCTGCCCGAAGAGCCAGCCGTAGGCGCCGGCGGCCGCCTCGTGGAGGCCGGCCACGTCGAGGGCCATCGCTGCCTCGACGTGGTTCCAGGGGTCGGCGTGGCGGCCGTCCTCCCACGGGATGCAGCCGTCGCCCGTCTGGACCGACGCGATGGCCTGCGCCGTCTCCAGAGCCTGCCCGGCGCTCAGCGTGCCGGGCACCTCAGGCGGCACAGTAGATCACCAGGCTCTTGCCGATCAGCGGGTCGAGCGCCCGCTCGCACAGGCGCAGGGGCGCCGGCCGCCGCACGATGTCCCAGACGAGGAGACGGTGGTACTGGCGCACGGGCCAGGCGCGCTGGTCGTCCGGGCCGACCAGGCAGCGCAGCCACCAGTAGGGGGCGTGCAGCGCGTGCACGTGGTCGACGCCCTCCACCCGGAGCCCGGCCTCGGCGAGCCGGCGCCGGAGCTCGTGGCCGCGGTAGATGCGCACGTGGCCGCCCGGCCGGTTGTGGTACGGGTCCGAGAGCGCCCAGCACACGCGCTCCGGCAGCCAGCGCGGGACGCTGACGGCCGCGGTGCCGCCGGGCCGCAGGACCCTGGCGATCTCCCGCATCGCCGCCCGGTCGTCCGCGATGTGCTCGAGCACCTCGGCGGCGATGACGTGGTCGAAGCTGCGGTCCGGAAACGGCAGAGCCAGCGCGTCCGCGCGGACGGCGGCGAATCGGACCCCGATGGGCGCCTCGCCGGCCTCCCTCATGGCGGTCAGGGTGGCCAGCGCGCGGCACAGGTCCGGCGCGTCGAGGTCGGCGCAGACGACGTCGGCGCCCCGGCGGAGCGCCTCGAACGCGTGGCGGCCGGGCCCCGAGCCGAGGTCGAGCAGGCGGGCGCCGGCGCGCACGCCCAGCCGGTCGAAGTCGATGGTCAGCAAACCGGTGCGCCGACCTCTCGGTACTGCTCCACGGTGGCGCGGGCGGCTGCTTCCCAGGTGAACCGGCGCAGCACGCGCTCCCGGCCGCGGCCGCCCAGGCGGCGGCGCAGGGCGGCATCGTCGAGGAGGGTGAGCATGCCCCCGGCCAGCGCGGCGGGGTCGCCGGGCGGCACCAGCAGCGCCGCCTCGCCGTCCCCGCCGACCACCTCCGGCAGCGCGCCCGCGGTCGTGGCCACGAGCGGGAGCCCGCAGGCCATGGCCTCCGCGGCCGGCAGCGAGAACCCCTCGTACAGGGAGGGCACCACCGCCGCCTCCGAGCCGGCGTACAGCGCGGCCAGGTCGGTCTCCTCGAGGCCGCTGACGAAGCGCACCGAGCCGTCCAGGCCGAGGTCGTCCATCAGCCGCGCCGTCGGCCCGTTGGGCCGCGGCCGGCCGACCACCACCAGCTCCGCCGGGCGCCGGGCACGGACCATGGCGAAGCCGCGCAGGAGCGGCTCCAGGCCCTTCAGCGGCACGTCGGCGCTGGCCGTCGCGACCAGCCGGCCGCGGTGCCGCGCGGCCTCGGGCAGCGGGCGGAAGAGGTCGGCGTCGACCCCGTTGGGCACGACCGCGATGCGCTCGTGGGGCACGCGCAGCTCCCGCACGATCTCCTCGCGGGCCGCCTCCGACACGGTGACCAGCCGGGGCAGCCGTCTCGCCACCCGACCCTGCATGCGGGTGAACCCGTACCAGCGCCGGATGAGCGGCCGGCGGCCGCGCGGGGCGTGGGCGAGCTCCAGCCGGCGGTCCACCTGGATGGGGTGGTGGACCGTGGCGAGCACCGGCAGCCCGCTCCGCCGGACCCCGAGCAGCCCGTAGCCGAGGCACTGGTTGTCGTGCACGACGTCGAAGTCGGCTCGCCGGCGCCGGAGCAGGGTCCAGGCGCGGAGCGAGAACGCGAGCGGCTCCGGGAAGCCGGCGGTCCACATCGTGGCCAGCTCCAGGAGGTCGACGGCCCCGCCCACCGGTCGTGCCCTGCGGAACGGCGCCTCGGGCCGGTACAGGTCGAGGCTGGGCAGCCGCGTCAGGCGGACCCCCGACCCGGCGTCCAGCTCGGGGTACGGAGGGCCGCTGAGCACCTCCACGGCGTGACCGAGCCGGGCGAGCGCCCGGCTCAGATGCCGCACGTAAACCCCCTGTCCGCCGGACCGAGGATTGCCGCGGTACGTCAGCAGCGCGACGCGCAGCGCCTCGGGCCGTGCCCCCACGGACATGAGATCCTACTGCCTCCCGGTTCCCGGCGATACGGATGGGTACGGCAGGGCCGCACTGGCTACGCTTCGCGTCGTGCGGATCGCGCTGGCCGGGGTCGGCCGGATGGGCGCCGCGATCTCCGGGCGGCTGCGAGCCGCCGGGCACCGCGTGACCCTCTACGATCCGGCGCTCCCGGCGGGCGGCGAGGTGGCGCCGACCCTGGCCGCGGCCGCCAACCGCTCGGTGCTCACGTTCCTCTGCCTGCCCGACGCCGCGGCCGTCGAGGCGTCGCTGCCCGGCCTCATGGAGGCCGCTCCGCCCATCGTGGTCGACCTCACCAGCTCCCTGCCCTCGACGACCAGGCGGGTGGGGGCGGCGCTGGCGCCGCTCGGCGTCGACCTCCTGGACTGCCCGCTCAGCGGCGGCGTGGCGGGGGCGCGCGCCGGGACGCTGACGGCGATGGTGGGAGGCGACCCGGACCTGCTGGAGCGCGTGCGGCCCGTCCTCTCGACGTTCGCGACGAACGTGCGCTGGGCCGGCCCCCTGGGCTCGGGCCACGCCACCAAGGCGCTGAACAACGCCCTGTCGGCGGTCGCGCTCACGGCCACGGCGGAGATGCTGGTCATGGCGGCGGCGCACGGCGCCTCGGAGGCCGCGGTGATCGACGCCTTCAACCGGGGGCCGGCCCGCAGCCAGAACAGCGAGGTCAAGTTCCCGCGCGACATCCTGCCGCGCACGTACGCTGCCGGGTTCACCGCCGGGCTCATGGAGAAGGACCTCGCCACGGCGCTCGAGATGGCGGCGGCGCGCGCGGTCGAGACGCCGCTGCTGGCCGGCACGCTGTCGGCCTGGCGGGAGGCCACTGCCGCGATGGGCCCGGGCGCCGACTTCACGCGGGTCCACGCCGTGATCGCGGGGCGCTCCGGCGGCCGGGCGCCCGGCGCCGGCGAGCCGGCGGCCCTCGCCGTCGGGGTCCTCGAGCGCGCGCTGGCCGCCGTGAACCTGATGGCCGCGCGTGAGGCGCTGCGGATCGCCGACGCCGAGGGGCTGGACCGGCATCGCGTGCTGGCCATCGTCAACACGAGCACGGGCCGGAGCGAGGCGACGCGGGCGGGTGCGTCGGGCACCGTGGACGCCGAGGCGCTCGGCGAGGCTGCACGCTTGGCCGGCGCAGCGCGCGCGTGGGCCCCCGTGACCACGCTGGGGGCGGACCTGACCCGGGGACGTCGAGGGGGCCCGTCGCGCATCCCATCGGGCCTCGACGCGGGCCTGGACGCGGGCCTGGACGGGGGGCTGGTCGGCAGCGGGAACACCGACTGACACGCAGCGTGCAGCGGTCTGACGCAGCTGCACGCTCCTGACCGACCCGGCGCCGGCTACACTCACCGTGCCGCTGAGCCATCAACTCCACGTATCGAACAGACTTCGGCGACGTTCCCGGCGCGCCTCCGGCGCGCCGCTTCTGGCCGCTATCGCGCTGGCCGCGTGCGCACTCGGCGCGGTGCTGGTCGACCGGGCCTGCGCCGCGGCCGCCCCGGCGCACGCCCAGGCGCCGGCTTCCGGCACGGGCCAGCCCGCCGGCGGCGATACTCTGTCGCCGGGCGCCTGCCTGGCCCTGGGCCCGACCGGGCCGAGCCGCGGCCGGACGGTGTTCGTCGACCCCGGGCACGGCGGCCCGGACCCGGGCGTGGTGGGCCGGGCAGCGTCCGGGCAGGAGCTCAGGGAGTCGGCGGTGGCGCTGGCGGTGGCCACCGACCTGGCCGGCGACCTGCGCGCCGACGGCTACCGGGTGGTGCTCTCGCGCAGCGGCGACACGTCCGTCCTGCGCTTTCTGGCCGGCGATCTCGCGAACGGGCTGATGAGCGCCGACCAGGTGCGCCAGGACCTCCGGGCCCGCGTGCGCTGCGCCAACCGGTCCGCCGCCGCCGCGCTGCTGTCCATCCACTTCAACGGCTACTCCGACAGCTCGGCCCAGGGCGCGCAGACCATCTATGACGCGGTCAGGCCGTTCGCGGCACGGAGCCGGCGGCTGGCCGAGGGCCTGCAGTCGGCGCTCGTGTCCAGGGCGGGCCTGGCCGACCGGGGCCTGGAAACGGACGACCAGCTGCAGGCGCCGGTGCTGTCGGACCAGGCGGGGAGCTACGGCCACCTGGTGCTGCTGGGCCCGCCCCAGCCGGGCTGGCTGGACCAGGGCACGACGATGCCGGGTGCGCTGGTCGAGTCCATGTTCCTGACCTCGCCCGCCGACGCGGCGCTGGTCTCGACCGCCGCCGGCCGGCAGCGCCTGGCGGCCGCGCTGGAGGCCGGGCTGCGCAGCTATCTCGCGACGACGTAGCGCCGGCGCCGGCCTCCGTCTGCGACAGGACTAGCCTTTTGAGCATGGCACGACTCACGGCAGGGGTGGACCTGGGCGGGACCAAGATCCAGACCGTGCTCGTTGACCGGCACCGCGTGGTGGGCAGCTCGCGGGTGCTGACGCCGCAGAACGGCGCCGACTCCGTCATCGTCGCGATCAGCGACTCGATCAAGGCGTCCATCGCCTCGGCCGGGGCCAGGACGGCCGACGTGGCGGCGGTGGGCATCGGCAGCCCGGGCACGATCGACCACGAGCACGGCCTGGTCTCCAACTCGCCGAACGTGCCGGGCTTCGAGACCGGCCCCGTGCCGCTGGGACCGGAGGTCGCGAGGGCCCTGGGCGGCGTCCAGGTCAGCCTGGAGAACGACGTGCGGGTCGCGACCCTGGGGGAGTGGAAGCGCGGCGCGGGCCGGCCGTACACGGACCTGCTGGGCGTGTTCGTGGGCACCGGCGTGGGCGGGGGGCTCGTCATCGGCGGCGAGCTGCGGACCGGACGCGGCTCGGCAGGGGAGATCGGCCACACCGTCGTCAGGGACGGGGGCCGGCGCTGCGGCTGCGGGCGCCGTGGCTGCGTGGAGGCGTACGCGGGCCGGGCTCGCATCGAGGTCACGGCCCGGCGCTGGCACGAGCAGGGCCGGCCGACCAGGCTGTTCGACCTGATGCGCAAGCGCGGTCGCGATCGGGTCACCAGCGGCACTATCGCCGACGCCCTGGAGAGGCGGGATGCACTCACCGTCGAGCTGATCGACCAGGCGGTCTGGGCGCTCGGGCTGGCCCTCGCCAACGCCCAGAACCTGCTCGACCTGGAGGCCATCGTGGTCGGCGGTGGGCTGGGCGACCGGCTCGGCGCGCCGTTCGTCGAGCGCATCGAGGCGTCGGCGACGCCCCACCTGCACGTGCCTGAGCGCCCGCCGAAGTTCCTCACCACGGAGCTGGGCGACCTGTCCGGCGCCGTCGGCGCGGCGGTGCTCGCGGGCGCCTGAGCGCCCGCCCAGCCGATTGCCCCGGCGGCGGCCGGCGTCTACGCTGTTGACCGCCACGTACGCGTGAGGGTCGACAGGGAGGGAGCCGGCTTGGACACCACGACGGGAACGGAGCTGTGGCGCCTCGGCGCCCTGGAGCTGGCGGCCGCCATCCGCGAGCGGCGGGCGTCCAGCCGCGAGGTGGTGGAGGCCCACCTGGAGCGGATCGAGGCGGCCAACGGCCGGGTGAACGCAATCACGTCCGTGCTCGCCGAGGACGCGCGGCGAGCCGCCGACGAGGCGGACCGCAGGCTCGTGTCCGGCGAGGCGCCTGGGCCCCTGCACGGGGTGCCGTTCACGGTGAAGGAGAACGTGGACGTCGCCGGCTCGCCGACAACGTGGGGCGTCGCCGCGCTGGCCGCGGCGGTCCCGGCAATGGACGCGCCGCAGGTCGCGAACCTGCGCCGGGCCGGCGCCATCCCCATCGCCCGGACGAACCTGCCCGACTTCGCGCTCCGCCTGCACAGCGACAACGCGGTATACGGCGCCGTCCGCAACCCCTGGGACGCGTCGCGCACGGCTGGCGGGTCCAGCGGCGGCGAGGCCGCCGCCCTCGCCACCGGCATGACGCCGCTGGGAGTCGGCAACGACCTCGGCGGCTCGCTCCGCTGGCCTGCCCAGTGCAACGCCATCTGCGCGCTCAAGCCGACGCTCGGCCGCGTGCCGCAGGCGACGGTGATCGAGCCGGCCGACTCGCCGATCAGCATCCAGCTGATGGCGGTGCAGGGTCCCATGGCGAGGCACGTCCAGGACCTGCGGGCGGCGACCGAGGCCATGATCCGGCCCAGCCCGCGGGACCCCTGGCATGTGCCGCTCCCGCTCTCCGGCGAGGCGCCGGCCCGCCCGGTCCGGGTGGCCCTCGTCACGGACCCCGCCGGCGCCGGCACGTCGCCGCAGGTGGCCGCGGGCGTGCGGAAGGCGGCCGACGCGCTGGCCGCGGCCGGCTACGCGGTCGAGGAGGTGGAGCCGCCGGACGTGGCGAGGGCCGCCGAGACCTGGCTGACGATCCTGAGCGCGGACCTGCGGCTCATGTGGCAGGTGATGGCGCCCCTGGGGTCGGAGGACGCCAAGCGGTTCATGGGCCTCGTCCTGGACGCGCAGCCGACGGCCGACGCCGCGGCGCTCATGCAGGCGTTCATGACGCGCGAGGCCCTGTGCCGCGCCTGGGCGGAGTTCCAGGTCGACCGGCCGCTGGTGCTGGCGCCGGTCTCCACGGAGCCGCCGTTTGCGGTCGGCGCCGACCTGACGGCCGAGGGCGTGGCGGCGATCTCGCGCTCGATGCGGATGGTGGTCGCGGTCAACCTGCTCGGGCTGCCGGCGGCCGCGGTGCCGACGGGGGTGGCCGACGGCCTGCCCCAGGGCGTGCAGGTGATCGGCCCGCGCTTCCGCGAGGACCTCTGCCTGGACGCCGCCCAGGCGATCCAGGACGCCTGCGGCGTCCCGACCCCGATCTGACCCGGCAGGGGGCCGCAGCCCTCAGCGGTACGCGGCCAGGCCTGTGATCGCCTCGCCGATGGCGAGCGTGTGGATCTCGTTCGTGCCCTCGTAGGTGAAGACCGACTCCAGGTTGTTCATGTGCCGGATCACCGGGTACTCCAGGGTGATGCCGTTGGCGCCCAGCACGCTCCTCGCCTCCCGCGCGACCTCCAGCGCGGCCCGCACGTTGCTCAGCTTGCCGACGCTGACGTGCTGGGGCGCGAGCCGGCCCTGGTCCTTCATGCGGCCCAGGTGCAGCGCCAGCAGCATGCCCTTTGAGACCTCCAGCAGCATCTCCGCCAGCTTGCGCTGGGTCAGCTGGAAGGCGCCGATCGGCCGGCCGAACTGGATCCTGGTCTTCGCGTACGCCAGCGCCGCCTCGTAGCACGCCCTGGCTGCGCCGATGGAGCCCCACACGATGCCGTAGCGCGCCTCGTTCAGGCAGGAGAGCGGGCCACGGAGCCCGGTGACCCCGGGCAGGACCGCTGACTCCGGCAGGACGACGTCCTCCAGGATGAGCTCGGAGGTCACCGAGGCCCGCAGGGACAGCTTGCGGTGGATGTCGCGCGTGCTGAAGCCGGGGGTCCGGGTGGGGACGACGAAGCCCCGGATGCCCTGCTCGGCGCGGGCCCAGACGATGGCCACGTCCGCGATCCC
>DATFRD010000272.1:0-8272 GCA_035263645.1 Candidatus Dormiibacterota bacterium | reverse complement strand
GCACGCCCTGCTCGCGCAGGCGCTCGCGGATCCGGTCTGCGGCGGCGAAGTCGCGCGCCCTCCTGGCCTCCTCGCGCTCGGCGATCAGGCGCTCCACGGCCGCATCGAGGGACGTCTGCTCAGGCGTGAGCACGTCCAGGTGGGCGTCCACGTCGGCGAGGAGGGCGACCAGCGCCTCCCGCCCGGCGATGCCGACCCGGCCCGCGTCCATGGCCGCGTTGGCCGTCCTGACCAGCTCGAAGACGTGGCCCAGACCCCGCGGCAGGTTGAGGTCGTCGTCGAGGGCCTCCCGATAGGCGTCCCGCGCGTCCAGCACGTCCTGGAACAGGCCTGCCTCGTCCGCCGGACCCGGCTCCAGTCGCCGGACCCGGTCAGCGAAGTCCTGCAGCCGGCGTAGCTGCTCGGCCGCGCCGTGCAGGGCCTCGTCGGTCAGCCGGATCCTCGACCGGTAGTGCGCGCTGCCCATCAGCAGCAGCCGGACGGCGAGCGGGTCGTGGCCGGCCGCCACCAGCTCGCGCAGCGTCGTGATGTTGCCCTCGCTCTTGGACATCTTGGCGCCGGTGGCGTCCGCCAGGTGCTGGGAGTGGAGCCACCAGCGGGCGAAGGGCCTGCCGGTGGCCGCCTCGGACTGCG
Organism: Candidatus Dormiibacterota bacterium; assembly: GCA_035263645.1. Taxonomy (GTDB): domain Bacteria; phylum Chloroflexota; class Dormibacteria; order Dormibacterales; family Dormibacteraceae; genus CF-161. The sequence goes on along the minus strand of DATFRD010000272.1, from coordinate 7,639 downwards.
CGATCTCGTTCTCGTGGTGCGGGAAGAGCAGGTCGACGCCGCCGGCGTGCAGGTCGAGCGTCTCGCCCAGGTACCTCATGGCCATAGCCGAGCACTCGACGTGCCAGCCCGGCCGGCCCCGGCCGAACGGCGCCTCCCAGGCGGCGCCGACCTGCTCGTCCTCGGGGCGAGCCCGCTTCCACAGCGCGAAGTCGGTGGCCGCCTCCTTCTCGTACTTGTCGGAAGCCACCCGGGCTCCTGACCGGAGGCCCGCCCGGTCCAGGTGGGTGAGCGCACCGTAGGCCGGGAAGCTGGCCACCCGGAAGTACACGCCGTCCTCCGCCTCGTAGGCGTGGCCGCTCGCGAGCAGGCGCTCGATGAGCAGGACCATCTCCTCGACGTGGCCGGTGGCGCGCGGGCAGATGTCGGCCTCCTGCACCCGCAGGCGGCCGAGATCCTCGAAGAACGCCTCCTCGAAGGGCCGGGTGAGCTGGTCGATGGTCACTCCAGCGGCGGCGGCCCGCTCGATGATCCGGTCGTCCACGTCCGTGATGTTCATCACGTGCAGCACCCGGTAGCCGCTCACCACCAGGTGCCGGCGCAGCAGATCGTAGAAGAGGACCGCCCGGAAGTTGCCGACGTGCGAGTGGCTCCAGACGGTGGGGCCGCAGGTGTACATGCGGACCAGCCCGGTCTCCAGGGGTTGGAAGTCCTCCGTTCGTCCGGTCAGCGTGTTGTGCAGCCTCAGCGTCATTCGTCCAGCTCCAACAGCACCACAGCCTGGGCGGCGATGCCCTCCCGCCGCCCCAGCGCGCCAAGCCCCTCCGGGGAGGTCGCCTTGACCCCCACGCAGGTGGTAGAGACCCGCATCCGCTCGGCCAGCGTGCGCGCCATGGTACCGAGATGCGGCTGGAGCCGGGGCTCCTGGGCGATCACCACGCTGTCCACGTTGACGACCCGGTAGCCGGCCTCCTCGATGAGGCGCATGGTCGCGTCCAGGAGGACCAGGGAGGAGACGCCGGCGTAGCTCGGGTCGGTGTCGGGGAAGCGCTCGCCGATGGTGCCCAGCGCCGCCGCGCCCAGCAGGGCGTCGATCACCGCGTGGGTCAGGACGTCGGCGTCGGAGTGGCCGCGCAGGCCGCGGTCGTGGGGGACCCGGACGCCGCCCAGGACGAGCGGCCGGTCCTCCACCAGGCCGTGCAGGTCGCTGCCGATGCCGACCCTCGCGGTCAGGGCGCCGCCTCCGCCGGCGGCTCCCGCTCGCGGAGGAGCGCCTCCAGCAGCGCCAGGTCCTCGGGCGTGGTGAGCTTGACGTTGACACGCTCACCGGGCACCACGGCCACGGCGTGACCGGCGGCCGCCACCAGCTGGGCGTCGTCGTCGCCGACCAGGCCCGCGTCCGCAGCCTCGAAGTGCGCCCGCTCCAGCAGCTGGTAGCTGAACGCCTGGGGCGTCTGGGCCAGGACCAGGTGAGAGCGGTCCAGGCTCTCGACGACGCGGGCGCCCTCCACCCGCTTCACGGCGTCCCGGGGCGGCAGGCCCGGGATCGCGGCCCCGGTCTGCATGGCCGCGCCCAGCACGCGGCGGACCAGCGACGGCGTCGCCAGGGGACGGGCGGCGTCGTGGACCAGGACGTAGTCGCAGCCCTCCAGTGCCGCGAGGCCGGCGCGCACGGACTGCTGGCGCGTCTCGCCGCCGGCGCACACCACCACCGGCTTGCGGGGAAGGAGGCCCCGGACCTCGCGCTCGGCCGGCTCGAGCTGCATCGGAGGCCCCACCACGACGATCCGGTCGACCTCGTCGACGGCGAGGAGGAGGGCGACAGCCCTCGCCAGCGCGGTCCGGCCGTGCAGGGCCACGAACGCCTTGCTGCCCCGGCCCAGCCGCGTGCCCAGGCCGGCGGCGGCGACGATGGCTCCGATCTGCAACGACAGTCCCTCCTCGGTCCTCAGCTCGCCACGTGCGAGCGTTCCCAGCGGGGGAATGCGGCCGTCAGCGCCTCGCCAAGGTCGCGCACGGGGACGAGCTCCATGGCGCCGGGCGCGGCCAGCGGCGCCGGCGGCAGGATGGCGCGGATGAAGCCGCGCCGCGAGGCCTCCTGGAGCCGGCGCTCGAGGCGGCCGACCCGGCGCACCTCGCCGCCCAGACCCAGCTCGCCGATCACCACGGTGTCGGGCCGGAGCGGGTGGCCGCGCAGGTTGCCGGCGATGGACAGCGCCAGGGCCAGGTCGGCGGCGGGCTCGGCCACCCGGATGCCGCCGGCCACGTTGACGTAGACGTCGGACTTGTCGAAGCGCAGCTGGGCCCATCGGTCCAGGATCGCGAGCACCATGTGCACGCGGTTCAGGTCGATGCCGGTCGCCGACCGCCTGGGCAGGCCGAACACGGTCTGGGTCACCAGGCTCTGAAGCTCAACCAGCAGGGGCCGGCTGCCCTCCATCGCGGCCAGCACCACCGCGCCCGGCACCGCCCGCAGGTCCCCGAGCAGGACGGCGCTGGGGTCGCGCACCTCCGCCATGCCCCCTTCTCCCATCGCGAAGATGCCGATCTCCTCGGTCGAGCCGAACCGGTTCTTCGCGGCCCGCAGGATGCGGAACTCCTGTCCCGACTCGCCCTCCAGGTAGAGGACGGTGTCCACCATGTGCTCCAGCACGCGCGGGCCCGCGATCGCCCCCTCCTTGGTCACGTGACCGACCAGGAAGACCGGGACGTGCGAAGCCTTGGCCGCCCGCAGCAGGCGCCCGGCGCACTCGCGTACCTGGCTCACGCTGCCGGGCGCGGCCTCGACCGCGCCGTCGACCATGGTCTGGATCGAGTCGACGATCGCGATGGCCGGCGCCTCCCGCTCGATCGTGCCGGCGACCGCCTCGACGTCGGTCTCGGCCATCAGCTTCAGGCCGGGCGCGGCCACGCCCAGCCGCCGGGCCCGCATGACCACCTGCTGGGCCGACTCCTCGCCGGACACGTAGAGGACGTCTCCGCCGCCCCCGGCCGCCTGGGCGGCCAGATGCATGAGCAGCGTCGACTTGCCGACGCCGGGCTCGCCGCCCACCAGCACCACGCCGCCCGGCACCACGCCGCCGCCCAGGACCCGGTTCAGCTCGTCCCACTCCAGGGCCAGGCGGGTGGACACGTCGAGGTCGATCTCCGCGATCGGGATGGCCCGAGCCGGCGGGGCGGAGGCGCCGGCCCGCCGGCCGGCTCCACGGGGCGCCCTGACCTCCTCCAGGGTGTTCCAGGAGCGGCAGTGCGGGCACTGGCCCGACCACCGGGGCGACTCTCCCCCGCACTCGCGACAGACGAAGACGGCGCTCTTCGACATGGGCTACCTACTCTGGGCGACCGCCGCGCCGCTTTTCAAGCCGGCACCGTGCCTTTTCCGCCGCCCGGCACGTTAAGGGGAGAGGACGAGGCCGGATGCGCCGAGCCTCGGCCCCCTTCCTTGGCCGCGCCGCCCTGACTACCCCCGGGGCGGCGCTTCTTTATGCGGTGCAGCCGGGTCTCCCGCGCGCGCCCCGGCTGGCGCACGGGGCGCGCAGGCGGTACGCTTCCTGAGGCGCCGCCGCGTGGGGAATCGGCATGCACCCCGGTCGAGCTCGGCCGATGGGTGCCAGAGAGGCAGGCAGGCCATGACGGGCGCCTTGAGGACCGGCGAATGACGTTGAGAGAGGTTGGCGACCAGGAATTGACGAGATCCGAGGACGAGGACGTCCACGTCCTGTTCGTGGAAGACGATCCGGCCGTGGCCCAGATGTACAAGCTGAAGCTGGAGCTCGACGGCTACGCGGTCGAGGTGGCCGGCGACGGCGTGCAGGCCGTGGAGATGGCCACCGCCTGTCCACCGGACATCATCTTCCTGGACATCCGGCTGCCCAAGATGGACGGGCTCGGCGTGCTGGAGGCGCTGCGCAGGGACAAGCGAACCAGCCGGGTCCCGGTGGTGATCCTGTCCAACTACAGCGAGCGCGAACTGGTCGACCGCGGCCTGAAGCTGGGCGCGCTGGAATACCTGATCAAGGCACAGACCACGCCGGCCAGGGTGGCCGGCGGGGTCGTGGGCTGGCTGCGGAACTGAGCGGTTCGTCCTCGCCGTCCTCGCCGGCCTGGCCTGGCCGGCGAGGGCGACCCTCCCGTCGTCAGTCCCCCACCGGCAAGTCCGCGCCGATCTCGCGGCGCATCGCCCGCCAGGCCTCGCTGGCTTCGGCCACCGAGCCCTCGTCCTCGATGGTCGAGATGTCGCCTGGCTCCCGGCCCAGCGTCACGGCCTTCAGCACCCGGCGCATGATCTTGCCGCTGCGGGTCTTGGGCAGCGTCCCGACGAAGTTCAGGTCGCCGATCACCGCCACCGGCCCCAGCTCCCTGCGCACCGTGGCCAGCAGGTCCTGCCGCAGCTCATCGGACGGCTGGCTGCCCGCCCGCAGCACGATGAACGCCGAGATCACCTCCATGCGCACCGGGTCGGGCCGGGCGGTGACGCCGGCCTCGGCGACCGCCGGGTGGCGCAGGAACGCGGTCTCGACCTCGATGGTCCCGATGCGGTGTCCCGCGATCTTGATGATCTCGTCCGCCCGGCCGCTGAACCACACATAGCCGTCCTCGTCGAAGGCAGCCGCGTCACCGCTGAAGTACACGGTGCGGCCCGGCACGCGCCGCCAGTAGTCGGCCGCATACCGCTCCACCTCGCCCCACAGCGTCGCCGTCAGGCCGGGGAACGGCCGGCGGATGACCATGATGCCCTTCTCCCCGGTCTGGCAGTCCTCCCCCTCGGGACTCATCACCGCGATGTCGACGCCGGGCAGCGGGATGCCGGACGAGCCGGGCTTGATGGGCAGCAGGCCCAGCCCCCAGGGGTTGCCCACGATAGGGCCGGCCGTCTCCGTCTGCCACATGTGGTCGACGACGGGGATCCGGTCCTCCAGCACCTCCTTCTGCAGCCACTCCCAGGCCGGGGCGTTCAGCACCTCGCCCGCGCAGAAGACCCTGGTCAGCGACCGCAGGTCGTGCGCCGCCACGGCCTGCCGGCCGTACCGCATCAGCAGGCGGACCGCCGTCGGCGACGTGAACACCCCGGTGACGCCGTTCTCGGCCACCACGCGCGAGAACGTCTGGGCCCCGGGATGGTCGAGGGCGCCCTCGTAGGCGATGGTCGTGCAGCCCGCCAGCAGCGGTGCGTAGACGATGTAGCTGTGGCCGACCACCCACCCGATGTCGGACGTCGACCACCAGACGTCGGCCTCCTGCAGGCCGAACATCCAGGCCCCCATGGCGTGCACGTGGACCTGGTACGGCCCGTGCGCGTGCACGGCGAGCTTCGGCTTGGCCGTCGTGCCCGAGGTGGCCAGGATGAAGGCCGGCTCGTTGGACTCCAGCTCCTCGTGGCCGTCGGGCTGCCCCTCGCCGAGGGCCATGAACTCCGCCCAGTCGAGGTCGCGGCCCTCGACGCCCGGTCCGGTCCCGCCGCCGCGCCGGAGCACGACGACCCGCTCCACCGAGGCGGCGCCGGCGAGCGCCTGGTCCACGATGCCGCCCAGCGGCACCTCGCGGCCCTTGCGCCAGGTCAGGTCGGCGCAGAACAGCGCCTTCGCGCCGGCGCCCCCTACCCGGTCCGCCAGCGCGCCCGAGCCGAACCCGGCGAAGACGACCAGGTGGATTGCGCCGATGCGGGCGCAGGCCAGCATGAGCACGATCGCCTCGGCGCAGGTCGGCATGTAGATGCCGACCCGGTCGCCGCGGCCGATGCCGAGCCCGCGCAGGGCCGCGGCGCACCTCCGCACCTCGCGCTGCAGCTGCGCGTAGGTCAGCGTCGTCCGGTCCCCGCGCTCGTTCACGGCCACCAGCGCGGCGCGGCCCCCCGCGCCGCGGGCCACGTGCCGGTCCACGCAGTTCCAGGCCAGGTTCGTGAGCCCGCCCGTGTACCAGCGGAAGTAGCGGCCGCGCTCGTCCGGGCGCTCGGGGTCCCAGTCGAACACGCTGTCCCAGCGGCGGAACCAGGGCAGCAGGGCGGCGGCATCGCCCCAGAACCCATCCGGGTCCGCCAGGGCCTGCCGGCGCAGCGACCGCACGCGCGGGCTCACGAGCTCCATGTCTTCACCTCCAGGGAGTGAGCTTGCACTAACGAGGCGCAGCCCCGGCCCGCGGCCCGGAGGTCACGCCTCGACGCCAGACGCCAGCAGGTGCTCGCGGAAGCCGCGGGGCCGGAACCCGAATGCCCGCTCGCACGCGTCCAGGTCGGTGGCGTTCTCGAAGTCGAACAGCTCCAGGGTGGCCGGGGTGAGCGGGGGCCGGGGCAGCACCGCGGACATCACGCCGGCCTGCACCCTGGCCACGCCCAGCGGCAGCGGGACGAGCCTGGGCCGCCTGCCCAGGGCGGCGGCGATGGTCTCCAGGATCTCCCGCATGGTCACGTGCTCCGCGCCGCCGAGGGGGATCGCCCGGCCGTCCAGGCTCCTGTCCGTGATGGCCTGCGCCAGGCATCGAGTCAGGTCGTCGATCCAGAACGGCTGGAACCGGGCGTCGGGCCGGCCCAGCACCGGGACGACCGGCGAGCCGCGCACCAGCCGTGCCAGCGCGGCGACGAACTCGGCGCCGTCGCCGAAGAGGACTGACGGCTGCAGGATCACGTAGGGGATGCCGGAGCGGCGCACAGCCTCCTCCAGGCCCCACCGCGTGGCCATGTAGGTGCCGGCCGGCGCGGGCTTCGTGCCCAGCCCCGACATGACCACCAGGCGGCCGGCCCCGGCCTCCTTCGCGGCCGCGACCAGGTGCTCGGTGCCGCGCCGGTTGATCGCGTCGTATGCGCCCCGGTAGGGCTCCTTCACGTTGGCCGTGATGGCCGCCGCGTGGACGACGGTGTCAACGCCGCTCAGCGCCGGGGGCAGCGTCTCGGGGCGCGTCAGGTCGCCGACGGCCTCCTCGACGCCGGCGGCTGGACAGGCGCCGGCCCGGCGAACCAGGACCCGCACCCGCTCGCCCTGCAGGCGGGGCAGCAGGTGGCCGCCCACGAACCCGGTGGCGCCGGTGACCAGGATCACGGCGGCCCACCCACGCGGCACGTCATGCGCACCGCTAGATTGTCCGCCGTGGGCCACGTGCACCGCCTGGAGGAGCTGGCCTGGCCGGCCGTCGAGCGGCTGCGCGACGAGGGTGCCTGGTGCTCCGGCGCCTCCGAGACGTCGGCCCTCCTCGCGATCCGGCCCGACCTGGTCGCCGGCTGAGCCGAGCTCGAGTCGGCCCCCCTCGACCTGGACAGCGACCTGCGGGCGGCCCGCGACTTCAGGCAGCTGGGCCTGGCCGCGGCTACGGCGGCCACCCGGCGCTGGCCAGCGCCCTCGCCGGCGAGCGCCTGGTCCGGCGGTACGCCAGCCTGGACGGCGCCGCCGTCCTGGACCATCTGTCCGGCCAGGACGTGTGGCCGCGGCTGTCGGTGGCAGGGCTCTTCACCGACTGACCGCGGTCGGCCGCCCGAAGAGTCGTCCGGCCCTTTACGGGCGACGTTGACGCCACGCCGCCGCCGCCGTAGTGTGGGCCCGCCCCCCGAGGGAGGGCGGGGGTTGGTGCGCCGTCGGTGGCATGGCAGGGTCGGTGCGCCGTCGGGGGCATGGCGGGGTCGGTGCTGCCGTCGGGGGCATGGCGGGGTCGGTGCTGCCGTCGGGGCATGGCG
>DATFRD010000271.1:0-4721 GCA_035263645.1 Candidatus Dormiibacterota bacterium | reverse complement strand
CGCTGGCCATCGACGGCTCAGGTGCGCTCTACCTCGGCGGCGACACCTTCTCGCCCGACTTTCCCACGCTGGCGCCCGGACAGCCGGCGTACGCCGGAGGCGACTGCAGTGCGACAACCGCGAGCCACATCGTTAGCATCGTCGTCTACCGCTGCGGTGATGGCTTCGTGACGAAGCTGTCCCCGGGCAACGGGATACCACCCCGGATCGCGGGCGGCAAGTACAACGCGCTTCCGCCGTCCCGCATCCTCGACACCCGGCCCGGCTCTCAGGTGGGGCCGTACGGACAGGCCGTCGGTCCTGGCGGCTCCATCGACGTGCAGGTCGCGGGCTTCCCGGGCAGTGGGGTGCCGGCAAGCGCCGCCGCGGCCGTCCTCAACGTGACCGTGACCGACACCACCGCCCCCAGCTACCTCACCGTCTACCCGAAGGGCGCCGCTCGCCCCACGGCCTCCAACCTGAACTGGACGGCAGGCAGCACAGTGCCGAACCTCGTCGAAGTCGCCCTCGGCCAGGGCGGCATGATAACTCTGTTCAACTTCCAGGGATCGACCGACGTCGTGATCGACGTCGAGGGCTACGTGTCGCCTCCCGACCAGTCGGCGACCCTGGACGGCCTCTTCCATCCGGTCGTGCCGGTGCGGCTGCTGGATACACGGCCCGCGAGCCAGGTCGGGCCCTACTCCACGCCCGTTGGCCCCGGAGGCGTCATCTCGCTGAACGTGTGCCCCTCCTCGGCGCTTGTGCCCTCGGACGCCTCGGTGGTGCTCAACGTCACGGCAACGGACACGACTGCGGCCAGCTACCTGACGATGTGGCCGCACGGCGCGCTCCGACCGGTTGCGTCGAACTTGAACTGGGCTGCAGGTCAGACGGTCCCCAACCGGGTGATGGTCAAGCCCGGTGCCGGCTGCGTCGTGGACATCTTCAACCTGGCCGGGTCCACGGATGTCGTGGTCGACCTGAACGGCTGGTACAACGGCCCGAACGGAGACGATGGCACGCGCTTTACGGGCACCGTTCCCTACCGAATCCTGGACACGCGCCCGGCCACCCAGGTTGGTCCGTACTCGCAGCCGATCGGGACGAACTCCACGATCCTGGTGCCGCTACCCGGCGTGCCGGCCGGCGCCACAGCCGTGGTGATCAATGCCACGGTGACTGACGGCACCACCGGGAGCTATCTCACCCTGTGGCCAGCAGGGTCACCACAACCGACGGCCAGCGACCTGAACTGGACTGCCGGCCAGACGGTGCCCAACCTGAGCGTCGTTGGCCTGGGCCAGGGCGGCCAGATCGCCGTATACAACCATGCCGGCTCGGTCGACGTGGTGATCGACGTCGTCGGCTACTTCAGCTGAGCAGCAGGTCTCAGTCAGGTGCAGGCGGCGGCTCGCTACGGGTAGCTGGTGTGCTCGAACACGGCCGGGTCGTGGCCTGGCAGGACGTGGTCGGCCACCTCCTCCATGCGCCGGAAGGCCCGCTCATAGGTTCGCAGGTCGGCGTGGATGCCGTTCGGGATGTGACGCAGGTGGGCGTCGCCCTCCCAGTTCTCGTAGAGCGGCACGGCGTCGCCGGCGATCAGGTAGGCGCCCCCGGCCGTGGCCACGCTGACTCCCTGCATGCCCGGGGTGTGGCCGGGCAGGCAGACGAGGTCGAGGCCGGGCAGCAGCTCGACGTCGCCGTCGACCACCTGCATGCGGTCGAAAACGGGCATCCAGCGCGGTCCGTAGCCGGGCTGGCCGACGTCGAAGATCACGCGCTGCGTGAACACGGGCACGACCGCCTCCCGGAGCTCGGCGGCCTGGACCACGAAGGTGGCGTTGGGGAAGGCGGCGGCCTCGCCGCAGTGGTCCCAGTGCAGGTGCGTGAGCACGACCAGCTCCACCCGCTCCGGGTCGACGCCGCGGTCCCCGAGCGCCCGCTGGGGGACCTCCTCCTCGGAGCGCACGATCAGCGGGTGATAGGGCCGGGCCAGCTCGGGCGGCGCCGGGCCCGCGTCGACCACGGCCGTGGTCCGGCCGTCGGAGACGACCCAGATCACGCAGGGCGCGTCGAGCCGCACCCCGAAGTTCCGGCCGTACGTGAAGACCGACCTGTCCATGCCTACCAGGCGGCCGACGCGGACCGGCGTGATCGTGAAGTCACGTCGCAACCGTCTGCTCCCGGCCGGCCAGCTCCAGCCCTGCCAGCCGCTCGTAGAACCTTGCCACGGCCACGATGTCCTCCTCCGGCGAGCCGAGCGCGATCGCCGAGCGGTAGAGCTGGTGGACCACAGCCGTCGCCGGCAGCGCGGCGCCCGCCTCCTCGGCCAGGGCCAGGGCCAGCCGCAGGTCCTTCTCGCCGAGCCGGAGGCTGAAGCGAGCCTCGAAGTCGCGGTCGAGCAGGTAGGGGAAGCGCTTCAGGAAGTGGTGGGAGCGCCCGCCGGACGCGGCCAGGATCTGGAACAGCCGCCGCGGCTCGATGCCGGACCTGACGCCGAGCGTGAACGCCTCGGCCGCGATCAGGACGTTGCCCATGGTCATCACGTTGTTGACGAGCTTCACCGTCTTGCCGTCGCCGACCGCTCCCGCGTGCTGGATGGTGCCGAGCGACTCCAGCAGCGGGCGGGCCCGCTCCAGGTCCTCGTCGCGGGCGCCGACCAGGAGCACCAGGGAGCCGGAGGCGGCTTCGGCGGGACCTCCGCTGACGGCGCAGTCCACGAGGCGGACGCCGCGCAGGCGAGCGGCTGCGTCCGCCGCGCGGACCGTTCGCGGCAGGACGGTGCTCAGCTCGACGATCGTGGCACCCTGTCGCAGCCGCGCCACCAGGCCTCCCGGTGGCTGCAGGACGGCGCTCACGACGTCGTCGTCGGGCAGGCTGGTGAGCACCATCTCGAGGTCCGTCAGCGCCTCGAGGCTCGTGGGCTCGACGCCGAGGGCGGCCGCCTGCCGGGTCGCCTCGGGGCTGACGTCGTGCCCCCGAACTTCGTGGCCAGTCGCCAGGAGGCGGCGCGACAGCGCCCGGCCCATCACGCCCAGCCCGACCACGCCAACCGCTGTCATCGGGCTGACGCCGGTTCCGGCCGCGGCGCTCTGGACCCCCGCTCGGGCATCTGCGCACCGTACCCTACCGGCGTGCACGACTGTTCGACGGCGGGTGACGGGCATCGGATCGAGTAGCGCCGGCTGCGTTACGAAACTGCCCCCCGGACGTCTCCACAGTTGATGAACCAGTCCATCACGGGCGGCGCCGAGGACGGGGCCGCCGGCGTGCGTGAGCGGGCGCTGGCCGGCGACGTCGTCGCGTTCGAGCAGCTGATACTGCCGCTCGTCCCGCCGGCTCACCGGCTGGCCTACGCGCTCCTGCGCGATCCGGCGGCTGCCGAGGACGCGGTCCAGGAGGCCTGCCTGTCGGCGTGGGATCGCCTGCATCAGCTGCGCTCGCCGGAGTCGGGCAGGTCCTGGTTCTTCGCAATCGTCGCCAGTCGATGCCGCAGCGGCACGCGCAGCCGCTCGACACTGCTGGTCCACCCAAAACGGCAGGCGACAGATGAGCAGCAAGGGCCGGAGGGCAGCGTAGGGGTCCTTTCCCTTCGTGAGTTCTTGCGCCGGCTGTCCGTCCAGGACCAGCTGATCCTGTATCTGCGCTACGTCGACGACCTCACGCAGGAGGAGATCGCCCGAATCGCCGGGATGCGGCTGGGGACGATGGAGTCACACCTGCATCGGGCGCTCCACCGGCTCCGGCGGGAACTGTCCAGGGAGCTCCTGCACATGACCAGGACCGGCGACCGGCCGCCGGAGAAGCTGCGCGAGGCCTTCCTGCTCGGCTACGAGGCGCCAGGCGCTGATGGGGCCATGCATCTCGTCCGGCAGGCCCTGGCCGGCGCAGCCGAGGAGCGGCGGTCGCGCCGCGCGCGCGCGGCGCGGCGCCTGGCCCCGGGGCTCGCGGCGGCGCTTGCGTTGCTGGTCGTGGTCACCCTGCTGGCAGTGCGGCTCGGCGTGGGGGCGCAGCATCGAACCCCGCCGGCGGGCGTGCCGGCTCCCAGCTCGCCGGCGGCGTCAGAGGCGGCGATCGTGTACCTCGACCACCGCGATCCGACGTACCTGCGTCAGGTCAGCTACGACGGGTCCCCAGGGGGCGGGTCGTGGGCGCTGGCTCCGGCGGGAACGCCCATGCAGATCCTGAGCGCCTCCCCGGACGGACAGGATGTGGTCAGGCTCGATCGACGTCAGGGCTTCCAGATCGTGGATGCTGGAGGTCAGGTCGTATCCACCGTCGCCGACACCCCGGGCAGTCCTGACTTCGGCGTGTGGTCGAGGGACAGCAGCCAGGTCTGTCAGCTCGCGATCCGGGATCCGCGCCTGTGGCAGTTGGCGGTCATCAACGTGCGCGCCGGTGTGCCCTCCACCAGGGTGGTCCCGATCGCCAGCCTCCGCTATCCGCCCTCGATCTCGATCGTCGCCTGCGATCCCGCCGCCCACCGTGCGGTACTGGTCGAGCCGCTGACCGACTCGGTGCCAGCCCCCGCGAGCGCCCAGCGCGCGGCGCTCGTGGTCGATCTGATCACCGGCCAGGTGGTCAAGCGGGTATCGATCGGGGACTCGTCGCACGGAACGGTGTTCTCTCCGGACACCCGATACCTCGCCAGGATCGACTACGACCGCGGGACGACGTCGATCGTCGACCTCGTCACCGGCAAGACGGTCAAGGTGGAGCGAGGCGAGGTGCGAGGCTTC
>DATFRD010000270.1:0-6453 GCA_035263645.1 Candidatus Dormiibacterota bacterium | reverse complement strand
GCAACGAGTTCCTGCTGGCTCCCCTGGCCTCGCTCGAAGCCCTGGCACGGACGCGGCCGGACCTCGGCCGGTGGGACGAGGCGACGGCCGCGAGCGCCCAGCGCGCCGTCTACGCCTTCGTGGTGGCCGGTGAGGGACGGGTGCGCGCCCGCATGTTCGCGCCCGGGCTGGCGGGCGGCGAGGACCCTGCTACCGGGAGCGCCGCGGGGCCCCTGGGCGCGTACGCCGCCCGCTACCTCGGCCTGGACCGGCTGTCGATCGTCCAGGGGGTGGAGATGGGGCGGCCCAGCCTGCTCCACGTCGATGCGTCCGGCCCGCGGCCGCGCGTCGGCGGCGCGTCCGTGATCGTCGCCGGGGGCGAGCTGCGCCTCCCCACCTGACAGGCCCTCCCCCTCCGCGGGGGGGACGTGGCCCCGCCAGGGGGCCGGAGGGTGGTGGAAGACCCTCCCCCCCTGCGGGGGAGGTGGCCCCGCCAGGGGCCGGAGGGGGGTCGATCGGGCAGACACCTCCCGCGAGGGGAGGGGAGCCCATACCTCAGTCGAGCAGCTGGTAGGCGGGCAGCGTGAGGAACTCCACGAAGTCGTCCGACAGCGCCACCTGCTCGAACACCCGCCTCGCGTCCTCGAAGCGCCCCTGCCGGTAGAGGTCCTCCCCGTACGTCTGCCGGAGCCTGGTCAGCTCCTCGTCCGCGATCTCCCGCACGAGGTCGCGGTCGATCACCGGGCCCTCGGCGAGCCGGGCGCCGTTGCGCACCCACTGCCAGACCTGCGAACGCGAGATCTCCGAGGTGGCCGCGTCCTCCATCAGGTTGTTGATGGCGGCGGCCCCGTTCCCGCGCAGCCATGATTCCAGGTACTGGATGCCCACGCTGACGTTGAGCCGCAGCCCGGCCTCGGTGATGCTGCTGCCGGGGATCGCCACGTCGACCAGCTGCGCGCCCCGCACCGAGACGTCCTCGCGCATGCGGTCGAGCTGGTTGGGCCGGTCGCCCAGCACCGCATCGAAGCACTCGGTCGCCACCTGGACCAGGTCGGGATGTGCCACCCAGGTGCCGTCGAAGCCGTCCCCGGCCTCCCGCACCTTGTCCTCGCGGACCTTCTCCAGCGCCACCCGGTTGACCTCGGGGTCGCGGCGGCTGGGGATGAAGGCCGCCATCCCGCCCACCGCGAACGTGCCGCGGCGGTGGCACGTGCGCACGAGCAGCTCCGTGTAGGCGCGCATGAAGGGGACCGTCATGGTCACCTGAGCGCGGTCGGGCAGGAGCATGTCGGGCCGGTCGCGGAACTTCTTGATGACGCTGAACATGTAGTCCCAGCGACCCGCGTTGAGGCCCATCGAGTGGTCGCTCAGCTCGTACAGGATCTCGTCCATCTCGAAGGCGGCCAGGATGGTCTCGATCAGGACCGTGGCCCGCAGCGTCCCCCGCTGCAGGCCGAGCTGGTCCTCGGCGTACGTCAGCACGTCGTTCCAGAGCCGCGCCTCGAGGTGGCTCTCGAGCTTGGGCAGATAGAAGTAGGTCCCCAGACCCTTCCCCAGCCGCCGCCTGGCGTTGTGGAACACATACAGGCCGAAGTCGAACAGCCCGCCCGACACCGGCGCCCCGTCGACCAGCATGTGCTTCTCGGGGAGGTGCCACCCCCGCGGCCGGACGAGCAGGTAGGCCGTGCGCTCGGCGAGCCGGTACTCGCGGCCGTCAGGGTTCGTGAACTGGATCGTGCCCTCGATCGCGTCGATGAGGTTCACGTGCCCGTCCAGGTTGTTGGCCCAGGTGGGCGAGTTGGCGTCCTCGAAGTCTGCCATGAAGACCCGCGCCCCGGAGTTGAGCGCGTTGATGACCATCTTGCGCTCCACGGGCCCCGTGATCTCGACCCGCCGGTCGAGCAGGTCAGCCGGCGGCGGGGCCGTGCGCCAGTCCCCCTCCCGGATCTCCCGCGTCTCAGGAAGGAAGTCGGGGGTCTCCCCGGCCTGGATCCGTCGCTGCCGCTCGGCGCGCGCCCGCAGCAGCTCCTGACGGCGCAGGTCGAACCGGCGCTGCAGCTCGGCGACGAACGTCAGCGCCTCGCCGGTCAGGATCTCCTCCTGCCGGCCCCGGACCGGGCCGCGCAGGTCGACGCCCTTCACCTCGATCACGTCATGCGTCTCCTCGTGTCAGCCGACGCCGACCCGTCTCGCGTCCAGACTCGAAGGGGTGCACCGCAGGCGCCCCCCAACATCCCCGACAGAGGGGTTCTGGGAATGGGGAACCAGCTCCCCTTGCGTCTTCAGCGTACACGGCGCACGGGGAGGCGCGCGCTCGTCACCACGGCCGCCCCGGCCAGCGCGATCGCCGCCAGGATCGCCGGCCGGTAGGTGCCGGTCGCGTCCACGAGGAAGCCGGCGAACGGTGGACCGAGCAGCGCCCCCACCCCGGCCGAGGTGTAGAGCAGGCCGAGGGACCCGCCCAGGCCGGCCGCGCCGAACAGCTCGGCCAGCACCGAGGGCGACAGGGCCACCCAGCCGCCGTAGCCGACCCCGAGCGCGAGTGCGAACGCCGCCAGCGCCGCGTAGCCGGGCGCCAGGTACCAGGCGACGTAGCTGATCAGCAGCAGGCCGATCGAGACCTGGAACGTCCGGACTGCGCCCAGCCGCTCGGCCAGGCCGCCCAGGACGACACGCCCGCCCGCGCTGCCCACGCCGACGACGCTGACCAGGCCGGCCGCGGGCACCGAGGCAACGCCCAGCCTGGTGGCGTATGGCACGAGGTGGACGAGGGCCAGGAACAGCGCAAACGAGCTGCACAGGCCGCTCGCGTAGAGCAGCCCGAATTCCCGGCTGCGCAGCACCCGGCGACCGCCGTGCCGCTGGGGAGGCGCCGCCGTCGGCGTCCCGGCCAGGCCGGCGCACGTGGCCAGGACGAGCAGGCTGGCCGCGCCGAAGACGAGGTACGTCCGCCTCCAGCCGAGCGGTCCGACCAGCAGCGCCGCCACGGGCGGCACGGCCAGCGTCCCGACGCCGATGCCGCTGACCGCAACCGCGATGGCGAGCGCGCGCCGCCGATCGAACGTGGCCCCGACCGCCGCCACCATGGGCACGTAGCCGCAGGCGGTGCCCACGCCGACGCCGAGCCCGTACGTCGCGTAGCCGACCCAGATGCTGGGCGCGAACGCCGTGAGCACGAGGCCGGCGCTCATGGCCACGGCCCCGAACAGCACCACTCGCCGCGGGCCGGCGCGATCCGCGATCGGACCGGTCACGGCGCCCAGCATGAAGAAGCTGAACGCCGTCACCGCGAAGACGACCGAGGTCGCGCCCTGGCCCGTGCGGAACTCGCGCGCCATGGGCTCGAAGAAGACGCCGAAGCTGTACACGACGCCAAAGACCGTGAACATCGAGACGAAGGCCGCGCCCACCACGACCCAGGGCCGCCCGCCCTCCCCAGCCGTCACTCCTCCTCGCCCGGCACGTCCTCCGGCTCGTGCCGGCGCAGAGGGGGCCACAGAAGGTGCGCCGGGCCGCGGCGGTACAGCTCCGCCGGCCGGCCGCCCTGGGCGCCCCGCGGCGGCGCGATCTCGCCGACCGGGGCCACGAACCCGTCCAGCCGAAGGACCTTGCGGCGGAAGTTGGAGGGGTCCTGGGGGATGCCCCAGACCTCTTCGTAGATGGCCCTCAGCTCGGATAGGGTGAAGGGCTCCTCCAGGAAGGCGGCGGCGAGCGGCGTGTACTCGATCTTGGCCCGGGCCCGCTCCACCCCGTCGGCGATGATGCGGGCGTGGTCGAACGCCAGCTCGGGCCCGTCGCGGCTCTCCAGCTGGCTGACCGGCCAGAAGCGGGCGAGGTCGGCGTCGGACCCGGCGGTCGGCGCCGGCACGTCCGGGGCGAACGCGACATATGCCACCGAGATCACCCGCATCCGGGGGTCGCGGCCGGGCCTGCCGTACGTCCGCAGCTGCTCGAGGTGGATCGCCGCCGGCAGCTCGGCGAGCCCGGTCTCCTCCGCCAGCTCCCTGCGAGCCGCGTCGTCCAGGTCCTCCTGGATCTCGACGAAACCGCCGGGCAGCGCCCATCTCCCCCGCTCCGGGTGCCTGGCTCGGCGCACGAGCAGGACGCTGAAGCGGCCCTGGCGGACGGTCAGCAGCACCAGGTCAACCGTGACCCCGACGGGCGGGAACGTGCGGGGGTCGTAGCTGGCGAGGAACTCCTTCTCGCTCATGTTCGCCGGCTCGGTCACCGCCGCGCGACCTCCCTGGCGGCGTGCCGGGGCGCCCAGGGGCGGGCGACCACCCCCGGCGAGCCGGCCTGGATGCTGAGCACGCCGGGCGGCAGCCTCAGCTTGGTGCGCGCGTGGTACGCCCGCGCCTCCTCGACGGTGGCCACGACCAGCACCTCGCCGCGGCGCACCACCGGCACCTGCAGCGGCTCGCCCGGTGGAGGCTCGGCGGGAGGCTCGACGCCGACGTGGAGGTGCTCGGCGCAGACGAACCCGTCGGCGTCCTGCTCGCGGTATGCCCACTTCCGGCCCCCGAGGTTCGTCTTGCCGGCGGAGAGCTTGGCCACCGGGCGCATCGGGGCGTCCGGCTCGTCGCCCTCGGCGATCGCCACCAGCTTGTAGACGAAGCCGGGGCTCGGGTGGTGGATGAGCCGCTCGCCGGCCCCGAAGCCGTCGACGGGGCCGCGGGCCAGCTCGTCCATCGCATACTCGTCCAGTCCGCCGGTGGAGATGATGCGCGCGGCGCGGGCGCCGAGGCGGTCGAGCAGGTCCCTCGCGAACGGGACCAGGCGCAGCAGCTCGCCGGAATCGATCCGGATCCCGCCCAGCTCCGGGCCGGCAGCGGCCACGGCGTTGCGGATGCCCTGCTCCACGTCGTAGGTGTCGACCAGAAGCGTGGTGCCCGGCCCCTGCGTGGCCACCTGGGCGCGGAAGGCGTCCACCTCGTCGGCGTGGGCCAGCGTGAAGCAGTGGGCGGCGGTGCCCCGCACCGGGATGCCGTAGCGGAAGCCGGCTTCCATGTTCGAGGTCGCGCTGAACCCGGCGATGTAGGCTGCGCGCGCGGCGTCGACGGCCGCCTCCTCGTGCGTGCGCCGGCTCCCCATCTCGATGATGGGCCGCCCCCGGGCTGCGGTCACCATGCGGGCGGCCGCCGACGCGACCCCCGAGTCCCAGTTGCAGATGCTGAGCAGCAGGGTCTCCAGGAGGACCGCTTCGCCGAACGTCGCAGACACCGTCAGCACTGGCGAGTGGGGAAAGTAGATCTCCCCCTCACGATATGCCCACACGTCTCCGCAGAAGCCCTGGCCGGCCAGGAGCTGCCGGGTACCGCGGTCGGCCACGCCGGTCTCTTCCAGCCAGCGGACGTGGGCGTCCGTGAACCGGAAGCGCCCGAGCGCGTCCAGGATGCGGCCGAGGCCGCAGAACACGCCGTACCGCCGGCCCGGCGGCAGGCGGCGCGAGAAGACCTCGAAGACCGCCCGTCGCCCGGCCACGCCGGAGCGCAGCGCGCCCTGCAGGTTGCCTATCTCGTACTGGTCCGTGTGGAGTGCCGTCGACCCGCGGCCTGAAGCGTCCATCACCCTCTCGTCAGTTTTGGTCGAGATGACCAAATCAGAGCATACACGGTGTGAGAGCGTCTGGGCGGACCGCCGTCAACCGGCGCCGTCCTCGAGTCCGAGCGGGAGGACCCGGATGCCCGCCTCGCCCAGCAGCAGGGCGGCGGCCTGCTCGGGGTCGAGCACGGTGCCGGCCAGGTCGTCGATCGTGGCGCGGATGCCGCTGATTCCGCAGCCGCGCAGGTCGGCCCCGCGCAGCCGCGAGCCGGCCACCACCGAGCCTGCGAGATCGCACTCGGCGAACACCGCGCGCACGAGCTCGCTCTGCATCAGCGTGGTCTCGCCGAGCTGACAGCGCTCGAAGCGGACCTCCTGCAGGCGGCAGCCGTCGACCTGGAGGTAGCGGCCGGCGCAGTCGTGGAACGCGACGTCGACGCCGCGGCACTCCGCCAGGCGGAAGCCGGTGAGGCGGCAGCGCTCGAAGCGGACCTCCTCCAGCCGGCAGAGGGTCCACTCGGCGTTGGACAGGTCGCAGTCGGTCAGCCGGCAGCGGACCAGCTGCGTCATCCTCAGGGTGAGGCCGGCCAGGCTCCGGCCGGCCAGGCGGATCCCCTCCGCCGTCTCCCCGCTGCGCAGCTCGACCGCCATCCCGGCACCAAGGGTATTCCTCCCCCCTTGCGGGGGGAGGTGGCCCGGCCACGGGCCGAAGAGCAGCCCCTCCCCCCTTGCGGGGGAGGTGGCCCGCGAGGGCCGGTGGGGGGTCTTGACAGGACGCGTTGCGCTGTGTCATCCGCCACCCGAGACTGCCTCTCGATGCTCGATCGCGCCCGACAACTACGCGGCGATATGACCCTGCCCGAGAGACTGCTCTGGCGCGAGATCCGAGGACGCCGTCTGGGGCACAGATTTCGGCGGCAGGTCCCCATGCAG
>DATFRD010000269.1:0-13941 GCA_035263645.1 Candidatus Dormiibacterota bacterium | reverse complement strand
CTCGATCTGGATTTCGTGCGCATCCGGGAGCGGCTCTACGACGTGGCCGGCAGCCTGTACTGGGCATCTGAGAGTGGCGCCAACGTCGACCTCCGCGAACTCTGCGACGCCTACGAGAGTTCCGCTCCCGAACCCGTGACGTCCGACGAGCGCCGGTTGCTCCCGGCGCAGATCACCCTGATTCCCCTGCACTGGGTCGCAACGGCCGGGTTAATGGATGAGAAAATCGGAGTAACTGGAACAGTGGGCGTGCCCGAGGCGGAGAGAGCGATGGACGCCGCCGAGGCGTGGTGGGCACGCCGCGAGGAATTGACGTGGTAGTCCGGCCAGCGGTCGACGGCGTCCCTGGAGTGGCCACCTCGAAGTCCTCTCCGCAGCAGCAGAGCGGGACGCCGACATCGAGCCACGTCCGGGTGGTGCGGATCACGTACCCGCAGCCGGGGCACTGAAGCTTGAGCATCCGCGTGGACTGCTTGCGCTCGTCGGTGGGCGCGTGGATCTCGCCATGGGGGTAGGGCTGGCCGATCTGCTCGGTGAGCGCAACCAGGTCGTGGCGCAGCTGGGCGCCGGGGGTGGTGGCGGTCATCCGTCCGGTGAGGCCGAGCGCGAGCGCGGCGCGTTTAAACGCACCTCTGTGGCCGGCGTCTGGGTGGGCGGCGTGGATGAGCTCGTGGACCAGAACGGCGCCGACCTCGACGGAGTCTGCAAGCAGGGGCGAGACGAAGATCTCCGGGCGACCAGCAGCTGACGCCTCGAAGGTGGCGTCCGAGATGTTGGGTCACTCCACGATCGCGATCACGCTCGACCTGTACAGCCACGTGACGCCAACGCTTCAGCGGGATGCGGCGCGGGCGGTGGACTTGGCCCTGCGGGAGGCCCCGGTCGATGGCCAGTGAGGGGCGGGGTTGGCGTCACGGTTGGCGTCAGGCGGACCGGGCGGCTGCTCCTTCGGTGCGGCGCGGGGTGCGATCCGAGTTCGAAAATGGCGGAGAGGGAGGGATTCGAACCCTCGATCGAGTTACCCCGATACGGCATTTCCAGTGCCGCGCCCTCGACCGGACTAGGCGACCTCTCCGCGGCAGAGAGAGTCTACCGGTCGGCGCCCTACGCCTCGACCTCGGCGCCGTCTTGCGCCCACCGTGTGTGGAAGCTTCCCTCGCGGTCCAGGCGGCGGTAGGAGTGGGCGCCGAAGTAGTCGCGCAGGCCCTGGACCAGGTTGGCCGGGCTCCGCTCGCGGCGGTAGCCGTCGTAGTAGGCGAGGGCCGAGGCGAAGGCGGGCACCGGCACCCCGATCTCCACAGCGGTCCTGACGACCCTGCGCCAGGGCTCCTGGCCGGCCGCGACGGCGTCGCGGAAGTAGGGCGCCAGCAGCAGGCTCGGCAGGTCCGGGCGCCCGTCGAAGGCGTCCTTGATTCGGTTCAGGAAGCGAGCCCGGATGATGCAGCCGCCGCGCCAGATGGTCGCGATGGCGCCGAAGTCCAGGTTCCAGCCGTACATCCGGGCGGCCGCCGCCATCTGCTCGAAGCCCTGCGCGTAGGCGACGACCTTCGATGCGTAGAGCGCGTCCCGGACCGCGTCGACCATGCCCTCCACGTCCGTAAGCGCGCGTCGAGGGCCGGGGAGCCGCTTCGACGCCGCAAGACGCCCCTCCCTCTGGGCCGACAGGGAGCGCGCGAAGACCGCCTCCGTGATCGCCGTGACGGGCACGCCCAGGCCGAGCGCGTCCTGCGAGGTCCACCGCCCGGTGCCCTTCTGCTCGGCCTCGTCCAGGATGACGTCCACCAGCGGCTGCCCGGTGGCGGCGTCGCGCTTGGCCAGCACCTCGGCCGTGATCTGGACCAGGTAGGAGTCGAGCTCGCCGCGGTTCCACTCCCGGAACACCGCCGCCTGCTCGGCGGGTCCCAGGCCCAGGCCCTGGCGGAGGAAGTCGTACGCCTCGGCGATCAGCTGGATGTCCGCGTACTCGATGCCGTTGTGGACCATCTTCACGTAGTGGCCGGCCCCGTCCGGGCCGATGTAGGTGCAGCACGGTACCCCCTCGACCTGGGCGGCGATGCGCGTGAAGATGGGCTCGACGTGCTCGTAGGCGTCCAGCGTGCCGCCGGGCATGAGGCTGGGGCCGTGCAGGGCCCCCTCCTCCCCGCCGGAGATGCCCGTGCCGATGAACCGCAGGCCGGAGCCCTCCAGCTCGGCGCTCCGGCGGCGGGTGTCGCCGAAGAAGGAGTTGCCGCCGTCGATCAGGATGTCGCCCGCCTGGAGACGGGGACGGAGCTGGTCGATCGCCTCGTCGACCGGCGAGCCGGCCCTGACCATGACCAGGACGGTGCGCGGCCGTTCGAGGGCCGCGACGAACGAGCTGATGTCGAACGCCGGGACGAACCGGGCCTCGCCGCCGTGCTCCGCCATCATCCGTTCGGTGCGCGCCCGCGTCCGGTTGTACACTGCCACAGGTACGCCGCGAGAGGCCACGTTCCGAGCCAGGTTCTGGCCCATCACGGCCAGGCCGAACACCCCGAAGCGAGCCGCGGTCACGGCGCTGAGTCTACGGAATCGAGGAAAGGGACCGGTCAGGTGCCACAGGGGGCGCTACCTGCTGTGCCGGGACCTCATGGGGCGGCCGTCGCCGGGCCGGTCCGGAGGCCGGGTGCGGTCGCGTCTGCGCGTACGCATTGGGTACGATGCGAGGTGATTGGGCGGATGACGAGGTGGTAGACATCCAGGAGCTCGGCGGCTCCAGCGTTGGGGGGTATCAGCTCATCAGGTGTCTCGGACACGGCACGCACACGGCCGTCTACCGGGCCACCGGCAGCCTGGGCTCGCAGTGGGCCCTGAAGGTCATCGATCGCCAGCTCGAGCCCGAGGCGGCGCTCGTGGAGCGGCTGCGCCGGGAGGCGAGCCTGTGCTCGAGGGTGGACCACCCCGCGATCCTGCCGATGTACGACGTGGGCAGGGACGACCACGTCACCTTTGCCACCGCCCCCTTCCTCGAGGCGCCGACCCTCGACGACCTCATTGCAGAGGGCCGTGTCGACCCCGACCTGCTCTGGAGCGTGGTCAGCCAGATCGCTGACGCGCTGGAGCGGGCCCACGACCTGGGCCTGGTGTGCCGGGTCCTGAAGCCGAACAACATCCTGGTCGACACCTCGGGCCGCGCCTACATGGCCGAGTTCGGCATCGCCAGCCGGCGCACCGGCCCGATGGCCCTCACGAGCCCTGGCTACAACCTCCGCTCGCCCCAGTACCTGGCGCCCGAGCAGGTCGAGGGCAAGGAGCCCAGCCGCCGAGCCGACGTGTACGCGATCGGCGTGCTGATCTTCGAGATCCTCACGGAGACGCCGCTGTTCAGCGGGCGGACCGTGGGCGAGATCCTGACGGCGACCCTGAACGGGCACGTGCCCTCGGCCAACGCGCGCAACCGGCGCCTGCCGCCGGGTGTCGACCGCGCGCTGACCCGGGCGCTCTCCAAGGACCCGGCGGAGCGCCACCAGTCGGTGTGGGAGCTGCTCGAGGAGCTGGTGGAGGTCCCCGACGTGGAGCCGCCGCAGCCGCGCCGGCCGGCCCGGCCCGCCTCCCGGCCGGCGCAGCAGCAGCAGTTCGCGCCCCTCTCCACGGCCGGCCTGGAGCCGCCCGGCCGGTGGGCTGAGGTCGAGGCGGCCCCGCAGGCGTGGCAGCAGGCGTCGTTCGCCCAGGTCCCGGCTCCGGTTGCCGCGGACTCGGCGGTCACCATGCTCCACAAGATGGGCGTGCCCAGCCTGGAGAGCCACGACCTGCCGATCCTCAACTCGTACTTCGCCTGCCTCATGCGTCACGCGAGGACGACGGCCGAGCGCTACTGGCCGCAGGTCCTCGAGGTGGCCGGGATGCAGCGCTACCTGATGGAGGAGCCGCCCGACAACGGCGAGCGAACGGCCACCACCGACGAGTGCAGCCGCCTGGCCGAGGCCTTCGAGGCGGTCTTCCAGGCCGACGCGGCCGCCCACCTGAGGACCCTGGGCCGGACGGTCACCGAGGACTGGCTGCGCAGCACCCAGCCCAAGCCGTTCCGGATGATGGGCAAACCCGAGAGCAAGGTGGCGGACGCGCTCTACGTCTTCAACCACAGCATGGACCGCGTCCGCGGCGAGCCGCTCCACGCCTGGAAGCAGATCGACCGGCGCCAGTTCTGGATCATCCACTACTCCAACCTGTTCGCGCTCGGCCGCGTGAAGCCGGCCAAGGCGTGCCATTTCTGGGTGGCGGCGTTCGAGTCCGCGCTCCGCTGGGGCGGCCTGGCCAACGACTGGGCTATCGAGGAGACGGAGTGTGGCTGCGTGACGGGGACGTTCTGCTGCGTCTTCACCGTGGAGCGAGTCGGGAATTAGCTCCGGGTAGCCCCCCTCCCCTCGCGGGAGGGGTTGGGGGAGGGGGACTGCTGGATCGAACCCCCCTCCGGCCCCTGGCGCCACCTCCCCCGCAAGGGGGAAGGGGCTTCATGGGTCAGCGCGCCAGGGTCCTCACGCCGGTGGGCCCGACGATGATCGCCGGCATCCATGCCCCGAGCGTGTGCGGCCGTGTCGCCTCATCCCGCGTCTCCGGCCGCGCGGCGGAGCGCCCCGATGCCGGCGGCGACGCCCTCCGCGTGCCCGAACACCGAGCTGCCGGCCACGAGCAGGGTCGCCCCCGCCCCCACCACCAGCGGCGTGCTGCGGGCGTCGATGCCGCCGTCCACCTCGATCTCCACGGCGGGCGCCAGGGCGTGCAGCCGCGCGATCTTGGGCACCATCGCCTCGATGAAGGCCTGGCCGCCGAACCCCGGCTCCACCGTCATCACGTTCACCAGGGATACCTCGCCCAGAACCTCGCTCAGCATCTCGACCGGCGTGGCCGGGTTGAGCACGACCCCGGGCGTCGCGCCGGCGTGCGAGATCGCCAGGATGGTTCGCCACAGCGAGGTCGTGGACTCGACCTGGACCAGGACGTAGTCGGCGCCGGCCTCCGCGAACTGCTCCACGAACAGCTCCGGACGCTCCACCATCAGGTGGGCCTCGATGGGCAGCTCGGGGACGGCGCGGCGCACCGCGCGGACCACGTCGGGGCCGAACGTCAGGTTGGGCACGAAGTGGCCGTCCATCACGTCGACCTGGATCCGGTCCGCTCCGGCGGCCGCCGCCTCCCGAACCTGGGCGCCGAGGCAGGTGAGGTCGGCAGAGAGGATCGAGGGGACCACCCTGACCGGGGTCACCGGTCGCGCTCGGAGACGGTGTGGGCCAGGCGGCCGGCGGCGGCCGGGTCGGCCAGGTAGAGTGCGTCAGGGATCAGGCCGGCGGGCACCTCGCCGCGCTGCGCCATCGCCAGCGCCTCGGCCTTGTCCGCCCCCGTCACGAGGAACAGCACCCGCTTCGCCGCGCGCAGGGCTCGCAGCGTCAGGCTGACCCGGTCCGGCGGCGGCTTCGGCGACCCGTGAACGGCGACCGCGTACCCCCCGGCCGCGAGCGCCGGGTGGCCGGGGAACAGGGACGCCGTGTGGCCGTCCGGGCCCATGCCAAGCAGCACGCAGTCGAGCGGCGACAGCGCCCGCACCACCTCCTCGTACAGGGCCGCCCCGGCTTCCGCTCCCAGCTCCGCCGGCATCCTGTGGACCGTGCCGGGGTGCACGCGCGAGAGCAGCTCCTCGGCCATGCGGTAGTTGCTCTCGGGGTGATCGGGGGGTACGCAGCGCTCGTCGCCGAACAGGATGCGCACCCTTCCCCAGGCCAGCGGCTCCTCGGCGAGCATCTGGTAGGCGCGGCGCGGCGTAGAGCCGCCGGCCAGCACGAGCGTGCGGGCCCCGGTGCCCAGCGCCTCTGCGACGCGGTCGGCGGCCTCTCTTGCCACCGCCTCGGCGTCGGGGAGGACGCGCACCCTCACCGGAGCGCCTCCAGCAGGGGCGCCGCGCTGGCCAGGGCTCTCGCCAGCACCGCCCCGGGCCGGCTGGTCAGCAGCACGTGCGTGAGCAGGTCGGAGTCGTCCAGCCGCGGCAGCTCCAGGCGCTGGCGCAGCGGGGGTCGGCCGCCGAGCTCGATCGTCACCGCCGCGTGCTGCCGCCCGCTCCGCTCGAGCTCGACGTCGAACCTCCAGTCGCGGTGGCCCGACCGCCCGCGCAGCCTTACGGCCAGGAGGGAGCCGTCGGGCACGCCCTCGCGCGGGACGGAGCGCAGCGCCAGGCGCACCCGCCGCCCCGCGGCCCCAGCCACGCCCTCGGTCGCGTCCTCGCCCGGCCGCTCGACCACGATCGGCTCCCGGCCCAGCATCGCGGCCGCCCAGCCCACCAGCAGCGCGGCGCCAGCCCGCCCGGCGCGTCCGGTGCCGGCGGCGTCGATCGCGACGTCGTCCAGGCCGTGAAGGAGGTCGCGCCGGGCGGCGGGGCCGAAGAACTGGGCGATGGCGTCCCGCCAGGGCCGGAGCCGCTCCCAGCGGAAGTCGGCCACCCCGGCCGACGTATCCGCTCCGGCGGCGAATGCGGACATCTCGCGCAGGGCGTCGACCGGGCGCTGGACGCGCTCCGAATCGACCACAACCACGTCCGCGAAGGTCGCCTCGCCGATCGCGTGACGGTCCAGGTGACCGCGCCCCGACCACCAGAAGTAGGTGGGCACGTCAGGGACGAGCAGCGGCCCGATGAGGCTGGCCAGGTGCCGGACGGCCTCCCCGTGGACGTGGAGCAGCACCTGGGAGCGCTGCACCGGGAACCCGCTGACGAGCTGGTGCGCGTCCACCGTCACCTCGGCGTCCAGCGTCCCCTCGCGCTCCGTGCCGCCCGGGTGGACGAGGATCGCACGCAGGGGGTGGCCGGCGCCGAGGTTCGCGATCGTGCGGTCGCAGCCGCCGGCGCGATGGCGGTCGGCCACGACCACGATCAGGTTGAGCACGCAGTTGCGCGGATGCGGGTGCTCATCGGGGCTGCGGTCGTGTTCGGTCAGCTCCCGTTCCAGCCTGGCCAGGTGCTCGATCACCGCGCCCAGGCCCACGCCGCCACCCTCCCAGCTCCGGCTGCGCACGCGCTCCTGGTCGGGCGGCGCGGTCATGGCCGGTGCCAGTGGCGGCCGTCCGCCGCGATCAGCCGGTCGGCCCCCTCCGGTCCCCAGGTGCCGGCTGGGTACGTCTCGAGCGGCTGGTTTCCGTGCTGCCAGGCCTTTTCGATCCCGTCCACCAGGGTCCAGGCCGCCTCGACCTCGTCGGCCCTGGTGAACAGCGTGGGGTCGCCGAGCATGCAGTCCAGGAGCAGGCGTTCGTACGCGTCGGGCGCGTCGAGCAGGAAGGAGGACGCGTAGAGGAAGTCCATGTTCACGCTCCGAATCCTGAGCCCGGCGGTCGGCACCTTGGCTCCGAACCGGAGCGCGATGCCCTCCTCGGGCTGGATGCGTAGCGTGATCGAGTTCGGCTCCAGGTCCCGGGTCGCGTCGCGGCCGAAGGTGAGGTGTGGCGGCCGCTTGAACTGGACGCGGATCTCGGTCACCTGCTTCGGCAGCCGCTTGCCGGTCCGGATGTAGAAGGGCGTCTCCGCCCAGCGCCAGTTGTCGACCTGGCAGCGCAGGGCCACGAACGTCTCGGTCACCGACTGTGGCTCGACTTTCGGCTCCTGACGGTAGCCGGGCACGTGCTCCCCCATCACCCAGCCCTCGGCGTACTGCGCGCGCACCGTCCGGAGCGCCACCTCGTCCGGTTCGAACGGCCGGATCGAGCGGAGCACCTTGACCTTCTCGTCCCGCGTGGCGCCGGCCTCGAGCGCGATCGGCGGCTCCATCGCCACCAGCGTGAGGAGCTGCAGCGCGTGGTTCTGCACGATGTCCCGCATGGCGCCGGCGCGCTCGTAGTACGCACCCCGCTGCTCCACGCCCAGCGGCTCCGCGACCGTGATCTGCACATGGTCCACGTGCTGGGAGTTCCACACGGGCTCGAAGACCGAGTTGGCGAACCGGAAGGCCATGATGTTCTGGACGGTCTCCTTGCCCAGATAGTGGTCGATGCGATACAGCGAGTCCTCGGGGAAGACCCTCCGGAGCACCCGGTTCAGGTCCCGGGCGGACTTGAGGTCGCTGCCGAAGGGCTTCTCGACGATGATCCGCCGGTATCCCGAGCCCCGGTTGAGGCCTGCGCCGCGCAGCTGCTCGGCGATCTTGGGGTACGTCGGCGGCGGCGTCGCGCAGTAGAACACGACGTTGCCGCCGGTGTGGCGGGCGTCGGCCAGCTCCTCCAGGCGCGCGCCGAGCCGCTGGAACCCGGCCGCGTCGTCGAACTGGATGGGCAGGTACGCCAGCTCGGACACGAAGGCGTCGAGCATCCGCTCGTCGACCGGCTGGGTGCGCGAGTGCTCCCTCACGTGCTGGGCCGCGTGCTGGCGGAACTCGTCCTCGCTGATGTCATCGAGCGCCGCGCCGACCAGGCCGAACCCGGCCGGGAGCAGCCTGCCCCGGGCCAGGTTGTACAGGGCCGGGAGCAGCTTCCGGCTGGCGAGGTCGCCCGTGGCCCCGAAGATCACCATCAGCGCCGGGTCGGCGAGCCGGTACTCGCTCAGGCCCTCAGCCAGCGGGTTGACGTCGACGTCCGTCACGCTCACGGCCGGGTGGTCCTGACGGCGTGGCCGCCAAACTGGTTCCGCATCATCGCCAGCATCCGGTCGGCGAAGGTGTTGTCCTCCCGGCTCCGGAACCGCTCGTACAGCGCCAGCGTGATCGTCGGCGCCGGCACCGACTCGTCGATCGCGGCAGCGACCGTCCACCGCCCCTCGCCGGTGTCCTCGACGTAGCCCTCCAGCCCCGTCAGCTCGGGGTCCTTCGCCAGCCCGTCCGCGATCAGGTCCAGCAGCCACGAGCGCACGACGCTCCCCTCCCGCCAGGCCTCCGCGATCGCGTGCATGTCCATGCCGGGGAAGGCGATCGACCTCTGCATGATCTGGAAGCCCTCGGCGTAGGCCTGCATGAGCGCGTACTCGATCCCGTTGTGGACCATCTTCACGAAGTGGCCGGAGCCCTGGGGACCCGTGTGGACCAGGCCTCCTCCTTCCGGGGCCAGTGCGCGCAGGATGGGCTCGCAGAGCTCGTACGCCTCCCGCGAGCCGCCCACCATCAGGCAGTACCCGTTCCGGAGGCCCCAGATGCCGCCCGAGGTCCCGGCGTCCAGGTAGCGGAGCCCGGCCGCCTCGAGCACGGCCGCGTCCTTCAGCGCCTCCTGCCAGTTCGTGTTGCCGCCGTCGATCACGATGTCACCCGGCGCGCACAGCTCGGAGAGTCGCCTCAGCGTCTGGCTGGTGGGATCGCCGGCCGGCACCATCACCCAGGCCACGCGGGGGCGGTCGATCAGCTTCTGGACCAGCTCGTCGAGGGAGCCGGCCCCGGTCGCGCCGTCCGACGCGCTCCTGGCGACCGCCTCGTCGGAGCGGTCGTAGGCGACCACCTGGTGGCCGTGCTGGAGGAGGCGGCTGACCATGTTCCCGCCCATCCTGCCCAGGCCGATCATTCCCACCTGCATCGCGAGCCTCCTGCCAATCCGCCTACGAGACCGCCTGCTCGACGGCGTCGGCCAGGGCCCGCCAGCCCTCGTCGGGCGACCGGCCCAGGTCGACTCGGACCACAGGGTAGTTGCGCGACCGGAGGGACTGCAGGTCGCCAAGGGCCTGCGCCCGGCGCAGCTGGGCGAATGTATACGGCCGGCCGGGCACCGCTTCGTCCACCGTGTCCTCCTGGACGACCTGCAGGAACAGGCCGACCGGCGGGCCGCCCTTGTGGAGCTGGCCCGTCGAGTGGAGGTAGCGGGGACCGTAGCCAGCCGTCGTGGCCAGGCGAGAGACGTCGCGGACGCGGGCCCGGATCCGGGCCAGCGCCTCGTCGGAGGCCGCCGTGCGGGTCGTGAACGCCAGCACGGCGAGGTAGCCGCCCGGCCTGGCCTGGCCCAGCAGGCCGGCGACGGCGCCGCCCGCCTCGGCGGGGCCGATGGCGGGGGCCTCCGGCAGGCCGCCGTCGGGCCCGAGCCCGGCCAGCAGGCGCGCGGTGTTGTCCTTGCTCTCCTGGACGTTGGGCTGGTCGAACGGGTCGATGCCGAGCAGCGCGCCGGCGACCGCCGTTGCCAGCTCCCAGCGGGCGAACTCGCCGCCCAGGTCCAGCGGGTCGCGCATGGTCAGGGTCACGACCGGCTGACCCGCCGCCTCTAGCGCGCGCAGGCCCTCGTGCGGGCCCTCCCCGTTCATGCGGACGTGCACGAACAGCCGGTCCTGGCCGAAGGCCTCGGGCCGGCCGGGCGGCTCGTCCACGACGGGCACGACCCCGCGGCCCTGCTTGCCGGTGCTCTCGGCCAGCAGCTGCTCCAGCCAGGAGCCGAGGGCGGCCACGCGTGGCGACATGACCAGCGTCAGCTTGTCGCGGCCCTTGTTCGCGAGCGTCCCGATGACGGCGCCCAGCCAGAGGCCCGGGCTGGACTCCACCCGCACGCTCGGGTCGCAGGACTGGAACATCTCGACTGCCCGCTCCAGCAGCTCGCCGACGTCCAGGCCCATCACCGCCCCGGGCACCAGGCCGAAGTAGGAGAGGGCCGAGTACCGGCCGCCGATGTCGGTCGGGTTCAGGAAGACCCAGCGGATGTCCCGTTCGAGCGCCAGGCGCTCCAGCCCGCTGCCCGGGTCCGTGATCACCGCGAACTGGTGCTCGGGCCGGTGCGTGCCGGTCCGGCGCACCTCCTCCCAGAAGTACGCCAGGTGGTCGAGGGTCTCGGTCGTGCCGCCCGACTTGCTGGCGGCGATGAAGAGGGTGCGGCCGACGTCGATCGCCTGCCGGAGGGCCCGGATGGCGACCGGGTCGGTGGTGTCCAGGACGTGCAGGCGGGGGTGGCCTGCCAGGTGACCGAACGTCGCCCGGAACACGTCGGGGCAGAGGCTGGAGCCGCCCATGCCCATCAGGACGGCGTCGGAGTAGTCGGCGGCGGCCGCCGCGGCCACCTCCTCGAGCCGGTCGATCCGCTCCAGCATCTGCTCGGGCACGGTGAGCCAGCCCATCCAGCGCTCGGGCTCGGTGCCGGGTACCCAGAACGTCGGGTCACGGCCCCACAGCCGGCGCCCGGCGTCCTGCTCCTGCAGCCGGGAGACCGTCTCGTCGACCGCCACCTGGGCCGTCCCCAGCGAGTGCCACTGGCGTGGGCCCTTGCCGGCGCGGATGTCCTCCGCTGCTCTGGTAATCGTCTGCAGCAGGTTGTCGAACGACTTGACGAACGCGTCGACGCCCTCGGTCTCCAGCTCCTGGGTCACCTGGCGCAGGTCGATGCCCACGTCCGCGAGCTCGCCGAGCCGCCGCCGCACCTCGGGCAGGTTCTCGTCCAGGCTGCGACGCACCTCACCGTGCTCCCGGAAGGCCGCCAGCGTCGCGGGCGGCACGGTGTCGACGGTGTCCGGCCCGATCAGCTCCTCGACGTACATCGTCTCGGGGTAGCGCGGGTCCTTGACCGACGTGCTGGCCCACAGGCAGCGCTGGGGACGGGCGCCGGCCGCCCTGAGCGCCTCCCAGCGCGCGCCACTGTGGTGCTGCTTGAAGTGCTCGTACGCCATCTTCGAGTTGGCGATCCCGGCTCTGCCCAGCAGCGCCGTCAGCCGCTCGCGTTCCGCCGGCGTGCCCGCGGCCTTGATCTTCGCCTCCAGCAGCCGGTCGACCTTGGTGTCCACCCGGCTGACGAAGAAGCTGGCGACGCTGGCGATCCGGCTCGGGTCGCCGCCCGCCGACCGCAGATCCTCCAGGCCCGACAGGAAGGCCTCGACCACCTCGTCGTACCGCTCGGTGGAGAAGATGAGCGTCACGTTGATGTTGACGCCGTCCCCAAGCATCCGACGTATGGCGGGCAGCCCGGCGCTCGTGCCCGGGATCTTCACCATGACGTTGGGGCGCCCCGCGCGGTCGAAGAGGTCGCGCGCCATGGCGACGGAGGCGGCGGTGTCCATAGCCGCAGTGGGCGCCACCTCGATGCTGACGTAGCCGTCCGCGCCCTGGGTGCCGTCGTAGATCGGCCGGAACACGTCGGCGGCGGACCGGATGTCCTCGAGCATCAGCTCCCAGAGGATGTCCTCCGGCTCGTGGCCGTCGCCCACCAGCCTGACCAGCGCCTCGTCGTAGTCGGTGGAGCCGCTGACGGCCTTGTCGAAGATCGTCGGGTTGGACGTGACCCCGGTCAGGCCCTCGTCGCGCAGCCGGCCCAGCTCGCCGGAGGTGATCAGCTGCCGGCGGATGTTGTCCAGCCAGAGGCTCTGGCCCTGGGCGCGCAGCTCCTGGATCGGGCTCGCGGTCATGCCTCGACCAGCCTTCGCGCCGCCGCGGCGATCTGCGCCGCCGAGATGCCTGCCGCCTCCATGAGCTCATCGGGGCGGCCGGACGCCGGCAGCCCGCCGACCGCGCACTGGACGACGCGAGGCGGGCTCGGCTCCCCGGCCAGCGCCTCCATGACCGCCGATCCCAGCCCGCCCTGCGGGTAGTGGTCCTCCGCCACCACGAGGCGGCCGCCAGTCGCCTCGCTGGCCTCGCGAAGGGTCCCGACGTCGACCGGCTTCACGCTGTACAGGTCGATGACGCGGGCGGCGATCCCGTCGGCCGCCAGCTCGTCCGCCGCCGCCAGGCAGTTGTGGAGCGTCACGCCGGCCCCGATCAGGGCCACGCGGTCCGCTCCCGAGCGGCGCACCACCTTCGCCCCGCCGACCGCGAACTCTTCGTCCGGCCCGTAGAGCACCGGGTAGCCGCCCCTGGTGGTCCGCAGGAACACGATCCCCTCGGTGTCGGCCATCAGCGCGGTGAGCCTGGCGGCCGACGTCGCGTCGGCCGGGTACAGCACCGTCGAGCCCTGGACGGCGCGCATCGCGGCCAGGTCCTCGAGCCCCATCTGGCTGGGTCCGTCCTGGCCGATCTCCACGCCGGCGTGGGAGCCGACCAGCCGGATGCTGGCCTGCGAGATCGCCGCCATCCGGATGAAGTCGTAGGCCCGGGTGAAGAACGCGGCGAACGTCGCCGCGAACGGCCGGTAGCCGCGGACGCTCATGCCGACGGCCGCGGCCACCAGCATCTGCTCGGCGATGAACATCTCGAAAAAGCGGTCGGGGTACGCCTCCGCGAACTCGTCCACGTGGGTCGAGTTGCCGACCTCGCCGTCCAGGGCGACCACGTCGGGGAGCGCGCCCAGCGCCTTGAGGGCGTCGCCGAAGGCCTTGCGGGTCGGCACCTTCTCGCCGAGCCGGTAGGTCGGCAGCGCGACGGGCGGCGCTTCCGTCGCCGTCCGAGCGGGAGGCCCGGGCGGTGTGGGGTCGGCCGGCTCGGGCCTCCCGGTGGGCACAGTGATGTGCCGCACGCCGCCCAGCTCCGCGATGGCGCGCTCCGCCATGTCCGCCGGCAGGGCACGACCGTGCCAGCCCTCCCGGTCCTCGATCTCGGAGAACCCCTTGCCCTTGACCGTCCTGGCGATCACGACGGTGGGCCGGTCGCCGCCCCGCCGGGCCTCGGCCAGCGCTGCGTCGATCTGCTCCACATCGTGCCCGTCGATCACGACGGCGCGGCCGCCGAAGGCCTCCGCGCGGCGCCGGTATGCCTCCAGGTCCCAGCCCAGCTCCGTCACTCCGCGCTGGCCCAGGCGGTTGACGTCGAAGATGGCGGTGAAGTTGTCGAGGCCGTAGTAGCCGGCCTTGTCGATGCCCTCCCAGATCGACCCCTCGGCCAGCTCCGAATCGCCGCAGAGGGCCCAGACGTGGTACGGGAGCCGGTCGAGCCGCTTCCCGGCCAGCGCGACGCCGACCGCGATCGGCAGCCCCTGGCCGAGCGAGCCGGTGGCCACGTCGACCCAGGGCAGCACCGGCGTCGGATGGCCCTCCAGGCGAGAACCGATCTTGCGGAACGTGAGCAGCTCCTCGTCGGTGATCGCGCCAGCCGCCCTGAACATCGCGTAGCAGAGCGGGGAGGCATGGCCCTT
>DATFRD010000268.1:0-2177 GCA_035263645.1 Candidatus Dormiibacterota bacterium | reverse complement strand
CAGCCCGTACAGCTCGTGCCAGTAGTTGTCGAGGGGGGCGGCGAGCACCAGCGTCAGGATGCCCGAGCCGGTCACGAACAGACCGAGCGGGGCGTGGAGGACGCCCGCCAGGGACACCGTCCCGGGGGCGCGCCGCCAGCTCTCCAGCAGCAGGCCGGTCAGCCCGGCGGTGCCGGCCGCGGCGACGCCGCCGTACAGCACCATGTGTGGAGGCGTGAGGAAGGCGTCCCGCCCGATGTACGTGTGCCACGCGATGTCCCAGGCCAGCCCCGCGGACGCCACCAGCAGGCAGGCGAGCAGCGTCCCGGCGACGCCGAGGCGGAGGGTCATCGACCGTATTCTGCGCGTCCGGCGGCGTGACGCGACGGCTGACATCAGTCCCTGCGCGTTCGCGGAGCGCTGGCAACAGGCAGCGCCCTGTCACAGTCCGGCGGACGCGGGCGCAGGTTGCAGTCTTCGCGAACTTCCTGGGATCTGCTAGAGTCAGCGCCATTGTCAACTGCACGAGGAGGAGCCGTGCCAAGAACACCACGAGAGACCCGGACGAGCGCGCGAGGCAGGGCTCGCGGCACGCGTTCGGCCGCTGACAGCCGCAACGTCGTCACGCAGATCAGTCAGATCGTCGCCGCCAACGAGGCGCTGCAGCGACAGGTGCGAGAGCTGCAGGCCGAGAACGACAGTCTCAGCGCGCAGCTTCGCGAGATCGGGGACGCGCTCGGCCGTGTGACCGGCGGCCCCAGGAGGTCCGCCCGCGGGCGCGCGGTCGAGGCGGCCGCAGAGCCCCAGCGCCGGCAGCGCCGGCCGATCACCGATCCCGCCATGCTGGAGAGGCGGCGTCAGGCGCTCGCCAAGGCCAGGGCTGCGAGGTCGGAGAAGCTCGCGGCGGCCCGGGCGGCGGCCAGCCAGTCATCGGACAACGGACAATAGCACTCACACCCGGCTCAGCCCGCCAGATGCAGCCATTCGTCACGCCCGAACAGCTCGCCACCGCCCTCAACAAGCTGCGTCCCACCGACCCGATGTGGGAGGAGGGCGGCTTCCGCGTTGCCGGCCGCTGGCTCGAGATCGACCCGGACGCATCCGACGCCCTGGCCGCCCGGCTGCTCCGCTGCAGCCTCGACCGCGCCCGGAGGCGCAACGAGCGGGAGGCGCGCTGGCTCGTCGCCGGGGGCGTGGGGGTCGTCTACACCGACGACCGCGGCTGGCAGCCTGCGCCGGTGCGGGGCCAGGCCTGACAGACAGAGAGACGCCGGCCGCGGACCTTACGATTGGTTCCGACGTGGGGAGCGAATCGCGCTCGATCGCGTTCGACCAGGCGGCCGAGTACTACGACGACACCCGGGCCCGGCCGGGCTCACACGAGGCGATCATCGGCCTGCTGGTCGACGAACTGTGGGGCCGCGGCCGCTGCCTGGAGATCGGGGTCGGAACCGGGCGGATCGCGCTCGACCTCCACCAGCGGGGCATCGAGATGGCCGGCGTCGACCTGTCGCCGGCCATGCTCCGCAAGCTCGTAGAGAAGGCCGGCGGTCGGGCCCCATTCCCGGTGGCGGTGGCCGACGCGACGCTGCTGCCCGTCCGCGACGGCGGCGTCGGCGCCGCGATCGTCTGCCACGTCCTGCACCTGGTCGATCCCTGGCGCCGGGCGGTCGACGAGCTGGTCAGGGTCGTCCGGCCGGGCGGCCTGATCCTGGTCGAGACCCCGCAGCGGTCCGCCGGACCCGCCAGGGAGGCCACCCTGCGCTTCTGGACCCTGGCCAGCCCCGGAGGCCGGCCCCTGCCTGGGCTCCGGGACCTGGCGCAGCTGGACCCGTTGCTCCGGCAGCGCGGCTTCGGGGTGCGAGAGCTGCCGCCCCTCGCCGAGCGCTTCGAGACGAACATGGAGGAGGTCATCGGCCGCCTCGAGGCGGGCATCTACGCGGGCTGCTGGGGTCTGAGCGAGGCGCGGCGCCGGGCCGCGGCCGCGGCGACCAGGGAATGGGCCCGCCAGCACGTCGGCGCCCTCGACGCGCCCCTGGAAGTGGAGGAGACGATCACGTGGCGCGCCTACGACGCGCCGGCCGCGCCCTCGTCCGCGGACTGAACGACCTGGCGGTCGCGCTCATCGTGGCCGAGCGCTACGTCGACCCGTACTTTCGCGACGGCTTCGACCGGGTGTTCCAGCGACCGCTGGTCGC
>DATFRD010000267.1:0-5254 GCA_035263645.1 Candidatus Dormiibacterota bacterium | reverse complement strand
CGGCCACCGAACCGCAAGCGCGTGCTCGTTTCTTTTTCCGCCGGTACCGCGCAGCTAACGGCGACATCCGGGGATGGCTGGAAGGCTCGGGGTCGCCAGGGCCAGCAGCGTGGTGCCGGGGGCGCCCGACTTGGGGTTGGACGCGCCCAGCGGCGCAGCCTGGACGATCGCCCCCTCCGAGCCGGCGAGCAGGCCCGGCATATCGTAGCCGCCGCCGGTATCCAGGTCCATCACGACGCCGGAGGGGTGGGGTGTGTACCAGAGCAGGAAGTGCCCGGCGACGCTGAAGAACTGGAGCTGGTGCTGCCCGTCGACCGTGAACGTGGTGAGCTGGTCGCGGTCGATGCGCCACGCGGTGCCGTGCTTGTTGTCGGTGTCCCAGACCAGGTAGGCGGCTGAGCCAGCAAGCTCGGAGATCCCCGTCTGCGCCCGCAGCGGCTCCGGCAGCGCGGCCGGCAGCAGCGTCTCCGCGGCCACGGCCTGAAGGACCGGCATCCCGTCCGCGCTCGCGTGCGTCCAGACCAGGTACGGCCCGGCGAACACGGGCGGGCCGGCGGCGCCCGGGTCGAGGACCGACTGCCGATGCGCCGCCAGGTCGATGACGTGCACCTCAGCGGCGCGCACCGTGAGGTCGGGCGAGGTGCGCTGTGTCCAGGCCAGGTCGGCGCCGCGCATGGCCAGCGCCTCGGGGTGCGGCACCCCGGCGGGGCCGCTGGCCACCGTCGTCTGCTCGCCGGTATCGAGGTTGCGGACCTCGAGCGTCCAGGGGCCGAACGTGCCCTGCCCAGCGGCCTGCACCCAGGCGAGCCACGGCGGAGCGGCGGCCAGCGCTCCCACGCCCGCCGAGCCGGCCGGGACGGTGACGAGCCGGTTCAGCGCGCCGCTGGTCAGGTCCACCGCGGCGACCCCTTTCTCGCCGGCGGTCATCAGATAGGAGCCGTACGCGCGGTCGCCGGACGCCGCAATCGCCTGGGGATCGAACCTGGTCGTGGGAAACGATGCGCGCTGCGACCCCGCCCAGCCGGCAGGGGCGGTGCCGAAGCAGGCCTGGAGCGCGCGGACCGGCTGCGTCGTGGCGGTCGCGCTCGCCTGCGACGCCGCGCTGCCCGCCGCCGGGCCGTTCTGCCCGCAGGCAGCGAGCGCCAGGGCGGCCACCAGGCCGGCGGCGACGGGATGAGTGCGTCGAAAGCTGATCGTCATGTCAGCACGCTTACGAGCGGGAGGCGCCAGGAGTGTCAGCCGAGCGAGCTCGCGAGCTGCCAGAACTCGGCGTCCGTCAGTCCCGTCGCGCTGACGGTGTAGGCCGCACCCGAGCCCGGCTCGTGCCACGTCAGGATGCGCACGCCGCGGGGGTCGGTGTCGCTCACCCGGTACCGCGAGCCCTGGTCGCCCCGGAACGGCGGGTGCGCCTGCTCGACCGTCGTGCCCACGGGGATCGGCCCCCCGCCGACGCTCACCACGACCCTTCGCGTCGCGTTCAGGTCGTCGTACTCGACGCTGAAGCCGTCACGAGCCGTCTCGACCGCCGCCCGCCAGTCCGCGCCGACAACGGCATGGGGCAGGAGGACCGGGCGGACGGCGGTCGCCGCCGCCCGCACCGCCGCGTCCGCCTGGGCCGGGCTCATGGTCCGGCCGCCGGCCACCAGCCCACCGGCGCGCGGATACAGGAGGAGCACTGCCTGCTCCGAGAAGCCCGTCCCGTCGAACTGTATGGCGTAGCAGCCCGCCGAGCTCGCCTGGATGCCGACGTCCCAGGTCCGGGTTCGCGGGCTCGCGTTCAGCACCAGCTCGGGTCGGCTCGGGGGCGCGGACGCCGGCGCCAGCCCGAACAGCATCGTGCCGGGACCGTCGAGGCGGTGGCCCCTGACCAGGACGGCACCTGACACCACCCGCGGCCCGGCAGTGATCCCGATGGTGCTGCCCGTCGCCGGCTTGGTCACCACCTGCACGGCGATCAGCCCGTCCGGCGCGGGGGACGCACCCACGTAGGTGACGCCACCCGATGTCTGCCAGACGTGCGCGCGGCGGTCGTCCACCTGGCAGCTCGGGCCGGCGAGCGGCACGTCGACCAGGGGCCGCCGGTGCAGCTCCGTCACGCTGGCGGGCACGCCCGTGGCCGGCCTGGCGGTGCGTACCGTCCAGACGAGGAGCAGCGTGGCCGCGATCACCAGCACGGCCGCCGCGGAGACTGCCCACCGCGCGGGCTCGGTCC
Source organism: Candidatus Dormiibacterota bacterium (assembly GCA_035263645.1). Lineage (GTDB taxonomy): Bacteria > Chloroflexota > Dormibacteria > Dormibacterales > Dormibacteraceae > CF-161. The sequence continues at coordinate 3,042 of DATFRD010000267.1, read as the reverse complement.
GCCGGCGGCGGTCGGGCAGGCCGGCCACGGCCCGGGCGGCCAGGCCCGGACGCGGTGGCCCGAAGCCCTCCACCAGCTCGCTGATCTCGCGTCTCACCTGGTCGCTCACGTCCCTGCCTGACAGACCTCGAGGTGGCCGCGCAGCCGGCGCAGCACCCGGTAGAGCCGGCTCTTGGCGGCCGCCGGCGACACACCGAGGATGCGCGCCACCTCCTCGAGCGGCAGGTCGAGGTAGTAGTGGAGGACCAGCAGCGCCCGCTCCGGCACGGGCAGACCCGCGAGGGCGCGGCGCAGGTCGAGGCCGGCGGCCAGGTCCTCGGCCGGCGCCGAGCGCTGGGGGTCAACGCCCCGCAGCACCGACCACCAGCGGCTGCGCCGGAGGTCCCGGCAGTGGTTGGCGACGATCGTCAGGAACCAGGGCCGGGGGTCGGCGCCGGCGCGGAAGCTGCCGAGCTTCAGCCACGCCTTGAGCGCCGCCTCCTGCACGGCGTCCTCGGCCTCGTCGCGGTCCAGCAGCATGCCGCACGCCAGCCGGTAGCCCGGCTCGACGAGCGGCTCGATCAGCTGCTCGAAGGCGGACCGGTCCCCGGCCAGCGATCGCTCGACCAGGTCCTGCGTTCGGGTGCTCATCCTCCCTGCCGAGCTTTACGGGCCAGCGGGGCGAAAAGTGTCGAACTCGGCCGCGTCACGCCCCGAAGTGAGACCACGGTGCCAGAATCGCGCGCGTGGATGAGCTTCGCCGGACAACGCTGCCGAACGGGAGACGGGTTGCGCCTGCCCCAGGCCCGCATGGAGATGCTGCCCGGCGCGGGGCCGCTGGCGCTGGTGCCCGCATGGAAGCGCGCGCTGTCCCACCTGACGCCGAAGCGGTAGTCCTCGAAGTCGACCGCTGCTGACGCGTGCATCCCGGCGTCTGCGCTGCCCGACGCCCGACTCCACCAGGGGCGTCGTCGGCGTTCATGTGCCTGGCAGGAGCTCCCGTATCCTTGCCGCGACCAGCTCTGGCTGCTCGGCCTGAATGATGTGGCTCGCTTCCACGCGCTCGAAATGCCCGTCATCGAGAGCGTCGACGTACCGCCGCTGGTGTTCCTGGATGTCGGCCAGGTACCTCGCGGCGCCCTTTGCCGCCCGGTCGGCAGAGAGCAGGATCACCGGGCATCGCGGAGGCCGGGGGGGCCGACGGCGGAACTCGATGACGGCGTCGGCTCGCGCGGCCGCCTCGCGCCGCATCTGCGCGAAGCTGGACGGCCGGAAGTCTTCGGCGACGATCGTCCTGTAGGTCGCCGGGGAGAACACTCGGCGGAAGGACCCGGCGCCGATCCTCGCGACGATCCGCCTCATGGGTGGGACGTGGCTGACGAGCTGAAACACGCCGTACAGGAGATCCTGTTGACCGGTGAGGCGCGCCACGTCGTCGAACATCGCGGCGGTCTCAGGCGTTGGATCGACGAGCACCAGTCCCTGGAGCCTCGATCCGAGAGCGGGCGCAGCCTGCCGAGCGATGAGAGCTCCCATGCTGTGCGCGACCAGGACCAGGGGCCCCGGCACCGTCGCCGCGACGAGCTGGCACAGCGTCGTCGCCATCGCCGGGATGCTCGTCGGCCCGTCCCCGGGCTCGCTCTGGCCGTGACCGATGCGATCGTAGCTGACCAGGTGGGCGGCATCACGGAGGAGCGGGACCACGGGATCCCAGGATGTCCGGCCGAACCCCAGGCCGGCTTCGAAGACCACGGAGGCTGGCCCCTCTCCCGATTCCTCGACGTAGATGCGCCGCCCGTCCAGGTCGATGTGCCGTCCGATCACTCCCCTGGTCGGCGCCTGTCGGTCCTGCATCGCTGACTCCCCCTGGTGTGCACCGGCTCGGCGCGGCGCGGGGCAACCGGCGGGGTTGCCATTCCACCACCGCTTTTCCAATCTTGGCAATGGTACCAGATATGGGAAGATCGTTGAGCTTGAGGGGGATCGTCTAGCGTCTATAGACGGTAGACTGGACCCCATGCCCATCGACGACGCGCTGCTGCGCCGCGCCACCGCGGCGCGGGATCATGCGGAGGAGCTCCAGCGGGAGGCCGCGCGCTCGCGGCTGGAGTTCCACGAAGCGGTGTGCGACCTGCACCGCGCCGGCGCCTCGCTGCGCGAGATCGCCGAGGCGCTGGACCTGAGCCACCAGCGCGTCCACCAGATCGTCGAGTCGCCCGGGGGACGCGGCGTCTGGGCCCGGCTCATGAGGCGTGGCGCTCGGGCGCCCCGGCCCCGACGGCCGCCGTCCTGCTCGTTCTGCAGCGTGCACCAGTTCGACACGCGCAAGCTCATCGCCGGGCCCGGGGTGTGGATCTGCGACGGCTGCGTCGTCCGGGCCCGCCACGTGGTCGACGCCGGCGCCGCCCAGGAGGGCGAGCGGGCCCGGCTCAAGCCCGCCGAAGCGAATGCTCGCTGCAACTTCTGTGGTAAGGGCGCCCGCCGGACGGGGCGGAAGCTGGTCACCGGCGCCGGAGTGGCCATCTGTACCAGCTGCCTGGACCTCTGCGACGAAATCGCCGCCGAGGACCGGGAGCAGCGCTCCTGATCTACGGCGACACAACGGGATAGACGACCAGGGCGAGGCCGACCGCGATCGAGCTGGACGGTTCGCTTCCTGACGAATTCCTGCACATCGACTCACCGAACACGCCGTCTCGATCATGCGAGCTCGCGGCAAACGTGCTACAAAGGCCTGGCCGTCAAGTGGCGGAAGAGGAGGTGTGCTGATGCGAAAGCGTGCGTTGGTGGCCGTCGTTGCCGCGGCCACCCTGCTGACAGCGGCAGCTACGACGCAGACCGCTGCGGGTTCCCCGGCTGCACCGTCGAACTTCAACGAGTTCACGGTGGCCCAGCTCGAGTCGCTGATGTCCTCTGGTCAACTGACCTCGGTCGCACTCACCAACTTCTACATCAAGCGGATCATCGCGCTCGACCAGGAGGGACCGGGCGTCAACGCGGTGATCCAGCTGAACCCCGATGCGCTGACGATGGCCCAGGCGGCGGACGACGCCCGCGCCCAGG
>DATFRD010000266.1:0-4348 GCA_035263645.1 Candidatus Dormiibacterota bacterium | reverse complement strand
CGGCCTTCCCTTCGAGTAGGTGATGCCGTTGACCAGCAGGTTGTCCAGGATCCGGCCCAGGTAGTCGGGGTCGGCCCGGACCGGCAGCCGGCCGGCGGGCAGGTCCACGTCGACCCGGGCGCCGCGCAGCTCCACCGACGGCCGCAGCCGCGCGACGGCCTCCGTCACGACCATCCGCAGGTCGAGCTCCCGCCGGCGCGGCCGCAAGCGGCCGGCCTCCAGCCGAGAGGCCATCAGGAGCCCCTCCACCAGGTGTGTCAGCTCGCCGGACTTGGACTGGAGGGCGGTGACGGCGTCTGCCGACCCGTTCGGCAGCTCGCCCAGGGTGCCGTCGCGGAGCATCGACGCGTAGCCCCGGACAACGCTCAACGGCGTCCGCAGCTCGTGGGCGACCAGGTTGAGGAACAGGGTCTTGGCGTCGCTGACCTCCTCCACGCTTGCGAACTGCTGGGCATTGTGCAGGGCCAGCGCGGCCACCGTGGCGATGGTGCCCACGGCGGCCAGGTCCTCGTTGCCGAACGGCACGTCCCCAACGCGACCGAAGGCCAGGATGCCCACGAGCTCGCCCGAGAGCGCGAGCGGCACGACCAGGGCGTGGCGGGTGCTCTCGATCCGCTTCGCCAGGGCTGCGGCCTGCCCGGGCCGGCCGACGGGCGCGACGGCGATCTGGATGCGCCGGGTGCCGATCGCTGCTTCGATGGATGGGATCGAGGCCAGGGGGAAGCTATAGCCGGCGGCAAGGGGCGGGATGTCCCGTGATCGGCTGCCCTGGATCACGACGCTGTCGCCGCGCACCACGCACAGCGACGCGCGGTCGGCCTCGACGGCCACCGTGCTCCGCTCGAGCAGCTCGTTGATGACCACCTCGGGGCGCAGCGAGGAGGCGAGCGCCTCGGCCGTCGCGAAGCTGTCCCGGAGCCGTGCGGAGGCGCGGAGCTCCGCCTGGACCGCCCGTGCGAAGAGGTTGAGCTGGCCGTACAGCAGACAGACGGCTATCGCAGTGGCCAGCACGTAGGACGCGTACCAGGTGGGCGTGTAGCTGCGGTCCACCCACAGGAGCACCAGCGAGTTGGCGCCCGACAGCACCAGCGCCGGCACGACCCCGCGGAGGACGCGCTCGTCGCCGCGGTGGCCGCGCAGGAGGAGGGTCGCGGCGGCACCAACGGGCACCAGGCCGAGCACTCCGACCAGGTGCGCCGTGGGCAGAGCGGCGCCGATGCGGATGGTGTCGATGTCGGAGAGGCCCAGCAGCACTCCCAGGGCGACCAGGCCGAGCCCCAGCACCAGGCCCAGCTTCGCCGCGGCCCGGACGGCGCGGCCGCCATCGATCGTGGGCCGTGGCACGTGGAGCGCGGCCAGCGCCAGCAGCGACGGGGTGGCGAGATTGATTGACAGGTAGAGCCAGGCCCTGGCGTCGCTGGCCGCCTCGGCGCTGACCGCCGGCCGCAGGCCCGGCAGCGTGAGCAGGTGCGCCAGCCAGGCGATGCTCAGGACCGCGCCGATCGTGACAGCCGGCAGCGAGGCCGAGTCCATCCGCAGGCGGACGTCCAGAGCTGCCAGCCAGGCCACCAGCACGAAGCTGACGACGGTCGCGCCGCTCGTCGCGGGCACCACCCACGGCAGCACCAGTCGGGCCGGCAGCAGCACCAGCAGCAGGACGACGGCCAGCCCGGAGCCCGTCCACAGGATCAGCGCGCCGGGCAGGCTCAGACTGTCGCGCCACGCGGAGCGGCGCGCCCGGTCCCGCTGCCCCGGTTGCGAGGCGAGGCCCCAAACGCTCACGGTCTCATGGCCGCCGCCATCTCCACCTAGCCTGTACCCGATCGCGGAAAAGTCCCACTGTCCGCTGCCGGAGCTGTGGCTCCTACGCCTGGTCGACCGGACGCCCGCGGGCGGTGAGGGCGGGGGCCGCCGCCGCCGAGCGTCAGGCCAGCAGCTGACCGGTGGCCAGGTTCACGGTCACCCTGTCGTGCACGACCGTGCGGGCCCGGGAGTTGAACGCGATGGTCATGGTGGCCGGCTGCGCCGACATGTCGACGGTGACCAGCAGGTAGCCGAACTGCGCGAGCGGCTGGGTCACGAGGGTGTACTGGCCGATGGTGAGAGGCGTCTGGACCGGCCGGCTGGGCGGCGTCGCCGCGAAGCCTCCGCTCCCCGCCACGACGTACGGGATCTGGCGACCGTCCACGGCCCGCGTGTATCGCTGGTACAGGTGCGCGTGGCCCGACAGCACCGCGTCGGGCCAGAGCCCGGCGGACTGGCAGGCCCTGTCGATGTCGTCGGCCAGGCCCGTGGTTCCGCCGTGCTTGGCGTCGACGGAGACCGGGGGATGGTGGCAGGCGACGACCACCGCCCGCTCGCCCGCCTGCCGGAGCGGCTTCAGTCGCTCCAGCTCGGACGTGAGGAACTGCAGCTGGTCGTCGCCGATCGGGTAGTGGCCCGACTGCGAGGAGATCACGCCCGGGCTCTCCAGCACGTTCGTATAGAGCCCAACGATCGAGACGAACGGCGCGTCGAGCGTGAAGTACACCCCCGGCTGGGTCATCGTGGTGCGGACCAGCCCGCCCGCGTCGGGCGAGGGGCCGGGCGCGGCGGCGCAGAAGTTGCGCAGGAACGCCGCCAGCGTGGGCGTCTGGGCTGCGGTGGTGGTGGATCCGAAGACCGAGCCGTCGTGGTTCCCGGGAATGGCGAAGATCGGCCGGTCGTAGGCCCGGAACGGCTCGTAGAACTGATCGTAGTAGTACTGGGCCTCCCCGAAGTAGTAGACGACGTCGCCCAGGTGGATGAAGAACACCGGGCTGGCGGGGCCGCCCTGCTGGACGTCCTGCGCCATGGCGTCGGCCACGCTCGCCTCGCCGGCGATCGCCTGGGCCGCGGTCTGGAAGCGGTCCACCTTGGCCGCGCCGGTGTCGCCGACCGCGTGGAACACGATCCGCTTCGCGGTGGCGATCGGGCCGAGCACGTCGGCGCCCAGGACCTGCGCGAGGTCGATCCGCGGCGGCGTGACGGTGGGCGCCGGCACCGGCTGGACCTGGTCCTTGTGGAGCAGGTAGTAGGGGGACTGGTAGTACGCGACGCTCGTGTTGTCGACCTGGAAGGCGGTCTCGTCGGGACTGGGTCGCGGGTCAGCGAAGAGGCGGCCCTGGTTGCCCAGGAGATTCGGGCGCGCGGTCATCCCGCAGAGGCTCCCCGCCGGCCGGGACACGTCGACTGCCGCAGCACACGTCGGTCCGTCGTCCTCACGCAGCCTCCTTCCTTCGATCGGCGCCGGCGCGGCGCTCCAGGAGCGCGCCCCCATCCTGCCGCTGCCGCAACGTCGGACAGGCTACTGCCGCCCCGCTCCACGGCGCAATGAGCGAAACGTCCCAGGGGTGCCGCACCCCCCAGGGGTGCTCGACCCGGCTCAGAGGCAGACGGACACCGTCGTCAGGACCACGCCGGGCACGCCGCGCAGGGCGAGCTGGAGCTGCAGGTTGGTCTGGTTGTGCAGGATCTCCTGCCACCAGTGACGCGCCACGACCTCTGGCATCACCACCGTCACCTGATGGGCCGGCTTCCCGGCGGCCTGCGCGCGGACGAAGTCGCTGAGCGGGCCGATCACCTCCCGGTAGGGCGAGTCGATGATCTCGAGCGGCACCGGGGTCCCCCAGCGCTTCCACTCCTCCTGCAGCTCGCGGGTCGCCTCCGCGTCCGTGGACACGTGGACCGCGGTCACGCGGGAGCCGACGCTGAGCGCGTAGCTGATCGCCTCGGCCACCGCCCTGTCCATCCTGGCGACGGGCACGACCATCTCGTGTGTGAGCGGCTCTGACACGGAGGGTCCGTACGAGCTCAGCTCGCTGATCTCCCGGGAGTAGGTCCTCTTGACGGCCAGGAACAGCAGGACGAGCGCGGGGACCAGCAGAACGACGAGCCACGCGCCCTGCGCGAACTTGGTGACGACGACCACCACGGTCACGCCTGCGGTGGTGACGGCGCCCACACTGTTGACGACAAGCTTGTAGCGCCAGCCACGATCGCGTGTCCGCAGCCAGTGACTGACCATGCCCGACTGCGAGAGGGTGAAGCAGAGGAAGACCCCGACCGCGAACAGCGGGATCAGCGCGTGGGTGCTGCCGTTGAAGAGGAGGATCAGCCCGATCGCGAGCGTGGAGAGCACCACGATGCCGGTGGAGTACGCCAGCCGGAGCCCGACGTAGCTGAACTGGTGGGGCGAGAAGTGGTCCTCTGCCATCACGGCGGCCAGCCGCGGGAAGCCGTTGAAGGACGTGTTGGCGGCCAGGACCAGGATCACCGCCGCGGAGAGCTGCACGAGGTAGAAGAGGGGACTGTTGCCGGCGACGGCCAT
>DATFRD010000265.1:0-10020 GCA_035263645.1 Candidatus Dormiibacterota bacterium | reverse complement strand
AACCAGGGCGCGGCAGGTGCGTTGCTGTCCCGTGCCGGCCGGCGATTGCTCCGCTTCTGCATCGCTCCTGGCTCCGTCGCCAAGCCCCTGCTCCAGTTCGGCGTCGCCGGCCTGGCCGCCCTGCTCGTCCTGTCCACGATTCTGGTGGTCATCCTGGACCGGACGGCGACGTCGGAGGCGATCAGCACCTCCCGCCAGCTGACCCGCCTGATCGGAAGGGAGGTCATCCAGCCCAACCTGTCCGACGCCCTGGTGGACGGCGACTTGGCCAGGCGTGCCGAGTTCGATCAGATCGTGCGCGCCCGAGTGCTACGGGACCCGGTGGTACGAGTCAAGCTCTGGACGACGAGCGGGCGAATCATCTACTCGGACGAGCCGCGCCTGATCGGAAGCAGCTTCGCCCTCGAGTCGGACCAGATCACCGCCTTCGCCACGGGAATGGTCTGGGCCGCCCGGACTGACCTGGACCGGCCCGAGAACCGGTACGAGACGAACCAGCGCCAGCACCAACTCTTGGAGGTCTACCTGCCGCTCCGGACGCCGAACGGCAGGAAGCTCCTGTACGAGAACTACCTACTGTTCGACTCCGTGCAGGCCAACGGCCGTATGATCCTGCTCGACTTCGTGCCGGCTGTGTTCGGGACGCTGCTTGTGCTGGAGCTGGTGCAGCTTCGCATGGCCTGGTCGCTTGCCAACCGTGTCCGGGCCGGGCTGCGCGACCGCGAGCGGCTGCTCCGCAGAGCGATCGACGCCTCCGAGTTGGAGCGGCGCCGGATCGCCCGCGATCTCCACGACGGCACCGCCCAGGACCTTACCGCGCTCTCCCTCTCACTGGAGGTGCACTCCAGGCAACTGGCGAGGCAGGGCCAGGACAGCGCTGCGAAAACGCTGGACGACGCGTCCGCGGAGACCCGGAAGAGCGTTCGCCAGCTGCGCACGCTGCTCGTGGACATCTACCCCGAGAACCTGCACGAGCAGGGCCTGGAGGCCTCGCTGGGCGACCTGCTGGACCCCTTCACCGTGCGAGGTGTGAAGACCTCGCTCAGCGTCCCGCCGACCCTGCGCTCCGGTCGCGAGGCCGAAAGGCTCCTGTACCGGGTGGTCAGGGAGGCACTACGCAACGTGGCCGGCCACGCGCACGCCCAATCGATCGACGTGCGGGTGAGCGTCGAGAATGGGAGGGTGACGCTGACGGTCCGCGACGACGGGCGCGGCTTCGACGTGGCCAAGCTGTCCAACCCGCCTCCCGGGCACCTCGGGCTCCGGCTGCTGAGCGACCTCGCTCACGACGCCGGGGGCCAGTTCCAAATCTCATCGACTGTGGGCGGGGGCACGGAGGTGCGCCTGGAGCTGCCCATCCAGTGATCACCGTGGTGGCGGACGGTGGGCTCGTCGAGGGTGCTCCTCCCTCATCGCGTTGCATGGCACTCGGCGGACGCTATGAAAAAACTCTCATGCCCATCTCATCCAGGTCGATTCCAGAGGGCAATAGGCTGTAGCCACCAGCGTCGAGCTGGACACGGAAGCCGTACTCCGGCGGGAGAACGCCGTCGTTGACCTCTATCCGTGGGCGAGCCTCTGACGAACGCGACCAGGGATGAGAATCCTCTCATCCTGGTTTCATCTCGCACCCGCCCTGCATCGGTATGCTGGGCTCTTGCGAGTCCAGCGGGGAGAATGAGTGTATGCGGCGAAGAACCCTTCTCGGTGGGGTGGCTATGGCCGTCGGCGCGGCCGTCTTGGGCGAAGCCCTGTATTCGAGCGCGTTCCTCGAGGAGGTATTCGGCGATGCCGGGGGGGTGGGGGTGCCCCCGTTTGACTTCGCGGACAGTTTCTATCTAGCCAACGGCATCGACCCGAGCAAGATCCGGAATCGTGTGTCTGGCACCGATGGCAACTCGGTCATCGCTCCAGCCAGTGACCCTGACCACCGTAACGTGCGGGTGATATCCACCACTGGTGGGTTCGACGCCGATGGGAACCTCATCTACTACAATGTCTTTGGTGAGCTCTTCACTGGCGCGTTCACGATGGATGGCGCTGGCCAGTCTGCGCTGAACATAGCCAACACGTTCACGGCCTTTCACTTTCCACGGGTGAGCGGTAATCCCCTGGACGGCAATCTCCCCAATCGCCGACAAGACAACGTATTCGACACCCGGCACGGATACTTCAGCAACAATCCTCTTGGGCTCTGGACCCTGGGTTTCGTGATCTACACCAGCTCGGCCTTCAACACCAGCGCGGGCCAGAGCGCTTTGAACAGCCTCGCGAGCACGAACGGGACCGATGCGGACGGGACGCCGATCATCAAGAAGGTCGATGAGATCGAGAGCCTGGCCAGCAGCGGGTTCGTGACTATCCGAATCCGCCCTACGGACGGGTCTCAGGGCGCGACCTGGCGCATTTGCCCGGTAATCAACCCACCGACCGGCGGTGCCATCACCAAGGACGCCTTCTTGAACTTCGTCAAGAAGGCGGACGGCACGCCGCTCATCCCTCTGATATTGCAGGAATTCAACTGCCTGCAGCAGACCGGCAACCTATGCTGATTCAACGTGCCGCTCTCACGCACCCTGCTGGCGGGTGCGGCTCTCGCTCGGCTGACAGTTGCCCTGGGCGGCGGCCGAACCCGGACTGCTCCACTGGCCCGCAGAGGCGCGGGCCGCCGGTGATCCTGTATCCGCCCTCGCCGCGGAGCGCATGCCGGCGTCGTCTGGATTGGAGCATGCGGAAGACGGCCACGCCGATCAGTACCGTGGACCCTTGACAGACTGCGACCGACACCGCCCCCACTTGGCGGGGATCGCCGACGGGAAGGCGTCGCTAGTGTCGGTCGCGACGTTCGAGCACGTAGCCGGGTGCCCGAGATGCATGGCCCAGCTGGAACTCCACATGCTGCTCACCGACCGCCAGCAGCAGACGATGGTGCCTCCGGCACCGGCGCCCGCTGACAGGCCGGACAAGGGACGCCTACGGCGCCCTATCGGAGCGCTGGCGATGGTCGGGGCCACGGCGCTGCTGGTTGCCGGACTGGCTGCCGGCACGGTTGTCTGGAACTCGTTCACTGGACAGGATGGGGTTGCCGCAGCCGTGTCGGCGGCAGCCCAACCTCCGCAGTTCCGTTCGGGGGACGCGGTGCAGATCGACGCCTGGTGTGCACGTGAGACCGGCCATGCAATGCAGGATATCCCGCTCCCCGCCCTCCATCCGTTTGGTGCACGGGTGGACCGCAGAGGTGGACACCTGATCGTGACCGTGTCATACCGTACCGAGATGGGACAGCCGGTCAAGGTGAGCTGGCTGGAGGACCAGGTGGCGCCGCAGGGGGCGTACATCGAATCTCGCAGCATCGACGGACAGACGGCACTCGTGGTTCCGGGCTCGATGGGGTCGGCGGTCGTGACGGGGCTCGCCCCAGCGTCGGTTCTCTGGAGCGTGGCGGCGACGATCAAGTCGGAGGAAGATCCTGCGAGTGAGCCACCCATGAAGTGATCGCACCTCTCGCCGGCGCGGTCGTTCATAGCCGTCCGACCGTCACCCGCTTTCGAAGAGGCAGGCCAGCAGTTCTTACGTTGGTCAGGTGCCCCGGAGATCTTCGACCTCGCAGGGCAGGTCAGTCCGCCCGAGTATCTCGGGATCACCCGTCAGCAGGGGCAGGCGGTGCGCACTTAGGGGCGTGACGGCCGTGTCACGCGCCACGTATGAGCACCGCCAGGTACTGCGCCGGTCCCAGCACGACCAGCCAGTCGCTCAGGTCCGCCTCCGCGCGCGACAGGAGGATCACCGCGCAGGGAACCATCACGCTGACGAGGCAGAACCCGACGACCACGATGTCCAGGCCGGTGAAGACGAGGGGGGCCGGCGGGTCAGCCAGTGCACCAGCGAGCCGGTGGCGACGATCAGCAGCGGCGCCTCGTTCACCCGCAGCACCGGCACGGCGGCGCCCCGCGCCATGCCGGCGGTGAGCGGGATCGCGAGCGCCAGGAGCCCGCAGGCCAGCGCCGGCCGGCGAGCCGAAACCACGAGGAGGGCGAGCGCCGCCGCCGCTCCGAGCGCCAGCACCGGGCTCAGTGCCCGCACGAGGTCGCCCTCCCGGCGCCGCCAGCCGCGCCCACGGGCGCCGGGGGACCGGCCGCCGGGAGGCCGAGCGCGGCCAGGTAGTCTCCGCGCACGTGGTCCCAGGCCAGGCGGCGGGCGATCTCCGACGCCCGCCGGGCCCGAGCCTCCGCCGCGGCCGGCTGCCGCAGCAGTGCGTCGATCCCTTCGGCGAGGTCCCGGGGGTCGCCTGGCCTGGCGTACGCCACCGCATCGGGAGGGAAGTAGGCCTCGATGGCCGGCAGCCGCGAGCAGACGGCCGGCACGCCCAGCCGCGCGTACTCCAGGAGCTTGGTCGGCAGCAGCAGCTGGCCGTAGCCGTCGGCGAGCACCGGCACGATGCCAAGCCGGGCCCGGCTCACCTCGGCCAGGGTCTTCGACCAGGGGAGAGCCCCGGTGAAGACGACGCGGTCGTCCACGCCGGCGGACCGCGCCAGGCGGACGAGCGCCTGGCGCTGCTCGCCGTCGCCCACGACGCGCAGCGTCAGGCCCGGCCAGGAAGGTCCGAGCAGCGCCAGCGCCTCGATGGCCACATGCACGCCGTATCGCTCCACGAGCGTGGTGTGCGTGACCAGCGTCAGCGACCGGGCGCGCCCCGGAGCCGGAGGAGGGTGCTCGGCGCCCCAGGGCGTCGTGTTGAGGACCACTGACGTCCTGGCTCTCGGCACGCCGCGCCGGAGCAGCACGTGGAGGCAGGGCTGGCTGACGACGATCACGTGGTCGGCCCAGCGCGTGGCGGCCACCTCCATCAGGCGGGCGGCCGGGACAAGGACGCGGCCGAGCCGGCCCCGGAAGCGCGCGGCGACCATCTCCGGCGCCAGCTCGTACAGGGTGAGGACGAGCCGGGCGCCCCGCAGGCGGGGGACGACCGCCGCGAAGACCAGGAGGTCCGGCAGGTTGTCCACCTGCACGGCCACGTACCGCCGGCGCAGCCCGAGCCAGCTGACGAGCGCCAGCGCGGCCAGGAAGAACGCGGTGTACTCCAGCGCGTACCGGATGAGACCACCGCGACGGTGGCGGATCGGGATGCGGTGGACGTGGAGCATTCCGCCGCCGGCGTCGACCGGCTCGTCCCCGGCCGGCTGCACTGAGCAGACGACGTCGACGTCGAGATCGCGGGCGGTCAGCTCCAGCACGTCGCGACGCACGATGGAGTCGGCGGGGAACGGGTGCTGGGTGATCCGGAGGACGCGCGCCCGGGGCCGGGTGCCGGGCCGGTCGGCCAGCATCGCGCGCAGGCGGCCCATCGCGGTCGCCCGCTGCCGGCGCAGCTCTACGGCCAGGTCGCGGCTGCGTGCGGTCAGCGCGCGGCGGCCGGCCAGCGCCTGCCGGACGGCGTCCGCCATCGCCTCCGGCCGGTCGGGGGCGAACAGCGCAGCCGCGCCGAACCGCCGGCGGAGGCCGCCGAGGTCGGACAGCACCAGGGGCCGGCCCAGCCCCACCGCCTCGAACGCGGCCCTGTTCATGATGTGGGGATCGATGCTGAAGACCGCCACCGCCCCCGCCTCCCGCATCTCCGCCAGGAAGGCGGGGTGGGGGAGGAAGCCCGTGAAGACGACGTTCGGGGGCGCCGATCTCTGGAGCGCGGGGGCGAGCCGGCCCGGGTCTCCGGTGATGCGAAACTCCACCTCGGGCGCCAGCGCGGCGGCGGCCAGTGTGTCGGCGACCGGCTCGTTCTCGTCGAGGCTGCCGGCGACCAGCACGGTGCTCGTGGCCTCCGGCCGCGGCGGCCCGGCGCCGTCGGGATCGGGGAGGTCGTCGGGCAGGAGCAGGCCCGGACCACCCCAGGCGCGGACCAGCGCCAGCGCCTCGTCGGTGTGCACGAGCACCACCCGGCAGCGGGGCAGCAGCCGCCGGTACAGCGGACGGGCCCAGGCCCAGCGGCGGGAGTGGAACGCGCCGGTGTGGCAGTCGGCGACCAGGGGGCGTCGCCGGGCCCAGCACCAGAGCCCGGCCACGAGCGGAGCGACGACCGGGGGGATGACCACCACGACACGGGATGGACGCCGGCGCTCCAGCAGCCGCCAGGTGCGCAGCGCCGCGGAGAGGTAGCGAAGGGGCGCCGTGGCCGGCCCGCGGGGCAGGCGGCTGGTCACGAAGGCAGCCTCCCCGTCCAGGGCGGCGGCGAGCGCGCTGGTCCGGGGCTGGTGGTCCGCCCAGGCAACGGCCAGCGTGCGGGCCGGGGCCGCCTGCGTCACCTAGCGGCCGCCCCGGTCACCGTCGCGCGACTCCGGCCCGGGCGGGTATCGGCCGGGAGTGACGCCCCCCGCATCCGGGCGGGCAGCAGGACGGCGGCGACGACCTCCACGCCGAGGGCGCGCAGCAGGCCGGCGGTGCGGCGGGCGTCGCTGAACCTTGTCCGTTCAGTCGTCGCGACCAGGATCGCCCGGTCGGGCGCCGACCCCAGCCGCCGGACCGCGGGATCCTGTGCTGGGGGAAGCCAGCAGTGGAGGGCGAGGGCGATGCCTTCCTCGGGATGGCCGGAGGAGACGGGATGGATTCGGCTGCCCTCGGGCGCCACGAGGAGCGCCCGGGAGCGGGCGGCCTCGGGCCCGTCGCCCTCCGTCGCGACCGGCTCCGGCGCCGGCACCACGAGCGCCCGCTCGTCGCTGGCCGCCACCGCCTGGGCGATGTGCATGGCGACTTCGTTCACGCGGTCGCGCTCGCTCGACGCGACGAGCATCAGTCCCCGCGGGCGTCTGGCCGGCCCGGCCCGGCCCAAGCGCGCGAGGAAGCCGTATGGCGCGGCGCTGCTACCCCGACTGACGTCCAGGACGAGATCGGTGCCGGCGGCCTCCGCCAGCTCCGAGGCGTGGCAGATGCGCTTCCTCAGCCGCTCGGCGAGCAGGGCCATCAGCAGCCCGGCGACCAGCCCGCCGGCCACACCGACCAGGACGTAGCGTACCGGGTCCGGATCGACGGGGGTCCGGGGCGGCACCGCCCGCTGCTGAACGGTCAGCACGTCCCTGCGCTGCGAGGCCTGGAGGTCGAGGTCCTGGAGCCGCTGGTAGGTGGCCGAGTACTGCGTCTGGAGGAAGCTGAGCTGTGCCAGGCCGGCGGCGTCGGAGCGGCCGGCGGCCTCCGCCGCGGAGGCCCTCTGGAGCGTCTGGGCGATCTGACCGCCGACCTGGTCGAGCTGGCCCTGCAGGTACGCCCGCTGCTGCTGGAGCTGACCGTTCACCTGCGCCCGGTTGCTGGCGATCAGCGCGTCGGCGGTCTCGTTGGCCAGCCGGGCGGCGACCTGCGGCGAGGAGGCATCGGCCACGATCTCCAGCTGGGCCGTGGCCCTGGGCGTGGTCACCCTGACCTGGCGGCCAAGCGCCGTGGGGTCGCAGCCGGAGCCCTCACGGGCACAGACGGCCTGGAGAACGTCCCGGCTGGTCCCCAGCGAGATGAAGCGCTGGGCCAGGAACTGGTCGGCCTGCATCGCGACGTCGAAGCCCTGGGTCGAGGACTGGCTCTCGTCGATCGAGAGCAGCGTGCTCGCCTCGTAGGCGGGTGGGCGCACGAAGGCGGCGGCGACGGCCAGACCGGCGGCGAGCAGCACCGCCAGCCAGATCAGCCAGTGCCAGTGCCGGAGAGCCCGCCCGACGGAGGAGGCTGCGGTCATCGGCATCGGCTCAGGCCCTCCTGGCCGCCGCCAGCAGCGCCGGCCCGGTTCTGAGCAGGACCCGGAGGTCCAGCCAGGGCGAGGCCTCCCGCACGTACCGCAGGTCCAGCTCCATCATCTCTGCGGCCGACAGGCGGTCGCGGCCGCTCACCTGCCATAGGCCTGTTATGCCGGGCGGCACGCTGAACCGGCTGAAGTAGGCGGGCTCGTAGTGGTCCAGCTCGTACGGGATGGCGGGACGCGGTCCCACCAGGCTCATGTCGCCGAGCAGGACGTTGAAGAGCTGGGGCAGCTCGTCCAGGTCGCAGCGCCTGAGCAGGCGTCCAGCCCGCGTGATGCGCGGATCGGCCAGCGTCTTGTAGCGATCGCCTGTACACCGGCCGGTGAACCAGTCGGCGGCCGTGAGCCGGTGCGTGTCCTGCTCGCAGCCCGCCCGCATCGTGCGCAGCTTCCACATGCGGAAGGGGCGGCCGCCCACGCCGACGCGGGCCTGGGAGAAGAACGCCGGCCCGGCATCGTCCAGCACCACCACGATGGCCAGGCAGAGGACGAGCGGCAGGGCGACCAGCAGCGCGAGCGACCCCAGCAGCAGGTCGGTGGGACGCTTCCACCACAGGTCCGGGACGATGGCCTCTCGCCGGCTGGTTGGACGCGTCAGGCAGGCGTCGGGCATGGCTGTCCTCCTCGGGTCCGTTCCCCGGCCCCCGGCCGTCACGGCATCACCTCGGTGTCGCCGGCAGCGTTTCGCCGCACCCGGCGCGCCCGCGCGCCGGGCAGGGCGGCGACCGAGTCGGCCGCCGCCCGATGGCGCCACCAGCGGGCGGCCTCGCGGGGCAGGGCATTCCAGCAGCAGGGACAGCGGAGGACGGCCCAGTTGAGCAGGTGGTTGGGCCGGAGCTCCCAGGAGTCGGGGTCGGAAGCCTGGAACTTCCCGATCGCCGTCTCCCCCCAGGCGAACACGACGGAGCCGGCGACCGGCCGGCCGGCCGCCGGACCGGCGAGCGCGGCCACGCCGAGGCCGGGGTCGATCATGTGCCGCCACACCGCATCGAAGAAGCGGCGTGGCTGCACGGGCACGCCCCGCCGGCAGCATCCTGCGCCAGCGGCTGGCAGTGGTCGGAGAACGGGAGGGAGACCCAGGCGGGGCCTCCCAGCCGGCGCAGGCGCACGAGGAGCGCGCCCGCCCCGACGCCGCCTGGCCCGTCCGGGTCTGCCAGCACGATGGACGAATATCCGTAGGCATCGGCGAGCACCCTGCCCCAGGCCGGGAGATGGAACGGTGTCGCCTCCGGCTGGCCGGCGACCAGCCGCCGCCAGGCGGGATCGGCCTGGTCCACCTCCATCAGGTCGACGGACAGGTCGCGCGGCCGCGCAGCGGTCGTCCTCAAGGTGCCGACTCGATCACCCGGCCGCCGCCTTCCAGCCGCCGTCGCCAGGCCGCAGCCACCTCGTGCCTAGCCACTCGCCGCCGGCGCCGGCCGGGCCGTCGTAGTTGATCCCCTTGAGTGAGGGCAGCGTGAGGGCGGCCGGCGATCCCGACAGGGTCGGGGCGGTGGCCGGCCGGGTCGCGGCATCGCCGGCGGCTGTGCATCCGCTCGCTGCGCCGGCGAGCACCATGGCCAGGGCAAGCATGGTCTGGACGGTGCGCCGGGGTCGGTCAGCCATCGCGGTCCGAGGCTGCCGCCCTCGACAGGGTCCGGGAGCCACTGGGATGGGAGCGGCTCTCGGCCGGCGGCTGGGGGCTGTCCGGCTGCACGGGCATGTCGACCGGCATGCGCAGGCCGCCGCCGTGGAGCGAGCGCTCGGCAGCCTCCAGCGGGGCGAGGACGGCGCCTGCCCACCGTCGCTGAGCGGCCGGCGTCCGCTGCGAACGCACTCGATGAAGTCCTCGCACTCCGGCGTGTGGCCGGCCAGATCGCCGAGTTGTCATATCCCCTCCGTCAGGCATGCGTACTTCGGTTGCTGCGGCGGTAGAGCGTGCCCCTATAGCGACGGAAACCGATGACCACGGGGTCCCGAGCGCGAGCAACCTACACACCGGTCCGGCATCTCGCTCGGCGTAGGGAGGCCCGCGTCGCAGAATCCCGCGCAGCGTGCGCGACTCGTTACAGTCAGAACTCTCAGTGATGGCCACCCCCGGCTGCCAGGCGAAACCCTCTCCTTCGTTACAGAGCGATGTTGATGCTACTGTCTGATCGGTGATATTGGCCACTGCAAAAGCTAGCCCATCGGACCGAGGTGCCATCCCCTGCATATGTCATAGCTGCGCGACTGATATCAGCAGGACGACGTCCTTCCCGCCTCCCTGACTG
>DATFRD010000264.1:0-2653 GCA_035263645.1 Candidatus Dormiibacterota bacterium | reverse complement strand
GCCCCCAACTTGACCAGCAAACGCCTGGATGGGAGACTGGTCCCTGTTGGTTGCGCGCGCGGATTCGCGCGTGTTAAGTATGTGCCCACTCTGGTCACTCAGCGTGGAGGACCTTTAACAATGGCGAAGGCTCTATTCGGCCACGTCGGCGGTCCCGATCCCCGCATGGTATCCGAGATGCGCCGCCTCCAGCAGCGAGTACGCGACCTGGAAGCCGAGCTTGTGCGGCTTCAGGAAGAGAATGACGCGCTTACTGTTGAGGCTGGCCACGAGGACGTGCTGGTGCCGGATCGCGAGCCGGCGTACGTTTAACGACGCTGCCGGGACGCGGCCAAAACGACAGAGGACGGATCAGGGGCGTCTGTGGCGGCGCCCCTCTTCGTTGTATACCTGCACGTTGTATACCTGCCCGTTAGGGCCGCATTAGCGGAACCGCAGCCGGGGACTTCCGGCCAGTTCGGCATGCCTCCTCACCTCCGTGACGGCACGCGAGCCGACCTGCGATTCGCCGTTTATGGTGCCGCGGGGCGGTAAGGTGCGGGGAGCGAGAGGAGGGGCTGCACGTGTACCTGAAGAGCCTCACTCTGCGCGGCTTCAAGTCCTTCGCCTCCGCCACCACGCTCCGCCTCGAGCCCGGCATCACCTGCGTGGTCGGGCCGAACGGCTCGGGCAAGTCCAACGTCGTCGACGCCCTGTCCTGGGTGATGGGCGAGCAGGGCGCCAAGTCCCTGCGCGGCGGCAAGATGGAGGACGTCGTCTTCGCGGGCACCACCTCGCGGCCGCCGCTGGGCCGGGCCGAGGTCACGCTCACCATCGACAACAGCGACGGCGCGCTGCCGATCGAGTACGCCGAGGTCACGATCAGCCGGCTGATGTTCAGGTCCGGGCAGAGCGAGTACGCCATCAACGGCGACCACGTCCGTCTGCTCGACGTGCAGGAGCTCCTGTCCGACTCGGGCCTGGGCCGGGAGATGCACGTGATCGTCGGGCAGGGTCATCTCGACGACGTCCTGCACGCGGGCCCGGAGGCCAGGCGAGCCCTGATCGAGGAAGCGGCCGGCGTGCTCAAGCACCGCAAGCGCAAGGAGAAGGCGCTGCGCAAGCTGGAGGCGATGCAGGCCAACCTGACCAGGCTCGTCGACCTCACCGCCGAGCTGAGCCGCCGCCTCAAGCCGCTGGGCCGGCAGGCCGAGGTGGCCAGGAAGGCCGCGGTCATCCAGGCCGAGCTGCGCGACGCCCGGCTGCGGCTGCTCGCCGACGACTACGTGACGCTCGCCGCGGACCTGCGGCGGGACGAGGCGGACGAGGCCGCCGTGCTGGCCAGGCGGGCCGCCCTGGAGCAGGAGCTGGCCCAGGCCAGGGCCAGGGAGACCGAGCTCGACCAGGCCGCCCAGCAGGCCTCGGCCGTGCTGGCCCGGGCGCAGGACACCTGGTTCGCGCTGTCCTCGCTGACCGAACGGCTCCGCTCCACCCAGCACCTGGCCGCCCAGCGGCACGCGCTGCTGACCGAGCCGGCCGAACCCGAGCGCCCCGGCCGCGACCCGGACGAGCTCGACCGGCAGGCCGGTGAGCTGCGCGAGGAAGAGGAGAGCCTGAACGAGCGGCTGGCGGCGGGGCGCGAGGTGCTCACGGCCGCGACGGCCGAGCGGACCGCCGCCGAGCGCGAGCTGGCCGCGGCCGAACGCCGCCTGGCCGAGGGCGCCAAGGCCGCGGCGGCCAGGGCCGGCCGGGTGGCCCGGCTGCGCGAGCAGGTCGGCGCGGCGGAGAGCCGTACGGTGGCCGCGCAGGAGGAGATGGACCGGCTGGAGGTCTCCGCCGCCGAGGCCCGCGAGCGTGCCCTCCTGGCCCAGGACGAGTACGAGCACATGCGGGACGTGGCCGGGCCCGAGGAAGACCGTAGCGAGCTGGCCGCCGCGCACGAGCAGGCCGCCGCGATCCTCGCCGAGCATGCCGAACGAGCCAAGGTTCTCCGCACCGCCGAACGTGAATCAGCTCGCGACCTGGCCGCTAGGCGGGCGCGTGCGGAGACCCTGAGCGAGGCCGCCCGGCGCGGCGCGGACGCCTCGGCGGCGCTGCTCGCCGACCCGGCCAGGTTCGGCGGCGTGGTGGGCTCGTTCGCCGCCCGCCTGCGCGTGGCCGAGGGGTACGAGGTCGCGATCGCCGCCGCCCTGGGCGCGGCCGCCGACGCTGTGGCCGTGGCCGGCCTGGACGCGGCCGCCGAGATCCTGACCACCCTCCGCCACGCCGACGCCGGCCGCGCCGCCCTGGTCATCGCCGCCGAAAGCACCCCCGCCGAGCCTGCCGACAGCGCCCCCGCCAAGGCCGCCATCCCCGCCAAGGCCGCCACCCCCGCCGAGACGCCCGCCCCAGCCGCACCACCAATCCCTCCAGTCACAGCCGTCCCAACTGTCCCCCAGGGCTCAGGTCCCTTCCGCGCCGCCGATCTGGTGCGCGCGCCCGACGGGCTGGCGAAGGCCGCGGGTGAGCTTCTCCGCGATGTGATGGTGACCGCGGACCTGGAGCAAGCACGCCAGATCGTTCGGGAAAATCCTGGGCTACGGGCGGTCACCAGGGACGGGGACCTGCTCGGGGCGCACTGGGCGCACGGCGGCGGGGCCCGGCCGCAGAGCCTGCTGGAGATGCGGGCGGCGGC
>DATFRD010000263.1:0-2408 GCA_035263645.1 Candidatus Dormiibacterota bacterium | reverse complement strand
CCGCTACCAGTGGCGCGGCTGACACCGGGAATCCCCACTCAGCTCCCTCCCCCCTCGAGGGGGAGGGTCGGGGCGGGGGGGATCCCCGGCGCCCGGCCGCCCAGCACGCCGAGCACCTGCGCGCCGTAGCGGGCCAGCTTCGCCGGCCCGACGCCCGGCACCTCCTCGAGTTCCGCGAGGGTGCGGGGCGAGCGCGAGGCGATGTCGGCCAGCGTCCGGTCGTGGAAGACGACGTAGGCCGGCACGCCCTGCGAACGCGACACCTCCAGCCGCCAGCGCCGCAGCCGCTCGACCAGCGCCGCGTCAGCGGCCGGCGGCGGTGGGGCGGCAGAGCCGTTCCGTGACCCGGCCGCGGCGCGCAGGACCGGCGCCGGGGCCGGCAGCGCCACGTCCGGCGAGGCCCGGCCGGCCAGCACCTGGCGGCCCGCCTGCGTGACCTCGAGCACGGGGTACTCGCCGGACGTCTGCCGCAGCAGGCCGGCCTCCACCAGCTCCCGGAGGAGGTCTCGCAGCCGCTCCTCCGGCCAGGGCAGCGCGCCGAAGTGGGACAGCTCGGTCGCCCACGGGTTGCGCCGCGTCCAGGTGGTCTGCCGGCCACCCAGGATGGCCGCCAGGTTGGCCGCGCCGATGTGGCCGTTGAACCGGCCCGCGGCGGCCAGCGCGGCCCGCACGTCGCCCTCGGCCACGTGCTCGTCCGGCGGCCGCTCCCCGGCCAGGCAGTTGTCGCACGCCAGGCAGTTCCGCGGGACCCCCTCCTCGCCGAAGTAGTCCGCGATCCGGGCGTGCCGGCAGGTCCGGAGCTGGGCGTACGACAGGATCTGGCCGAGCCGGGCGTAGGCGTTGCGCTTGGGCTCGGAGTCGCCGTCGGGGAACGACTGCTCGATGAAGAACGAGTGCAGGTCACGGTCCGCGGGCGACCACAGCAGGATGCACTGCGCCGGGTCGCCGTCCCGGCCCGCGCGTCCGGCCTCCTGGTAGTAGGCTTCCAGGCTTCCGGGGGCGTGCAGGTGCACGACCTGGCGGATGTCGGGCACGTCCACGCCCATGCCGAACGCGGACGTGGCGACCACCACGCGCAGCGCCCCCGCGGCGAACTGCTCCTGGACCCCGCGGCGCTCGTCGTCGGGCATGCGGCCGTGGTAGTGGGCCGCGGCCAGCCGGCGCTGCCGGAGCAGCTCCGCGGTCTCCTCGGCGGCCGCGACCGTGCCCGTGTACACCAGCGCCCGGCCGCGGCCAGGGTCGAGCAGGCGGATCAACGCCTCCCGCTTGCCGCCGTCCCCGCGGCAGCGGTGGGCGACCAGCCGCAGGTTGGGGCGGTTGAAGCCGGTGACCAGGACGAACGGGTCGTGCATGCCGATGCTCTGCACGACGTCGTCGCGGACGCGGGGCGTGGCCGTGGCCGTGAACGCGGCCACCGGCGGGCGGCCGCAGGCAGCCAGCGCCCGCCCGAGCTGGCGGTACTCCGGGCGGAAGTCGTGGCCCCACGACGAGATGCAGTGGGCCTCGTCGACGACGAACCGCACGATCCGCAGCTCCGACAGCCGGTCCAGGAAGCCGGGGCGCGAGAACCGCTCCGGCGCGACGTACAGCAGCCGCAGGCGCCCGGCGGCGGCGGCCTGCAGGCCGCCGACCTGCTCGGCGCGCTCCTGCGTCGAGTTGATGAAGGCCCCGGCGACCCCGGCGGCGCGGAGCCGGTCCACCTGGTCCTTCATGAGGGCGATCAGCGGGGAGACGACGAGGGTCAGGCCGCCGGTCGCGACCGCCGGCACCCAGTAGCTGATGCTCTTGCCCGACCCGGTGGGCGCGACCGCGAGGACGTCCCTACCCTGCAGCTGGGCCTCGATCACGGGCGCCTGCCCGGGGCGGAAGTCCTCGAGGCCGAAGACCTCCCTGAGCACGCGCAGTCCGCCATCGACCATGGCGTTGAGTCTGCCGGTTCTGCGCCCTCGAAGCCAAGCGTCTTAACCCTACGCTGGGCTCGTGCTCGAGACCCGGGTCGCCGGCTTCGTCTTCGTCCTGATGGCCGCCGCGGCGGCGGCGCTGCTGGTCGAGGTGGTGCCGGTCCCGTACGTCACCGTGCTGGCGATGGTGGGGCTCGCGGCCGGGCCCATCCTGGGCCACGAGACGCTGCCGCTGACGCAGGGCCTGATCCTCTTCGTGCTGCTGCCCGGCCTGCTGTTCGAGGCCGCCTTCAACCTGAGCTGGGCGCAGCTCCGGGCGAACCTGGCGGCGGTCACCGCGCTGGCGACCGTCGGGGTCGTCTTGACGACGGCGGTCGTGGCGCTCCTGGGCCACGCGGCCCTCGGGCTCGAGGTGCCCATCGCGATCCTCTTCGGCGCCATGGTGGCGCCCACCGACCCGGTGGCCGTCGTGGCGATCTTCCGCCGGATGCGGGTGCCCGAGGGGCT
>DATFRD010000262.1:0-12233 GCA_035263645.1 Candidatus Dormiibacterota bacterium | reverse complement strand
TTAAGCCACTCGACAGTCGTGGGCGTCGGCTCCAGTCGCTCACTGAGATCAGTCGGGCCATCCGCGTAGCCGAGGATGGCCAAGCCAGGTCTGAGAGGGATGACTAGGCCGCTTCCCTCGCGTCCTGTCTCAGAGATGATGCTGAACCCAGCATCATTCAGAATGTACGGCGGCCCTTCGGCGGGGCCTACTAGCGTGCGCCATCTCAGGCCCCTTACTTGCGGCAGGGCATTCTGGAGGCCGGCGAGGCGAGCGAGTTGAAGGGAGTCGCCGACCGGCGCCGGCACACCCTGCCGGCCCCAGTGTCTCTTCACGACCGTCTGGAAGTAGTCGGGATGCCGTACACCGAGCGCCGCAACGTAGGTGAGGATCACATCCTCGTCCCTGGCGGTCTGAACTCCCAACTCCAGCTGGCGCAGCGCCGACGGCAGCGGCCGCTCAATTAGTTCCCAAAGCCTCTCTAAGATCTCGGAGTCCACCCCGGGGGGCGGGGCGGCCAGCGCATAATCTCGTCACGGCCTGGCCGGCGACACGAGTACGCCGTCGAAGGCGCGCCGCATCCGTGCTGGTAACCTACGCTGCCGATGAGGGCTGCCCACAGCCCACCGGCGTCAGGCTCCAGCCCCAGGTGGCTTGTCCTCACGTGGCGGTTGCCCACCGGCTCCAGCACGCCCAGGGTCACGGTGTGGCGCACGCTGCGCAAGCTCGGAGCGGGTGTGCTGACGCCGGGCGCCGCCATCCTGCCCTTCCGAGACGACCTGGAGGAGCAGCTGGACTGGCTGGCCCAGGAGATCGAGGAGCTCGGCGGCGACGCCTGGGTGCTCCCGGTGCTCGAGCTGAGTGAGGTAGAGGAGCGCAAGGTCCGCGAGCAGATGCAGGCCGACCGGCACGCGGAATACGCCGAGCTACGTGCCGGCGCCTACGAGTTCCTCAAGCGCGCGCCGCAGCACCCCGAGCCCGGTGACGATTATGCCGTGCGCCTGCGGACGGAGAAGGAGCTGGTCGCCCTGCAGCGCCGCTTCCGGAAGATACGGGCTCGCGACTACTTCGGCTCACCGGCCCGGCAGGAGGCGGCGGCTACCATAGACCGCTGCCTGGCCTTTCGACAGGGCATCAGCGCGAAGCTGACTCCCGTCACCGACGACCAGCGGCGGTCAGGTGGGGGTGGCCAGAGTTGACCTCACGGTGCGTGGGCTGATCTTGGCATGAGCAGGAAACAGGGCCGAAGGCGGCCGGCGCCGGCGCCATCGGGCAGCCGGCAGCCTCCCCGACCGCGGCCTCGTCGTCAGCCGCGGCGGTGGCCGATGGTCGGCGCGATCAGCGGTACCTTACTGGTTGCCGCGGTTGGCGTGGCAGTGCTCTTGTACGAGCGCGGCGGCCCACCGAAACACGTCCAACCGGACACCTCTCCTGCGGCGGTCGAGGGGCAAACCACAGACGGGATCCGCTGCGAGACCAGGGAACAGGCGCTCATCCATATCCACGCCCACCTGGCCATCTTCGCGGCGGGCCAGACGCGCCAGGTCCCCTACGGCATCGGCATCCAGGATGCCGTGGTTCAGCAGACAGCGGACGGGCCCTTCGTGACACAGGGCTCCTGCTTCTACTGGCTCCACTCGCACACCGATGACGGGGTCATCCACGTGGAATCGCCCGTCCAGCGCACGTTCACGCTCGGCGACTACTTCGACATCTGGGGCCAGCCGCTCAGCTCCTCCCGGGTCGCCGCCGACTCGGGACCAGTGGTCGCCTACGTCGACGGCCAGAGGTATGCGGGCGACCTGCGGTCGATACCGCTGGCGGCGCACGCGGTAATCCAGCTCGACGCGGGGGGCGACGTGCCTCCGGCGCCGTACATGTTCCAGCCTGGGCTGTAGATCGAGGAGCCTGTGACACGAGTCCGGCGGAGCAGCGCGCCCTCGACACCCGCTCGCGAACCGCGTCTCCGTGCCGACCTGGCGCTGCTCCTCATCGCACTGGCCCTGCAGTCAGCGTGCGGCAGCGCCGGCCACGCGGTAGGTCCGGCCCACGCGTCCAGCCGTCCGGGCGCCACTTCCCTTCCCCACCCCAGCGCCTCGGCCACCCCCTCCGTGGCTGTCGCCGACTTCTCCTGCCGTCTGCCCGTGAGCGGGTTCAGCTCGGCGCCGGGCGGTTTCGTCTCCTTTCCAGGAGGTGGGTACGCGCCCGAAACCTCCGAACGGCTCCCGTCCCGACAGCTGCTGCCAGACCTCGGCATCAGCTACGACGCTGAGGTTCAGCGCTGGCTCCCGGTGCGGAGGCAGCAGGTGTCCGCTGACGGCAGGCTCTATGCCTACACCGACTTCCCGAACCGTCTCGACGGGCTCTCGACCTCGGACGGGGTCCACGTGGTCGACGCCGCGACCGGGCGCGAGCGTCTCCGGATCCCGAATCGACCGGACCCCGCGCCACCGTGGTTCGTGGCCGGCTTCGACGGCGCGAGCCTGTATCTGTGGGGACGTGAGCCGTGGACGGGCGGTCACCCGCAGAGCGTGCCGGTCGGGCTGGTCGCCGCTGACCCAGCGAGCGGCCGGGTGCGACAGATCGCGGAGTCCGGCTCATGGATCTACGTCGCCGCCGGGGGCGCGTGGGGGATGGACGGTGCGGCGGGCGATCCCACCTACGGCCGTGGCCGAACGCTCCTTCGCCTGGACCTCGGCAGCGGGTCGGTGCAGACCTGGCTGACCGCCAACCTGGCCCTGCAGCTGGTCGGGGTGAACGCTTCGGGGCTCCCGCTGGTGGAGCTCAACTCCGACTCGGCCGGAACGACAGTCGCCGCGCCGAAGCTGTGGCTGGTGCGGGCTCCTGGCCAGCTCGTGGAGCTGCGGACCGCCGGCGGCTTCCCTCCGCCCGAGCTGAGCGAGGTCGGCTCCGTGATGGAGGACGTGCACGGCATCTGGATGATGCCGCCGCAGCCCGAACTCTGGCTCTACAGCCCGAACGCAGGCCTCAGGCTCATGCACCGTTTCGACGATGCCACCACCCGTACGATCGGGGGCGGCTGTGCGTGAGGCGGAGCGGCTCCGGCCCCTGGTAGAGGTCACGACCTACAGATGAGGCTCCTGGTGGTCGAGGACCAGCCGCGGATGGCGCGAGTGCTGCGGCGGGGGCTGGAGGAGGAGGGGTACTCGGTGGAGCTCGTGCACGACGGCCCGGAGGCGATCTGGGCCGCCACCGAGACCGACTTCGACGCGATCGTGCTGGACGTCATGCTGCCTGGCTGCGACGGCCTCGAGGTCTGTCGCCGCCTTCGCGAGGCCGGCCGTTGGGCGCCGATCCTCCTGCTCACCGCCAGGGATGCCGTGCCCGACAGGATCGCCGGCCTGGACTCGGGCGCCGACGACTACCTGGTCAAGCCTTTCAACTTCGGCGAGCTCAGCGCCCGGCTGCGAGCCCTGGTCCGGCGCGGCGCCTCGCCGCGGCCCGCCCGGCTCGAGGTGGGTGCGCTGGCGCTCGATCCCGCCCGGCACGCTGTCTCCCTGGCCGGCAGCCCGGTGGAGCTGACCCCGCGCGAGTTCGGCCTGCTGGAGCTGCTGATGCGGCACCCGGACGAGGTCTTGACCCGGACCCGGATCCTGGAGGCGGTCTGGGACTTCGCCTGGGAGGGCCGCTCCAACGTGGTCGACCAGTACATCGGCTACCTGCGACGGAAGCTCGAGGAGCCCGGCGGCCCGGCGCTCATCGAGACCGTCCGGGGCGTCGGCTACCGGCTCCGCATGCCGGCCGACTGAGGCATGCCGATCCGGGCTCGGCTCACCGCCGTCTTCGCGCTCGGAGCGCTGCTGCTGTGCCTGGCCGGCGGCTACGTGTTCCTGCGCGAGCTGGGCGAAAGCCTGACAGCCGCGCTGGATGCCAGGCTGCAGCAGCGGGCGGCGGCGGTCGCGTCGGTGATCGCCGCGGCTGGCCCCGCCGCCGCGATCGGTGCGCCTGCCACGGAGGCTGGCGGCCAGGCGGTGCAGGTGCTCGACGGCGGCGGCCACGTGGTGGCCTCCACGCCCGGCTTCGATCACGCGGCGGTCCCGGCGATCCCAGCGGGCACGCAGCCCTTCGAACGCAACGGAGTGCGAGCGGTGGCAAGGCATGTCGGCGGACCCGACGGTGGCTGGGCGATCGTCGTCGCCGAACCGACCCGATCGATCCAGGCCGCGACCGAGCAGGTAACCAGGGAGCTCGCGCTGGCGGGCCTCGCGATCGTCGCCTCCGCGGCGCTGAGCGCATGGTGGCTGGGCGGCCGCGCCCTGCGTCCGGTGGAGCGGCTTCGGGCCCAGGCCGCTGAGCTCGCCGAGCGGGCTGACGAGCGGCGGCAGCTGCAGGTCCCGGCGACGAGGGACGAGATCGCGGCCCTCGCGGCCACGATGAACGAGCTGCTGGGCAGGCTGCACGGGGCGCTGGAGCGCGAGAGACGCCTGGTCGCGGACGCGGCGCATGAGCTGCGCACGCCGCTGTCCATACTGCGCGCGGAGCTCGAGCTCGCGGACCGGCCGTGGCGGAGCCGCGAGGAGCTGTTAGCCGCTGTCGCCGCAGCCAACGAGGAGGCCCAGCTCATCGGCCGCCTGGCCGAGGACCTGCTGTTCCTGGCGAGGACCGACGAGGGCGCGCCCGTGCTGCAGCGGCGGCAGCAGCCGGTGGGCCCGATCCTGGAGGCTGCTGCCGCGCGGACGCGCCGCACGGGTCGACGCGTGGACGTCGAGGCGCCCGCGCAGCTCGTCGCGTACCTCGACGAGGGCCACCTGCTCCAGGCCCTCTGCAACCTGCTCTCCAACGCCGACCGCGTGTCCCCACCCGGCTCGGCGGTCACGCTGCGCGCGTCGGCGGACGACGTGTCGGTCGCCTTCGATGTGACGGACGATGGTCCCGGCTTCCCGCCCGACTTCCTGCGTCGCGCCTTCAAGCGCTTCAGCAGGGCGGACAGCAGTCGGGCCCGTAGCCAGGGAGGCGCAGGGCTCGGCCTTGCCATCGTGGCCGCCATCGCGAAGGCCCACGGCGGCCAGGCCACCGCCTCCAACCGGCCCGAGGGGGGAGCACGAGTGCGACTGAGCCTGCCGCGCCGGGCGGGCCCCACGCCTGACGGGTGAAACCGCCGGGCTCAGCAAGGTGTCGCCGCGTCGGTCGGTGCTCTTCTCACAGGATCAGCACGTTCACGGCGAAGCCGATGACACCGCCGGCGACGGCTGGTAGCCAGCGCCGCAGGGCGGGGAGGCGCTGGCCGACGGCGACGGCCGCCGGGCCAAGGGCACCTGCGACCAGGCAGACGGTGTCGCCGACGCTCACCGCTGGGACGTAGTCCCCGTTGAGGCCGATCAGGTTCGAGATCCCACGCCATACCACGATGAGGACGAACGCCAGGACGGCGGCAGCGGCCAGGGGGAGCGGCCGCCAGCGCACGGCGGCCGCGCTGACGGCGACCGCGCCCGCGGTGATGGCGCCGGCCGCGAGTATCTGTCCAGTCGAGATCATGGGCCACCTCCGTGAGCGTGATCGAGGACTCCGTGGACGAGGAGCGCCAGCGCGGCGGCGGCCCAGGGCAGACCGGGAAGCACGCCCTCCCAGCGGAAGGCCATCGGAAACGCGAGTGCCAACCCGATGGCGCCGAGCAGGACGAACACCAGCCGAGACCAGCGGCTCGTGGTCAGCGGCAGCCAGCCTCCCAGGGCGAGGAACAGCAGCCCCAGGAGCGCAAAGCTGCCGTTGTGCACCGTGTAGCCCAGGTTGACCCAGTCCATCGAGGCGCTGTACGAGAGTCCCACCGCCGCCGCCACCGCCCCGCCGAGCCTGGTGGTGATGGGCAGCAGGAGGAGCACCGCCGCGGCCGTCTCGCCGGCGGCGGACATGCCCGCGAAGAAGGCCGCGTGGGTCAGCACGACGTCCTGGAGGAAGCCATGAACGGGCGGCCAGGGGTTGCCGCGCGCGAAGTATCCGACGCGCTGAATGAACTCCTGCTGGTACCAGCGGGCCCGGTACTTGCCCGGATAGGCGTTGAACACCCAGTTGAGGGCGAAGAGCAGGCGCGCGATCAGCCAGATCGCATCCGAGCGAGCCTGCCCCCGCCACAGAAGCGTCGGGAGGAGGCGTGTCGTCGGCGGCGCGGACGCTGTCGGCACGTCGAGCTACCCCGAGCACGCGGCGTCAGCCGCGCCCGCCGGCCGTGCCTGCAGGCGACCCGTCGGGTGCGGAGATCGATCAGCTCCAGCCATCGCTCGTGGCCGAGAGTACCTGTCTCCGGATGTGAACCGCGTGTGAACCTGGGAGTTGATGAAGAGTAACGTAGATTACAGTACGCACGTGGAAGATGCGACGCCTGAGAGCCACCCCGCGATGGGTGCTGAGCCGCACGCCGACGCTGAAGCCCCGGCCCGCGCCAGCCAGCCGGTGGGGTTGCCGCGCTTCCTCCGCTACTACCTGGGGCTGGGTGCCCTGGGCTTCGGCGGTCCCATCGCCGCGGTATCGCACGTGTTCACCGGGCCGGCCGGCAGCCCGTTCGTGGTCCCGCTGGCGACGCCCACACCGGCGTCCTGGCCCACCCCGTTGGTTGGGGCGCCAACTTCGCCGGGTCCGCCGTCGGCCACGTCCCGGTCACTGCCGAGGCGGGTAGGCTGGCGCGGGCTCCCGTTCGTGAGCATGTGGCGGCCGTGGGCCAGAAGGAACCACGCCGACGACCTCAAGCTACTCGGCCGCCGCCTCCCGGCTGGCCCGGCAGTACGCGTAGAGCGCGTCGCAGACGACGAATCCTCGCTCCAGCCGCTCCTGGTCCGTCTCGCTGCCGTCGCGGACCCCGTCGAAGATGGCGAGCACGCCGGGCGCCACCGCTGGCGTCGGCTCCTCCTGGGGGAGATCGGCAGCGCGGATGATGCGAGCCATCCGCGTCAGGGCCTCGTCGCGGATCTCGTACTTGTCCAGCAGCGCCTCCAGGGTGCAACGGCCACGGTGGTGGCCGAGCTCGGCCCCGCGCACGTCGAAGGGGATGCCGGACAGCCCCGAGACATCCCTGGTCCGGGGCACGAACTCGAAGGTGGCCTCGGCGTCGATGAACCGCCTGATCGCCCAGGCGGTTGCGATGCGGTCCACGTGGATCCGCTCACGGGTGATGAAGTGCATCGTCTTCGTCTCCTCGATCGAGTCCGTCGTCGGTGGCCAGGCTGAGCCTGGAGCTGATCCCCTGGCGGAAAGCCAGGCAGAGATCGATGGTCACGGCCGCCTCTCGTCGCCCGGGAGCCTCCAGGTAGTCCCTGGCCCGGATCTTGCGGAAGCGTCGCTGGAGCGCGACCAGCTCCTTCTCGGTCCGCAGCCGCCGGGAGTAGTCGTCGTCCGGTCCAGGGTGCTGGGGAGCCCGCTGGAGGAAGTCCTGCGCCTCCGATCGGAGCTGCTCGTACTCGGCCTGCCGGTCGGCGCGCATCTGCTCGCACACCCTCGCCTCCTCCCGGTCACCGAGGTCCACCACCGGGAGCACCCAGGCGTCTCCATCGTGCTCCTCGACCTCCTGGGCCAGCCAGTCCAGCTGCTCCTGGAGGTCGTCGCGGAACGGGAGGATCGCAGCTCCGGGCGTGAGCACGGCCGCCCCGAGTCGGCGCAGGGCCCGCCAGAGATTGACCCTCGGGGTGCTGGAGCCGCTGGGCAGCCTCCAGGTCAGGACCAGCCACCTGGCGGATTGCAACGTCATCAGAAGCGTATGTTACAGTTTAATTTCGGCGCGCTGTTAGCTCCTCTCCCTTCTCCACCCGTTACCAGGAGGTCTCAGCCCATGAAGTGGGTCACCCGGAAGAACGCCAACGTGGATCGCGTGGCCTGCCCCTGGCTCATTCGCCGCTTCGTCGATCAGGACGCCGAGTTCCTCTACGTCCCGACCGAGGAGGTGGCGGCCGGGGCCGAGCGGGAGTCGGCCATTCCCTATGACGTGAAGGACGTCGAGCTGGGCCACGTCGACGGGCGCTGCAGCTTCGAGTCGATCATGGTCAAGTACGGCCTCACCGACCCCGCCCTGGTCCGGCTGGCGCAGATCGTGCACGGCGCCGACGTCGCTGCCGACATCGACATCGTCCCCGAGGCGCGTGGGCTGAAGGCGATAGCCCACGGCTTCGCCATGGTCCACGGCGACGACGACCACGAGAAGATCCGGCTGGAGACGCCCATGTACGACGCCCTGTACGCGTGGTGCCAGAGGCAGGTTGAGGCGGGCGGGTAGCGCGTGGCTCTGACCCCTCTCGGCTCGGTTGCCGTCCCGCCCTTCCACGCTTCGGCCTTCGACCATGGCGACGTGCACCTGGCCACCGGCCGCATCTTCGTCGCGCACACCGCGGGCGACAGCGTGGAGGTGGTGGACAGCGAGGGCCGGACGCACGTCAAGACCATTCCCGGCTGCCCCGAGGCGAGCGGCGTCCTCTGCGTTCAGGACGCGGGCATCGTCTTCGCCGCCGCCCGAGGCGCCGGCAGGATCCTGGTGATCGATGCCGCCTCGCTCGCCGTGGTCCGAGAGGTGGCCTCGGGCCCCAGACCCAACGGTCTGGCCTGGGACGAACGCCGGGGGCGGCTGCTGGCGGCGGACGTCGCGGAGCTCAGCGCTCGTCTGCTGAACCCCGCGACCGGTGACTGCGTGGGCCAGCTGGAGCTGCCCGGACGCCCCCGCTGGTGCGTCTACGATCCGGATGGCGACCAGTTCCTGGTCAACATCCGCGAGCCGGCGTGCGTGGCCCTGCTGACGCCCGAGCCGTTCGCCCTGGCAGGCCGCTGGCCGGTTTCGACCGACGGCCCGCACGGGCTCGACCTGGACTCCGAGGGCCGACGCGCCTTCGTCGCCAGCGACGGGGGTAAGGTGGCGGCGCTGGACCTCGGCACCGGCGAGGAAGTCGCCGAGGTCTCGATCGCCGGCGCTCCGGATGCCATCTGGTACAACGCCGAGCGCCAGCTCCTCTACGTGGCGATCGGTAAGCCGGGGCTGGTGGACGTGATCGACACCACGGGCATGACGCGATCGGACCAGCTCGTCACCGAGGCGGGCGCCCACACGACCGCCTTCGACCGGGTTCGCCAGGTCCTGGCCGTCTTCCTGCCCGGCGGCTGCCGGGCAGCCCTCTACCATCAGGAGTAGCGACGCACAGCGGAGTGACGCGGTGAGGCTGAGCTGGCTGCAGCCGGACGGCAAGAAGCTCCTGCTGACGAGGGCGCTCCGCACCTTCGGGTACGGCTTCCTCGCCGTGGCGCTGGGGCTCTACCTCCAGCAGCTCGGGATGAGCGCGCTCCATGTCGGGGTCGTGCTGACCGCGGCCGTGGCTGGCTCGGCGCTGATGAACGTCTTCTGGTCGCTGGCCGCGGACCGCTTCGGCCGGCGGCGGACCGTCGTCACGATGGCGCTGCTGATGATCGCCGGCGGCCTCCTCTTCGCCGTCACCGACCGCCTCTGGGTGCTGGTGCTGGCCGCGCTCACCGGCACCGTCAGCGCCAGCAGCGCCGAGGTGGGCCCCTTCCTAACGGTCGAGCAGGCGATCCTGCCCCAGACCGCGCCCGACGACCGCCGGACGTGGCTCTTCGCTCTCTACGACACCCTCGGCAACCTGGCCGGCGCCGCCGGCGCCCTCTTCACGGGCGCGGTCGGGCTCTTCGCGCGCCTGGGGCTCACCGGCGCCAGCGCCTACCGGCCCCTGTTCCTGGTCTACGCCGCCATCGGCCTCCTCAACCTGCTCCTGTTCCTGAGCCTGTCCAGCGCGGTCGAGGCGGCCCGCGTCGAGGGCTCGCGCAGGTTCGTCGGGCTTCATCGCTCGACGGGAACGGTGACCAGGCTGTCGGCGCTGTTCGGGCTCGATGCGCTGGCCGGCGGCTTCGTGGTCCAGTCGATCGTGGCCTACTGGTTCCACCTCCGCTGGGGGCTGTCGCCGGCGACGCTGGGCGTGCTGTTCTTCTGGGCGGGCCTGCTCTCCGGTCTCTCGCTGCTGGCGGCGAGCTGGCTGGCGCGGCGATTCGGGCTGCTGAACACGATGGTCTTCACCCACCTGCCATCGAACCTGCTCCTGGTCCTCGTGCCGCTGGCGCCGGTCGCCTGGCTCGCGGTCCTCCTCTTCCTGGCCCGCATGAGCGTGTCGCAGATGGACGTGCCGACGCGCAAGTCCTACACCATGGCGGTCGTCGACCCGGACGAGCGGACCGCCACAGCTGGGATCACGAACGTCGCCCGAACGGCCGCCAGCGCGGTGTCCCCGGTGCTCAGCGGGGCCGCCATCGGCGTCGGCGCCCTCGCGCTTCCGTTCCTGGTCGCCGGCGGGTTGAAGATCCTGTACGACGGCCTCATCTATCTGGCATTCCGCGACGTGCACCCCCCAGAGGAGCAGGGTCGGCTCGCCCCCGGCCGCTCGAGGATGTGAGGCCTCACATCCTCCTCACATCGACCTCGCAGGCTGGCTGGAGCACGATGGAGCGCATCTCTGGCGAAGCATTGGGGATACCACGAATGCAGCGAACACGACGCTCCATCCTGGCCTGCTGCCTGGCCGCCGGCCTCGGTGCCGCGCTCGGCGCCTGCCAGTCAGGCGGCGAAGCAGCCAGCTCGGGGTCGAAGGCGACACAGACGGCGGTCGCGCCGCCAGACACCAACCTCACGGCGGCGGACTGGCAGCCGGTCGAGGCGACCGGCGACGTCATGTTGCAATCACCGGAGACTTCGCCATGGTGCCCGACGAGGTCGAGGGGGTCCTGGCCGCGCTTCGGAGCAACGGCATCGAGGTCACCGCCCTGCACAGCCACATGCTCATGGACGCACCGCATCTGCTCTACGCCCACTTCTTCGCGCACGGTGACCCGGCGACACCGCTCGCGGCCTCCGCGCAGCCCTGGACAAGATCAATGCAGGCCAGTAGCCGGTGATTCACCAGCCGTTGGCTCGGGGTCGAGCGTGAGGTGGGCCGGGCGGGCGACGGCGGCGTTCGGACTGCTCGTCGCCGCCCTCGCCTGCTCATCCCCGGTCGGTCCCGGGAGTGCCGACGGTTCCATGTCCCTGCACGGATATCGAGTGGCGCGGGACGTGCAGCTGCCCGGCGGCACCTCGCGCTGGGACTACCAGGTCTATGATCCCGGCTCGCACCGCCTCTACATCGCCCACCTGGGCGCCAGCCAGATCGTGGTCTTCGACACCCGGAGCCAGCGAGTGGCCGGGGTCATCGCCGGGGTGGACCAGGTCCACGGGCTGGTGCTGGCCCCCGACCTGGGCCGCCTCTACGCGTCAGCCACGGGTCGCAACCAGGTCGCCGTCATCGATACCGCCCGGCTCGCCGTGATCGCGACCGTCCCGGCCGGCAACTACCCCGACGGCCTCGCCTACGTGCCCGGACCGGGCAAAGTCTACGTCTCGAACGAGCAGGACTCGGCCGACACCGTGCTCGATACCCGGACGAACCGCAGCCTGCGCCGCGTCGCCATCGGCGGCGACATCGGCAACACGCAGTACGATCCCGCCACCGGCCTGGTCTACGTGGCGTCGGGAAGCGACAACCGGCTGGTCGTGATCGACCCCGCCACCGACGCCGTCCTCGGTCGCTACCCGCTGAGCGGCTGCGAGGGGGCCCACGGCGTGTATGTCGACAGCCCGCAGCAGCGCCGTGTGTTCGTCGCCTGCGAGGGCAACGCCAGGACGGTGGCCTTCGACCTCGGCTCGAAGGCGGTCACGACGGTCATGGGCGTGGGCGACGGTCCGGACGTCCTGGCGCTCGATGGCGGCCTGCACCGGCTCTACGTAGCGTCAGAGAGCGGCACCGTCACGGTCTTCGACGTGACCGGGACGGCGCGGCAATTGGCGCAGGGATATGCCGGCCCCAACGCACACAGCGTCGCGGTCGACTCTGAGTCACATCTTGTGTACCTCCCACTCACCGATTTGGGCGGTCACCCCATCTTGCGAGAGCTGGCGCCGGCGTGAGGGCGCGCAAGACAATACCGGCAGTCCTGGCGGCCTGGACTCTCACGGCCGTCCTCGCCGCCGACACACCGTCGCCAGCGCCCACAGTCAGCGGGTCGGCACTGCCCACGTCGAGAATCGATCGCGGCAGTCCTACCGGTGCCAGGTACTTCGCCCCAAAGCTTCACGAAGAGCTGTATGCTGCAGATCCAGTCTAGTGATGTCAGAAGCGATCCGTGGGAGAATGTACGAGATCCCGGCCAGCGTCTCCCGGAGCCAGGTGACCGCCGAGGGCTCAATCAAGGGTCGCGTCCAGCATCTGCTGGAAAAGTGACGGCAC
>DATFRD010000261.1:0-2116 GCA_035263645.1 Candidatus Dormiibacterota bacterium | reverse complement strand
GGTCGCCGAGCAGCAGCTGCGGCGGAGCAGGGGCACGGCCGCCGCTGGTCTGCAGCTCCATGGCCGACTCGACCATCGCCGCGGCCAGCGCGACGGACGGGCCGGCGTGCTGCCGGTAGTACTCGTACACCTCGCGCATGCCCCCCTCCCAGACGGACTCCAGTCCGCCGAGGTGGACCTCGATGCCCTCGACCGTGGTGCTCACGGCTCCTCCGGCGCGAGGAGGCTGCCGGCGAGCTGGCGGAAGGCCGAGAGGGCGCGCAGGCAGGAGTCGTCGTCGCGGGTGACGACGTAGTAGAGGCCGAAGCCCAGGACGGTGTTCAGCACCAGCGGCACCAGCACCTCGCGGTCCACCAGCAGGCGGACGCGGCCGTCAGCTTCCAGCCGGTCGATCTGCTCCTGGATCACCTCCCGATAGCGGGTGAACAGCTCGGGCAGGTAGGCGCGCAGCCGGTCGGTGCGCGGCGCCTGGACCAGCAGGTCGAACGCGGCGAGCTGCATGTCGCCGAGCTTGCGGAGCGTGTCCCAGATGGACTCGACCCCCAGCTCCAGCGCCTCGAGCGGGTCGTCCAGCTGGTTGCACGCCGCTCGCAGCTCGTCGACCGACCGCGCGGTCAGATAGCGCCA
Source organism: Candidatus Dormiibacterota bacterium (assembly GCA_035263645.1). GTDB lineage: Bacteria > Chloroflexota > Dormibacteria > Dormibacterales > Dormibacteraceae > CF-161. Next base: position 1,489 of record DATFRD010000261.1, on the reverse strand, counting down.
GGCCTCGACCAGGAGCTCGGACTTGGTGGGGAAGTAGTACTGGAGGTTGCCGATCGCGACGCCCGCCCGGGAGGCGATGGCCCGGACGCTGGTGCCGGCGTAGCCGTTCTCCAGGAGCGACTCGGCCGCCGCCCGGACGATCTGCTCCCGGGCGCTCGCGGAACCGTCGGCGAGGAGGCTTCCGGTCATACGTATGTATTAGTGTAACCGCGCCGGCCACACGCCGGCCTTCGCCGCACACCGATGCGTTGTCGTACGTTTCTCATCGTTGCTGACACGTGAGCAGGCGTTTCCGACCAGGGTCGCGGGAGTGATCCGGTGCGACGATTCCGATGCCGCCTTCCGGGCGTGCGTCGCCGCCATCGAGGGCGGCATCGGCACCATCGAGGTCACGACGACCGTACCCTCCTGGCCCAACATGGTGCGCGGCCTGATCGGGACCACCCTCGGGTCGCTGCCGGTCGGGGTCGGCACGGTCATGGACCCCGACGACGTGCCCCTCGCCAGCGAGGCGGGAGCGGCGTTCGTGGTGACCCCGGTGGTGCTCCCAGCGGTGGCAGAGGCGTGCAAGCGGGAGGACATCCTCTGCGTCCTCGGCGCGCTGACGCCCACGGAGGTCCGCCAGGCGCGGGTCGCGGGGGCGGACATCGTGAAGATCTTCCCGATCCAGGCGGTCGGCGGCGCCAGCTACGTGCGCTGGGTGCAGGGGCCGCTGCCGGGCATCCCGCTGTGGGTGTCGGGCGGGGTGGAGATCGAGCAGATCGACGAGTACCTGTCGCTGGGCGTGGCCGCCGTCGGCCTCACGACGGCGCTGTTCCCGCCCGACGCGGTTCGCAGCGGAGACGCCGCGAAGATCACGGCGCTGGCGCGCCGGGCGGCCGCCGCGACGGGCGCGGTCTGGGCCTAGCCCCCGGCCAGGGGAAACCGGTGGCCGGCGCGCCACCGGCCGTCCTCGCCCTGCAGCATGAGCCACACCTCGGTCGCGTGGGCCGCCACCGGCAGGCCCCGCGTCACCTCGGCCTCGACCGCGTCCAGCACCTCGGGCTCGGGGGCCTGCGCCACGGTCAGGTGGGGGATGACGTCGTCGAACACCCCCCCATACGGGGGCCGGTGCGGGTACATCGCCCAGATGCGCCCGGTCAGCTCGCGCAGGAACGCCTCCGGATCCGGCGCGAGGTAGAGGACGCCGCGGGAGAAGCGGCGGACCGCCACCAGCTGGTACGGCGTCGGGGGCACGTCCGCGAACAGCGCCGACAGGCGGTCCAGGTCCGCCGGGGTCACGTCCTCCGGCGGGAGGAACGGGTAGAGCAGGGTGAGGTGGGCGGGAACGCCCGTCCGCGCGGAGTCGTCGTACCGCTCACGCCAGGCGCCGACGAGTGCTTCCGCCTCCGGCACCGGCACGATCAGCGCGCTCTCGCGCGGGAGACTCACGCTCGCTTCACGACTTCACCGCCCTTCACGACGAGGTGCACGTTCTCGGCCCTGGCCA
>DATFRD010000260.1:0-12164 GCA_035263645.1 Candidatus Dormiibacterota bacterium | reverse complement strand
GGCTTCTCGGCCGACAGCTCCCGCGTCGTGGAGAACAGCGCGTTCGAGCTGGCGAACGCGACCGCCGTGGGCACCACCCGGGTCGTGGACTGGCGGAGCGGCCGGGTGCTGTACCACCGGAGCGGCTGGACCAACACGGTGAGGAGCCGGCCCGGCAGCGCCGACCTGGCCCTGGGCGTGCTCCGGGCGGTCCCCCCCAGCGAGCCGCTTGGGCCGATGGACCTGGTCATCATGCCTGCGAGTGGCGCGATCACGTTTGTCTCGAACGCGACGATCTACTGACTCCCGCCGTCCAGGACGCGCTCGAAGGCGCCCAGGTAGCTCGGATCCCCGCTCTGCTCGCGCAGCAGCCAGTACTCGGCGCCCCAGAAGAGATACGCGTCGAGCACGCAGCCGGACTGCCGCGCCTCGCGCAGACACTCGTTGTAGTTTTCGATCACCCGGTCGGGTGGGCAGCTCGCCATAGCTCGACCGGAGGGGTTGGGGGGAGTCGTCACCGCCTCCCACGGCTCGGCCTGGCCCTCGGTGATCATCACCCGGCGTCCCCGCGCGGCCGCCGTCCTCAGCAGCCGCCGCCCCCTCCCCTGCCAGCCCCGCCCGGCCGCTTCGAGGTAGACGCTCCAGCGCCCCGCCGCCGCCAGGGCATGACAGGGGTACGCGTCCACACCGACGATCTCGGCCATCGACTCCGCGAGGGACAGCGAGTCGCCCTGGTCCCGGGTCCGCCACCACTGCTGCAGCGTCACCGGCAGCGACATGGGCAGAAAGCCGTTCAGCAGGATCGGTCGTTCAGGGTCGATCCGCCTCACCTCGGCGACCTCCCGCCGGACGAAGCCGGTCGCGAGGCGCCAGGAGTGCTCCATCCCCAGGGGATCCACCGCCTCGTGCTCGACCTGCCACGCCACGATCGACGCGCAGCCGCGGTACCGCTCCACGACCCGGGCCACGAACCCGGTGGCGGCGCCGAGCAGCTCCGGACGGGCCGCTTCGCTGACCAGCGAGCCCTCCCGCAGCGGGGGCCGGCGGTGGGCCTGCGGGACGAAGAACTCGGGGTAGCCGAAGTTCTTGACCGCCCCGAGGGCAAGGATCACGTGCTTGCCGGCGCGCTCGGCGGCGTCGACCTGCCAGTCCACGCCGGAAGGGTCGAACACGCCGGGCTCCGGCTCCAACCGGTCCCAGAGCGCCGCCAGTCGGACCACCTGGACGGGATGCCGCAGGAGCCGGGCCAGCGCCGCCCGCGGCTCCAGTCCCATCGCCTCGGCCTGGAGCGGCCGGAAGCTGAAGCCGAGGGCCGTCGAGCCCCGCGGCTCGACCGGGACGCGGCGCCAGCGGGCGGTCAGCGGCTGCACGGCCGGCCTGACGCGCAGGCTCACCGGCTCCGTTCCCGGCTCTCGAAGAGGGCCGCACCGAGGACGAGCAGCCCCAGGAAGAGCCCGGCCATCACCAGCGCGTCCAGCAGCGGGCTCTCGGTCACCGCGACCCCATAGCCGGCCGTGCCGCGGTAGAACGCGGCCCGCATGAGGTCCACGGGGTAGCGCAGCGGCATCGCCCAGGAGATGGCGGCGAGGTAGGCGGGCAGGCCCTGCAGAGGCGCGACGACGCCGGCCAGGAAGTACTGCGGCAGGATCACGAACGGGAACACCTGGAGCGCCGCCCGCTGGTTCGGCAGCGCGGCAAGGGTGGCGAGGCCGAACGCGCCGCCGACGAGGCAGCACGCTAGCGCCGGCGGGACCAGGGCTGCCGCCTGGCCGGCGTCCATCCGGACCCCGAAGAGGAGGGCGAAGACGACGATCCCAACGCCCTGGACCAGCGCCACGAGGGATTCCCCGACCACCTTCCCGGCCACGATCGTGACCCGCGACACCGGCGCCACGAACAGCTCGCGCGAGAAGTCCGTCTCGCGGTCCTCGATCAGCGACATCATCCCCGCCGCGGTTGACTGGAACAGGGTCGCGGCCAGCACGCCCGTGAACATCAGGGTGACCGCGCTGAGCCCGGTCGCGCGGCCGACCGTCGGCTGCAGCACCGTGCCGAGGCCGGCGATCAGCAGGATGGGAAAGGCGAGGCTGACGCCGAGCCTCGTGCGGTCCCGCAGCAGCTTTGTCAGGTCGCGCTGGGCGATCGCGAGCAGGGCCCAGAGCTGCTGGCCGGCGCCGCCGCTCGGCCGCGCACTCACGATCGGGCCCGCTCCAGCAGCGCCAGATAGGCGTCCTCCAGCGTGGGCTCCTGGACCCGGAGCACGGTGAGCTCCGACTCGATGCCGCGGAGCACGCTCTGGGCGGAGCGGCCGTCGAGCCGGACCCGGATCGGCCCCTCGCCGAAGGCCTCCAGTCTCATCGCGGCGAGGTCCCGCCGCAGGCGCCCGCGGTCCCGCGCGTCGACCCACAGCTCGGCCGCTCCCGCCCGGGCCCTCAGCTCGGCCGGACTCCCCTGCTCGAGGATGCGGCCCCTCCACATCACGCAGACCGCCTCCGCCGCCTCGGCCTCGTGCAGGTAGTGGGTGGTCAGGAGGATGCTCGTCCCGAGGTGGCGGCGGGCGCCGTCCAGGTGCTCCCACAGGCTGCGCCGGGCCTCGGGGTCGAGGCCGGCCGTCGGCTCGTCCAGGAACAGGATTCGCGGCCGGTGCATGAGCGCCCGCACGATCTCCAGCTTCCTGCGGGTTCCGCCGGAGAGCGAGCGGACGGGACGGCCGAGCACGTCCGCGACGCCGAGCACGCCGGCCAGCTCCTCGACCTGCCGCCGGTAGTCCGCGGGCATGAGCCGGTGCAGGGGCCGCCAGGGATGCAGGCCGTAGAGGACGGCGTGGAGGCGGACGTTCTCCTCGGCGGTCAGGTTCAGGTCGAGCGAGGGCTGCTGGAAGACGGCGCCACACGCGCGGCGCACTGCGGCCTGCTCCGTCACCACATCGTGCCCGGCGATGCGGACGCTGCCGGACGTCGGCGCGAGCGTCGTGGTCAGGATCGAGACGGTGGTGGTCTTCCCCGCGCCGTTAGGGCCGAGCAGACAGAACAACTGGCCCTCCTGAGCGTCGAACGAGATCCCGTCGACCGCGTTGGCGACAGCCCCGCGGTAGCGCTTGACCAGGTCGCGGACGGCGACCGCGGTCAAGGCGTCGTGGCGCCTTCGGCCAGCCGGCGGCGAAGGCGCCGGTAGCCCGCGTCCAGGCCGCAGGCCAAGGCCAGCCAGGCCAGCGGCCGGGTCACCGCCGCGACGGCCCACGGCAGCAGAGGGGCCCTGACCTCGGCGGCGAACTCGCGCAGGAACAGCAACAGGTGCAGGGGCCGGGGCGCGGCGCCCAGGGCGGCCGCCGTCTCCAGCAGCTCCTGCATGCGGAGGGCCGGCCTCACCTCGACCAGGACGCGAGCGGCGCCCGGCCCCGGATTGGCGAATCGGTGAGCCGTGCCCGGCCGAACGCTGACCGTGTCGCCGGCGCCGAGCACGAGGGACCGCCGGCCGAGCCGGAACCTGAGCCGGCCCTCGACGACCGTGAACCGCTCCTCCTGCGCGGGGTGCGAGTGGCTCGCCGGGACGCGCCCGCCCGGTGCCAGCCGCAGCTCGAACGCGAGCAGGCGGCCACCGGTCTGGGCCGCCGTCCGCTGGAGCACCAGGCGCTCCCCGCTCCCGTGGTTCTCGATCACTCGGCCGCTGGTCATGGTCACCTGACAGATTGTGCCCAGTGCGGACAGCCGGGGTGGCCGGCCGGCGGCGGCGTTGCCCCACAATGCTCACCAGCGATGAGCACGACTCTCAACGGCACCGAGCTCGACGTCGAGGCGCTGTCCGCCCATGTTGCCGGCGAGCTGGAGCGGTTCAAGCTGCCGGGAGTCGAGGTGGTCGTCGTGCGCGACGGCCGCGTGCTGTTCGCCGGCGGGTTCGGCAGACGCGACGTCGAGCGCGATCTTCCCGTGACCTCCAAGACCGTGTTCGCGCACGGCTCGACCGGCAAAGCCTTCACCTCCTTCCTGGTCGGGCAGCTCGTGGACGAGGGCCTCCTCGACTGGGACCGGCCGGTCCGCGACTACCTGCCGGAGTTCAAGCTCGCCGATCCCGTCGCGTCGGAGCGGATCAGCGTGCGCGACCTGCTCTGCCATCGGTCGGGGATCCCGCGCCACGACCTGGCCTGGCTGGGGAACCCGACGCTGGCCCGGAGCGAGCTGGTGCGGCGGATGCGGCACCTCGAACCCAGCCGGGACCTCCGAACGCTGTTCCAGTACTGCAACTTCGGCTACGTGGCCGCCGGGTACCTCTGCGGGCACGTGACCGGCTCGACCTACGAGGAGCAGCTGCGCACGCGGATCCTGGAGCCGCTCGGCATGAGCAACACGTGCCTGTCGGCGGCCGAGGTGACGGCGCTCGAGGATCACGCCCACCCCTACGCGGAGCGGGACGGGGAGATCGTCCCGATCGCCTACCGCGAGGCGGCGGGCGTCGCTCCGGCCGGCGGCATCATCTCCTGCGCCGACGACACCGCGCGCTGGCTCCTGTGCCAGCTCGAAGGCGGCAAGCTGGACGGCCGCCGCCTGATCTCCGCCGCGTCGCTGGGCACCACGCAGGCGGTGCAGTTCCCCCTGGCGGGCCTCCCGATTCCCCAGGACGACGCGTTCTGCGTCCACGGCTACGCGATGGGCTGGATCGTCGGCACCTACCGCGGCCGCCACCACCTCTCCCACGGCGGCGGCATCGACGGCTTCACCACCGAGTTCCAGCTCCTGCCGACGAAGAAGATCGGCGTGGCCGTGTGCGGCAACCGCGTCACGCCGCTGCCGACGGCGCTCTGCCGTCACCTCATCGACCGCCTGCTGGGCGAGGGTCCCCAGGACTGGGGCGCCGGGCTGCTGGAGGCGACGGAGAAGATGAGGGCCGCGATGAGGGAGCAGGCCGAGAAGGGCAGGAAGGTGGTGGCCGGCACCAGGCCCGCCCACCCGCTCGCCGACTACGCCGGTCGCTACGAGCACCCGGCGTACGGAACACTCGAGGTCAGGGCGGAGGACGGCCGGCTCGACATCGGCCTCGGGAGCCTTCACTTCGACGTGAAGCACCGGCACTACGACATCTACGACCTGAAGTGGGCGGACCTGGACCTCAGCTTCACCGCCAGCTTCGTCACCGACGAGTCCGGCTCGGTGTCCGAGGTCAGGTGCTCGTTCGAGCCGTCCGTCGAGACCGTGCGCTTCAAGCGGGGCGCCGACGACCGCCTGTCGGACGAGACGTTCCTCGCGGGCCTGGCGGGCAGGTACACGTTCGGGCCGGCGACCGTGGAGATCAGGGTCGAGGCGGGGCCCCGGCTGGTCGGCTACCAGGGCGGGGCGCGGCTCGAGCTGGTGCCGGCCGGAGGCCTGAAGTACACCGTGCCGACGGCGCCCGGCCTGACCGTGGAGTTCGTCCTCGACGAGTCCGGCCGGGCGACCGCCATCGCGACCTCGCAGGGCACGCTGACACGGGCCTGAGGACGACCGCTCCCGCGGGCACACCTGTACGATCTGCCTCGTGGCCCCGATGCAGGGCGGCGGAATGCCGAAGTCGAGCGCCGAGGCGAAGGCCGCCTTCCAGTCCCTGGTCCCCGCCCACCCGTCGGTGACGACGCGGCCGATGTTCGGGAACCTGGCCGCGTTCGTGAACGGCAACATGTTCACGGGCCTCTTCGGCGACGACCTGTTCGTCCGCGTCTCCGACGACGATCGGGCCCGGCTCCTGGAGCAGGGGGGCACCGACTTCGCGCCCATGCCAGGCCGAGCGATGAAGGGCTACGTCGTCCTCCCGCCCGGCTGGAGCGAGCGAGCCGAGGCGACCCGCGGCTGGATCGATCGCTCCCTCGAGTCGGCCCAGGGCCTGCCCACGAAGGAGAAGAAGCCCAGGCGCTGACGGCGCCCGGGCCCCCTGACGGAAGAGGCTCCGGCGGGAGTGTAAGCAAGGGCTTGGCCCGAGCGTGTGAGTCCCTTTCCCCGCCTCCCCCACGGATCCCCCCAGACCCGAAGGGCTGCACCGGAGGTGCCCCGAAAATCCCAGGAAAGGGGGGGATCCGGAAGGGGGGGCCCGCCCCCCCTTGCACCTAGATCGCCTCTGCGAACGCCTCGGTGAACTGGCTGCGGTAGAGCCTGTCGTAGAAGCCGGCTCGGGCCAGCAGCTGCTCGTGAGTCCCGCGCTCGACGATGCGCCCGTGGTCCATGACGACGATCGTGTCCGCATTGCGGATGGTCGACAGCCGGTGCGCGATCACGAAGCTGGTGCGGCCCTGGCGCAGTCGCGCCATGGCCTGCTGGATCAGCACCTCGGTCCGCGTGTCGACGTTGCTCGTCGCCTCGTCCAGGATCAGAATCGGAGGATCGGCGATGAACGCCCTGGCGATCGTCAACAGCTGCCGCTCGCCGGCGGACAGGTTGGCGGTCTCGTCGTCCAGGAGCGTGGCATAGCCCTCCGGAAGGGTCCGCACGAAGCGGTCGAAGTACGCCGCCCGGGCTGCCGCGACGACCTCCTCGTCCGTCGCGTCGTCCTTGCCGTACGCGATGTTGTCCCGGAGGCTGCCGGAGAACAGCCAGGTGTCCTGGAGCACCATCCCGAAGGCACGGCGGAGCTCCTCGCGCGGCAGGTCACGGATGTCGACCCCGTCCAGCCGGATGGCGCCGCCGTCGACGTCGTAGAAGCGCATGAGGAGGTTCACGATCGTTGTCTTGCCGGCGCCGGTCGGACCGACGAGGGCCACCGTCTGGCCCGGCTCGACCACCATGGTGAAGTCCTCGATCAGGGGCTCCTCGGGCGCGTAGCGGAACGAGACGTCTTCGAACCGCACCTCACCGCGCACGGGGGCCGCCGACGCCCGGGCGGCGCTGTCGGGCACCTCCTCGGCGGCGTCCAGGAGCTCGAACACCCGCTCGGCGGAGGCCACCCCGGACTGCAGCAGGTTCATCTGCGCCGCGATCTGCGTGAGCGGCATCGTGAACTGGCGGGAGTACTGGATGAACGCCTGGACGTCGCCGAGCGACATCGTCCCCGTCGCGACGCGGTACCCGCCGATCGCGGCGATCGCGACGTAGTTCAGGTTGGAGACGAGCAGCATGGCCGGCTGGATGATCCCCGACAGGAACTGCGCCATGAAGCTGGAGGCGTAGAGCCGGTCGTTCAGCCGGTCGAACCTCTCGAGCGCGTCGCGCCGGTGGCCGAAGACCTGGACCAGCGTGTGCCCGGTGTGCATCTCCTCCACGTGCGTGTTGAGCCTGCCGGTCCACCTCCACTGCTCCGTGAACCGGCGCTGCGAGCGGCGGGCGATCAGGAAGGTGACGAGCACTGACATCGGCACCACGACCAGCGAGATCGTGGCCAGGAGCAGGCTGATCGAGTACATCATCGCCAGCACACCCACCACGGTGAGGAGCGAGTTGAGGAGCTGGCCCAGGCTCTGCTGCAGGGTGGTGCCGATGTTGTCGATGTCGTTCGTCACCCGGCTGAGCAGGTCGCCGCGGCCCTGCTGGTCGAAGTACCGGAGCGGCAGGCGGGCGAGCTTGTCCTCGACGTCCTCGCGCATGCGGTAGAGCATCCGCTGGGCGACGCCGGCCATGATGTAGCCCTGGATCCAGGTGAACGCCGCGCCGAGCAGGTAGACCAGCGCCGCCAGCCCGAGCAGGCGGCCGAAAGCCGTGAAGTCGACCCCCCGGCCGGGCGTCACGTCCATCCCGGAGATCATGTCCCCGAGCTGTCCCTGGCCGTGCGCGCGGAGGAGGGCCACGGCCTGGGCCTTGGTCATCCCGGCCGGCAGCGCCTTTCCGATCAGCCCGTCGAACAGCAGGTTGGTGGCGCTGCCCAGGAGCCGGGGCCCGATGATGGTGAGCGTCACGCCGATCGCCGTGAGCAAGACGACAACCACGATCCTGGGCCACTCCGGCCCGAACCGCCCGAGCAGCCGCACGGCCGACCGCCGGAACTCCTTCGCCCGCACGACCGGCATCGCGGCGGCCATGCGCGGCCCCATGTCGCCCCGGCCGGCACCGGCGCCGGCGCCGCCGGCCGGCCCTCGCATGATCATGCGACGCTCTCCTCGCCGCGCAGCTGGGAGTCGACGATCTCCTGGTAGGTGGGGCAGCCGGTCAGCAGCTCGGCGTGCGTCCCGGTGCCGACCACGGCTCCCTCCTCCATCACGATGATCTGGTCGGCCTGGCGGATCGTGCTGACCCGCTGCGAGACGATGACCACCGTCGCGTCCCGGGTCTCGGACGTCAGCGCGGCCCGCAGGCGGGCGTCGGTCGCCGCGTCGAGCGCCGAGAAGCAGTCGTCGAAGAGGTAGATCCGGGGCCGCTTCACCAGGGCCCGGGCGATCGCCAGGCGCTGGCGCTGGCCGCCGGACACGCTCGTCCCGCCCTGGGCCATGGGCTCGCTCAGGCCGTTCGGCATCTCGGAGACGAAGTCGGCGGCCTGGGCCACCCGCAGGGACCGCCAGAGGTCGTCGTCGGTGGCCTCCGGCCTGCCCAGGCGCAGGTTGCTGGCCACCGTGCCGCCGAACAGGTACGCCTGCTGCGGCACCAGGCCGATGCCATCCCAGAGGCTCTCCAGCGAGCGTTCGCGCACGTCGACGCCGTCGACGACCACGGCGCCGCCGGTCGCGTCGAAGAACCGCGTGATCAGCTTGACGATCGTGGTCTTGCCGCTGCCCGTGCTGCCGATGATGGCCGTGGTCACGCCGGGCCGCAGGCAGAACGAGACGTCCCGCAGCACCGGGCGCTCCGCGCCCGGGTAGTGGAACGTGACCCCCCGGAACTCGACCGTCCCGGTCGGGGCCGCGACCGTGACGGGCCGGGCCGGGTCGACGATCACCGAGGCGGTCGCCAGCACCTCGCCGATCCGGTCCGCGCAGGCGCTGGCCCGCGGGATGAGGATCGTCATCATCGTCGCCATCATCACCGCCATCAGGATCTGCATCAGGTAGGTCAGGAACGCGGTGAGGTTGCCGATCGGCATGCTTCCGCTCGCGATGAGATGGCCGCCGAACCAGAGCACGGCCACGCTGGACAGGTTGAAGATCCCCAGCATCGCGGGCATGGCCACGGTGAAGATCCGGTTGACGCGCAGCGCGGTAGCGGTCAGGTCGACGTTGGCCCGGGCGAAGCGGGTCCGCTCATGCTCCATCCGGACGAAGGCGCGAACCACCCGGACGCCCGTGATCTGCTCGCGCAGCACCTGGTTGATGCGGTCGATCCTGACCTGCATCGACCGGAAGAGCGGGACCGCCAGGAGGAGCAGGACGCCGATCACCAGGGCCATGAACGGGATGATCACCAGCAGCAGCGCGGACAGCGTCCGGTTCTCGTAGAGGGCCATGATCACCCCGCCGACAGCCGTGATCGGGGCCGAGACCAGGATCACGAGACCGAAGGCCAGGAATATCTGGACCTGCTGGACGTCGTTGGTGTTGCGGGTGATCAGGGACGGCGCCCCGAATCGGTTCATCTCCACCGCCGAGAAGCGCTGCACCTGGCTGAAGATGGCCTTCCGCAGGTCCCGGCCGGTCGACATCGCGACCAGGGCCGAGAAGTACGCAGCGACGACGGCGACGATCGACAGGCCGACCGCGACCGCGAGCATCAGGCCGCCCGTCCTCCAGATGTAGGCGATGTCGCCCCTGACGACGCCGTTGTTGATGATGTCGGCGTTCAGGTTCGGCAGGTAGAGGTTGGCGATCGACTGGACCACGATGAGGACGATCACGAGCGCCACCTGCCGCCGGTACGGCCGCAGATGGCGGGCCAGCAGGCGCGTCAGCACGTCAGCACGTCGCCACCCGATGGCGCGGGCCTGCTCCCACGCCCGCTGGCGTCCGGATCCGCATGTGACGCGAGCTTACCGCCCGTGGCCCGGGCTGCGGGGGCCTTCCAGCAGCCCGTGCGGGGTGAGGGGCAGCGAGCGGAGCCGGATCCCCGTGGCCTCGAAGATGGCGTTGGCCAGCGCTGGCGCGACGGCGATCATCGGCGTCTCCCCGGCGCCGGCCGGCGGGATGTCACGGCGGTCGAGCAGCAGCACCTCGATCGGCGGGACGTCCGTGAACCGCCCCACCCGGTAGGTCGAGAAGGCGGCGTTCAGCACGCGGCCGTTGTCGAAGTGGACCGCCTCGAAGAGCGCTGCGCTGAGCGCCATCACCGTCGCGCCCTCGACCTGGCTCCTGACCGTCTCGGGGTTGACGATGGCGCCGCACTCGTAGGCGCTCACCACCCGGACGACGTGCAGCGGCCGCCCGGCCTCCGCCAGCACCTCCACGCAGGTCGCGACCCGGCCTCCCTTCTCGACCCCCGCGGCGATCCCGAGGCCACGGCCGCCGCCCCGGGTACGCTCCCTCCACCCGCAGCGCTCCGCCGCCGCACGGAGGACCGCCGCCAGCCGTTCGTCCTCGAGGCAGGCCAGCCGGAGCTCGAGAGGGTCGCGGTCGAGGCGGTGCGCGAGCTCGTCCATGTGCGACTCGCGGGCGAAGGTGTTCGCGGTGGCGGCGAGGGCACGGTACGCGCCCTGCGGCAGCGGCGAGGCGGTCGGCTGGAAGTCGATGCGCTGGTGGGGGATCGCGTACGGCGTCAGGATCGCGGGCGCGCCGGCGTTGAAGTTCTTGAACTCCCAGGCGGTGATCGTCCCGTCCCTCGCCGCGCCGCTGCGCACGTCGATGAGCGCCGCCGGCCGGAAGTAGCCCCAGCGGAACTCCTCCTCCCGCGTCCAGGTGAGCTTGACGGGGCGGCCGGCGGCACGGGCCAGGCAAGCCGCCTCCAGCGCTGGCCCGGCCACGTGCTTGCCTCCGAAGCCGCCGCCGGTGGGCGGGACGATCACCCGCACCCGCGACTCCTCTACCTCCAGGCCCTCGGCCAGCTGGCGCCGGACGTTGAACGGCGTCTGGGTGCCGGTCCAGACGGTCAGCCGGCCGGCGTCCCACTCCGCCAGCACCGCGCGGGTCTCCAGCGGCGCGTGTGCGATGAACGCCGTCTGGTACGTCTCCGCGAGCTGGACGAGGGCGCCGGCGAGGGCCGCGTCCACGTCCCCCGTCTCGTGGTGCATCGAGCCGCCCCGGCCCTCCACCTCGACCGGGTTGGACCGCAGGTCCTCGGCCAGCGAGCGCTCGCCTGGCTGGAGCTCGACCTCCCAGTCGGCGGCGATCGACGCGATGACGCGCTCCGCGGTGGCCAGGTCAGGGGCGGCCACCCCCACGAAGTCCCCGTGCCTGACGGCGACCACGTCCGGGGCGGCCTCCGCCGCCGTCAGGTCCACGGACCGCAGCGTGGCGCCGAGGGCGGGTGGCCGGAGCACCCGGGCGTGCAGCAGGCCCGGCCGCGTCAGGTCGGACGGGAAGCGGGTTGCGCCCACGACCAGGTCCACCGCCCCCGGCCGGACGGTCGGGCTCCCGGCCGTGGCCCACCTGGCCGGCGGGGTCGGCTGCGCCGGCTCGGAGACGATCTCCACCCGGCGGGCGCCCGCCAGCAGCCGCCCGTAAGCCGCCGGAGCCGCAGCGCCCGGCTCCGCGCCGGCCATCGCCGCCAGCGCCCGCCTGGCCGCGGCCGCGGTCGCCCGCAGGTCCTCGCCCGCGCCGGGCATCGAACGGCTGCCGAAGGTGCCAGCGTCGAACGGACAGACATCCGTGTCTCCCATAACCATCCGCACGGACCGGAAGGGCACTCCGAGCTCCTCGGCGACCAGCAGGGCGAGGGCCGTACGGCTGTCCTGACCGACGTCCACCTTGCCGGTGAAGGCCGTCACCACCCCGTCGGCTCCGACGTGGATCCAGGCGCCGCCGCTCGGCGGCCAGGATTCCGGCACTGGCGGGAGGACGACGACCAGCCCATCCGGCAGGACGGCGAAGTAGTCGCGAGCCTCCGGGGCGAGCAGGTCCCAGGGCCCGGCCGGGCCGACATCGAGCTCCGGCTGGGCCGGCTCCGGGGCCGGCTCCCGGGCCGGCTCGGTTCGGCTCCCGCCGTCCGGCCCGGCGCTAGCCGCGGCCGCGCGGCGGACAGCCCGGAGGATCCGCGGATACGCGCCGCACCGGCAGAGGTTGCCCCCCAGCGCCTCCCTGACCGCGGGTTCGTCCGGGTCGGGGCTCCTGGACAGCAGCGCCGTGGCGGCGAGGATCATGCCGGGCGTGCAGTAGCCGCACTGCATCGCGTCGAGCTCGGCGAACGCCTGCTGGACGGGGTGCAGCCTGCCGTCGG
>DATFRD010000259.1:0-3191 GCA_035263645.1 Candidatus Dormiibacterota bacterium | reverse complement strand
CCGGACAGCCGGACCCTGCAGGGGGGGAGACAGGGAGGCGGGGGTCCGCGGCGGCTGGCATGGCCCCAGGCTACGGCCGGCCCGGCCGGGGCGGAATGGAGCCTGTTAAGCCGGATCCGCGCGCGGACGCCTCAGCCGGGTTCTGCCGGGTTCCGCCAGCGACCCGCGACTCGAAGGCGGCGCGGCCGCTCGCGGGGCGGGACGCACCCCTAGGAGACCTCCTCGTCGTCCTCGACCAGGCGCAGCTGGCTGGCGGTCTTGAGGCCCAGGTTCCGGGCGAAGAACCCGGCCACCCGCTCCACATACAGCGCCCGGTCGTCGTAGTAGGCGCCCGTGTGCGCGGCGCCCTGCACGACCCAGATCTCGCGCGGCCCCCGGTACGCGTCGTACAGCCGCCGGGAGTGCTTGACCGGTGTGGTGACGTCGGCGCCGCCGTGGATGAAGAACAGCGGGCGCGGCTCCAGGCCGCTCAGCACCCCGATCGGGCTCGAGTCCGCCAGGCGGACGCCGTGCCGCGCACGCATCCAAAGGGAGATGGCGGCCACGAAGGGCCAGCCCGGCAGCAGCGCATGGCGGCGGACGTTCTCCCTGACAACCTGGCGGAGGTCGCAGTAGGGGCTGTCCAGGACGAGCGCCTCGATCGAGGGGTCGCCGGCAGCGCCCAGCAGGCTGACCACCGCTCCCATGGAGTAGCCGAGCAGGCCGATCCGGGCCTCGCGCACGCGCCGGCGGGCGAATGCGATCGCGGCGGCCAGCTCCTGCACCTCCCGGACCCCCATCGTGATGGTGACCCGGTCGCTGCCCGGCATGCCCCGGGACGAGTAGCAGAGGACGTTGAACCCCTTTCGCCACAGCGCGACGGATATGCCGAGCAGGTCCTGGCGGCGGCCCTTGTGGCCGGGGCTGACGACGATGACCTGCCTCGAGCCGATCTGGCGGAAGAACCAGGCGCCGAAGGCGACCCCGTCCGTGGTGGTCAGGTCCACCTCCTCGTAGTCGGCCTGGAACTCCCATGGGGTGAAGGCGAAGTCGTCCAGGAACTCCGGGCGGGCGGGCACGAACAGGCGCCGGTAGAGGGCCGTGCAGACGCTCACGAACGCGAGCAAGGGGACTCCGGCGAGGAGTCCTTCGACCAGGTACGCCATTGTTGGCTCCGAGTGAAGTCTACGTCGTCGCGCGAGCAGATACGACCCGCGTCACGTGGCCTGTCGGGCCGGCTTCGCCGGGTGGCCCGCGGCGGCCTCCTCGTACCGGCCGAGCACGAAGAGCACGAGGCTGAGGCGGTTCAGGTATCTGCCCACGTGCGGGTTGTCCAGGGCTCCGGCGCGGCTGAGGGTGACGCAGCGGCGCTCGGCCCGGCGAACGATCGCGCGCGCCAGGTCCAGCGCCCCCGACGCGGCGGTGGCCCCGGGCAGTATGAAGCCGTCGGGCATGGTCACCTCCGACTCCAGGTCGGCCAGCAGCCGGTCGAGCTCCGAGACGTCGGCCTCGGTCGCAGCGGCGAACCGGCCGGGTCGGTCGGGGTTGGTGGCGAGCTCGGCTCCCAGGCGGTACAGACCCCGCTGGAGCCGCTCGGCGATATCGCCGACCCGCGGGTCGGCCGTGAGCGCTCTCGCCAGCCCGATCGCGCTGGACGCCTCGTCGACCGTGCCGTACGCTTCTATGCGCAGGTCGTCCTTAGGCGCCCGGCCGCCGCCGAGGAGCCCCGTGGTGCCGTCGTCGCCACTCCCGGCGAGCTCGTGCATGGCCTTCCTCCGGTCTGGCACGGGTCCACTCTAAGCTGTGCGCATGTCGCCCGCCGAGACGGTGCTGGAGGAGATCAGGGCCGAGCTGGCGCACATCCGCGACCAGCTCCTGACCCATCCCTACCTGGCCGCGGTCGAGGGCGGCCTGGTGGACCTCACGCAGCTGCGGGCGTTCGCCGGTGAGCAGCACGCCATCATCACCAGCGACCTGCGCAGCGTCGCCTGCCTGGTCAGCCGCTTCGGCGACGAGCTCTTCCTCGACGTGCTCAGCGGCGAGCGTGCTTCGCTGGCGGCGCTTTTCCCCTTCGCGGCGGCGCTGGGCATGGGGCGGCAGGACCTCGAGGATTACGAGCCGCTGCCGGGCGCGCACGCCTACACGGCGTACATCGCCTGGATGGCCAGCCACGCGTCGGCCGCCGAGGTGGCGACGGCGTATGTGATCAACTTCGGGACATGGGGCGAGAGCTGTGGCCGACTGAGCCGCGCGCTGAGGGGGCGCTACCATCTCCCCCGCGAGGCGCTTCGGCTCCTGGACCAGTTCGCCACGCCAGCGGACGACTTCGAGGAGCGCGCGTGCGCCATTGTCACGGCGGGCCTGGAGAGGGGGGTCCCGAGGCGGCTGCTGCACCGGTCGGCCCGGCTCCTGCAGAGCTACGAGCTGCTCTACTGGGACACGCTGCTGGGTGAGCTTCAGCGCTGAGCTGCGAGCAGCCGCCGGCCCGATCTGGGAGGCGCAGCACGAGCACCCGTTCGTCCGCGGGATCGGAGAGGGATCGGTCGACACCGAGCGGTTCCAGCACTGGGTCCGGCAGGACTACCGCTTCCTCGGCGAGTACTGCCGGCTGTTCGCGCTGGCCGCGGCACGGGCACCGGACCTGCCGACGCTGCGCCGGTTCGCCGAATTGCTGCAGGCCACTGCCGTGACGGAGATGGACCTGCACCGGAGCTTCGCTGCCCAGCTCGGCATATCGGCCGAGGAGCTCGAGGCCGAGGAGATGGCCCCGGTCACCAGGGCGTACACGGACTTCCTGCTCAGGACGGCAGCGATCGGGGACTTCGCGGAGCTCGCTGCGGCGCTGCTGCCGTGCATGTGGGGCTTCAGCGAGATCGGGCTGCGGCTGGCCGACCGGGGACGGCCGGCGGACCCACGGTGCGCAGCCTGGATCGACGCCTATGCGGATCCAGAGTTCGGCAGGCTGGCGGAGTGGTGCCGGGACCTGGTCGACGGGCTGGCGGAGGAGGCGGGTCCGCCGGCGCGGGCGCGGATGCGCGAGGCGTTCATCGTCTCCAGCCAGTACGAGCTCGCGTTCTGGGACGTGTAGCGACCATCACCTCGGGGGAGGGGACGGGTGGTTGGTCCCCACTGAACCCCCCACCCTCCCTTGGGGGGTGGACTGAGAATGCGGCGGCTCGGGACGGCGGCCAACCCCACCCGTGAAGAGGCTC
>DATFRD010000258.1:0-8342 GCA_035263645.1 Candidatus Dormiibacterota bacterium | reverse complement strand
CCCGGTCAGCGCGGCCGGCCGCGCAAGAAGGGGGCCCGCCTCCGTACCCCTGTCGAACTCGCCGCCCAGGCCGCCGACGGCTGGGTGATGACCGACATCGACGTGCGCGGTGAGCAGGTCGAGCGGGCGCTGTGGGTGCGGCCGCTCCTGTGGTACGCCGTCCGGCCCCTCCAGCAGGTCATGCTCGTGGTCGTCGCCGACCCCGCCCAGCGCGAGCACGACGACCTCCTGTTCTGCACCGACCTCGCCCTCCCGCCCGAGCTGGTGGCCAGCCTCTACTACGGACGCTGGTCGATTGAGGACACCTTCCGCAACACCAAGCAGCTGCTGGGCGGCGAGGAGCCCCAGTGCTGGAAGGCGCAGGGTCCGGAGCGGGCGGCCGCCCTCTCCTTCTGGACCTACTCGGCGGTCTGGCTCTGGTACCTGACCTGCCACGGCGCCCGTCCGACCTGGCGAGCTCGGCCCTGGCACCCGGCCAAGCGGACCCCATCGTTCGCCGACGCGCTGGCGGTGCTCCGCCGTGCGTTGTGATCGCGCATTTTCGATACGTCCGATTCGGCCTCGCTCATGGCGAAAATCCCGGCGGTGCTCATCGATGCCATCGCTGAGGCCGCGTAGCCCGATCGCCGTGCCATTCGCGCGGCCACCAGCCGATCACGTGGAACTGCGAAAGTCCACCAGCGGTCTGGCCGCCGCTACGAGCTGATGCGCCGGATAGTCGAGAACGCCGAGGTCGCCCGCTCCCTGGCCGGATGCCCCAGCTCCGACGTGACCGGAGAGCTTGCGCTCGTTACACGATGGCCCAAACGGAGACCATCCGGCGGACCAGGGCCGACATACCGGCCTTGCTCCTCACCGACCCGGCGTTGGAGCACCTGGTGCAGGCGCTGGGATCAGCAGCCGGCCGAGCGGGCGCTCAGCGCCACGCCGACCGACCTCGAAGGATAAGGACCCGCCCGACCGCATAGCTGGGGGGCGGCGGCCGTGCCAGGAGTCGGCGACACCAGGGGGCTGCTCGGCTGGTGCGGCATTCAAATGACCAATGACACCGGTCGGAGTCAGGCTCTACTTGGGCGGCACGCCGACCGCTCGACCGAGCGGCGGCCACCCCGCCAGCACCAGCTCTCCGGTCAGTTTGCAGCCGGTGTGCTGGCGCGGCCGTGCTCGTCATGGGTGGAGGTCAACCTGACTTCACCACCTCTAGCATTCACGAACTCGCTGCCTTGCAGCGACTGCATGCTGCAAAAGGGCCATTAAGTCGGCATACAAGTGCTGTACGAGATCGACAGGTCGAGTTTGGTGGGCGGCGACGGGATCGAACCGCCGACCTCTAGCATGTCAAGCTAGCGCTCTCCCGGCTGAGCTAGCCGCCCCACCGCGGCGCCCGGCCCGGAAGAACCGGGGCCGCCGACCGGTTGCTTATTCTAGCCCGATGCCGAGCCCCCTCCGAGCTGATGCACGCCCACCGCTCGAGGTCCCGGCTCATCGCACCGGCATGTCGCCTCGAGCTGGCCATGCAGCCCGGCCCTCGGGGGTTCCCCGGCCGCCCCTCGCCTCTTGACCCCCGCGGACCACTGGCGCCGCAACCTGGCTGCGCTCTGGTTCGCCCAGCTCACCGCCATCTTCGGCTTCTCGTTCGCCTTCCCCTTCCTCCCCGTCTACCTGCGCCAGTTGGGCGTCCATGACGCCGGCGCCCTCGCCATCTGGAGTGGCGTCGCCTCGGGGGCATCCGGCCTCTCCCTCACGATCATGAGCCCGATCTGGGGCGCCGTCGCAGATCGCTACGGCCGCCGGTCGATGCTGCTCAGGGCCATGGTTGGCGGCGGCCTCACGGTGCTCCTGATGGGGTTCGCACGCGGTCCGCTGGACCTGGTCGTGCTCCGCCTCGTCCAGGGCGCCACCTCCGGGACCATCGCGGCTTCGACGGCGCTGGTCGCGAGCGGCACGCCCCGCCACCGCGTCGGCTGGGCGCTCGGGATCCTCAGCTCCGCGGTCGCCGTCGGCAGCGCGCTCGGGCCGCTGGTCGGCGGCCTGGCGGCGACGGCGCTCGGCGTTCGGGCCATCTTCTGGGGCGGTGGCGTCCTCCTCATCGCCGCCTCGCTGCCCGTCTTCGCCTTCGTGCGCGAGGTGCCCGTCCATCGCTCCGACGAGCCCCGCCAGTCGGCCGTCCAGGTCCTGCGCCTGGCGGCGCCCGGTACCCTCGCCGCCGTCGGCGCGCTCCTCGTCTGCCAGACGCTGGTGCAGGTTGCCTATGCCGGCTTCCAGCCGCTCCTGGTCCTGCGCCTGCTCGAGCACGTGTCGAGCGGGGTCGCCGCCGTCACGGGCCTCGCGTTCGCCGCGTCCGGCCTCGCCAGCGCCGCCGCGGCCGTGACGTACGCGCCGATCGCGCGCCGGACCGGCTATCGGGCAGTCGGAGTGACGGCCGGCCTGGCGCTGGCGGCGGCGGAGCTGCTGTCCGGCTGGAGCCCCGGCGTCGCCCTGATCGTGGTCGGGGCCGCGCTGGCCGGGGCCTTCTACGGGTCCCTCCCCCCCGCCATCTCCAGCATGGTCGGGCTCGAGACGCCGGCAGCCGTCCAGGCAAGGGTCTTCGGCCTGTTGTCGAGCGCGACGGCGGTCGGCTTCGCCGTCGGCCCGCTGGGATCGGGCCTCCTGGCCGCCCGGCTGGGCATCTCGACGGCGATCACGATCTGCGCAGCCGCGGCGCTCCTGCAGGCTGCCACCGTCGCTGCGCGGGTGCGCGAGCCGGCGCGGTGAGCGCTGGCCACGGGGTACCCTATGCCATCGTCCATGCGATCCAACGTTGTCCGGCTGGCTGCGCTCGCGGTGCTCGGTGCCCTCCTGGCCGCCGCCTGCGGCTATCCCGACCCGAATGCCGACAACGGCCCGGTGGCGACCACCCAGACGAGCAGCCCGAGTCCCGCTGCCGGGGCCGACAGCTTCACCGAGGGCAACGACAGGACCCCGGTCAAGTTCCCCGACGGTCTTCAGATCATCGACCTGAAGGTGGGCACCGGGCCGGCCGTCCAGCCGGGCGCATCCGTCAACGTCAACTACACCGGCTGGCTCGCAGCCAGCGGCCAGGAGTTCGACTCCAGCCGCGACCCCGGCAGGACTTCCCTCTGCGCGATCCTCTCCAGCGGGGCCCAGGGCCAGGGCACCTGCACCTCCGTCATAGACGGCTGGAACGAGGGGGTGCCCGGCATGAAGGTCGGCGGGCGGCGCAAGCTGATCATCCCGCCCGCCCTCGGCTACGGCCCCCAGGGCCAGCCGCCGATCATCCCGGCCAACGCCACCCTCGTCTTCACGGTCGAGGTCCTGTCCATCGCGGCTGCGCCGACCCCGACGCCCACGCCCAGGCCGCCCGCCAGTCCCAGCCCCACGCCCAGTCCGAGCCCGCCGAAGTAGGCCGGTTTGTCCGCCCGGTGGCCTTGCCGTCACGTGGAAGGTGACCCCACACTCCGCGAGATGGGCGTTGCCTACCCGGCACCCGCGGCCGGGCGCGAGAGCCTGGGTCGCACGATCCTCATCATCGACGAACAGCCCTACCTGTGGGCGGTGCTCCGTCAGCGGGTGGAGCTGCGCACCGCCTACGTGCGCGGCGTCACCCCGGCCCAGCTGCCCGGCGTGTGGCGGACGTGCCGGCCGTGGCCCTGGCTCGTCGTCGGGGCCACGCCAGGGCTGCCGGACGGCCTCGTTGACCTGCTCGGCGACCATCCGATACCCGTTTACTGGCTCGGCGAGCCTCCGCCGGGCCTGCCCGGCCGGCCCCTCGTCCACGCCGACTGGATGGCCCTGGCCGGCGACCTGGAACGGCTCAACGGCCTCGGGGTCACCGGGTTCGGGGGTGTGCGACTGCTTCGGAACCGCGGCCTCCTGGCCCCCGGCGGGCGCATGGTCCTCGGCGCCGCGCACCTGGAGGGCCTTCTGGCCGCGCCCGACGGCCTCGTGATGCCGCCGGGCGCCGGCAAACGCGCGGCGGAGGCCATCCAGGCCGAGATCGACGGTCACGACCTGCCGCTCCGGCTGGACCGCGCGGGCGACCTGCTGCGACTGGCCTGATCCGCCGCCGCCCAGCACCCCGGTTCGTCCGCGCTATCCTCGGGCCCTGTGGAGGAGGGGACGCGGCGGGCGCGGGCCGGGGGCTGCGATCGATGAGGGCACCGGCGCAGGCGCTTGTCCTGGAGGACGACCCGGAGCAGATGGACCCGATCGTGGCGGCCATGGGCGAGGTCCAGCTGGAGCCGCTGCCGTCGACCTCGCCAGACCGGGCCTTTCGGCGCCTCGAGTACAACCACCCGGTGCTGGCCGTGCTCGATCTCGACATGTCCATGGCGCCCGACTCCAGGACCACCGTGGACCACGTCCTCCGCCGCCTGTACGAGCGTCACGGCGGCTGCTTCGTGATCGTGTACTCGGTGCGGGCCGACGAGATCCTGGAGCGCAAGCGCATCGAGGCCATCCACCCGTTCGCGATGTTCGTCTCCAAGCACGACGGCACCTCCGCGCTCGTCGACCGCATCCGGCGCATGATGGGCGTCCGCTTCGGCGACCTCGTCGTGCGCCGGGGCCTGACGATGCACGAGCCGAGCGGCGACGTGTTCCTGCACTCGGTCGGCGTGTCGCTCGTCCTGGGGGCCGCGCTGGGCCAGGAGGTCGTGCTCCAGGACACCGAGGCCAAGGCGGCCCGGCGCATGCGCTCTTGGCTCGAGCGGGTGGGCTCGCCGGTCCAGCTCATGGACCTGGGCCACCGCTGCTACGCGCTGCACCTCGCCGAGCGCTGAGCCCGCGCAGGACGGACCTGCGGCGCCGGCGCGCAGCCGGCCTCCCGTCCGGAGGCGGCCGGCGGTCAGCGTCCGAGGGGAAAGGGCACCGGCGTGTCGCCGTCGCCGTCCACCCGGATGGAGATGGTCTCGCCGTCCGAGTAGCGGCGGCTCCAGCCGGTCGCGGTCCGAACGTCCGCGGCGGTGAACGACCGCCCGGCGACGGTGAACTCGCAGGTTGCCTGCCCAGAGCCCGCCGCCTCCTCGCAGCGACCGCTGGCGGGCTGGCCGTTCAGCTCCGCCGAGCCGGCGGCGAGGACCCGCTCCGGTCTTCGCTCCACCACCAGCGCCGTCCCGCTGGCCGAGAGGAACACCCCGCCGCCCCGGCTGACCAGATCCTCGCCCGCGAGGTGGTACCCGCCGGCGTCCACGCGTACCACGAAGTCAGCCGGAGTCGCGTAAAGGACAAGGCCGCCCACGGCGGCGGCGACCCCGACGGCGGCCAGCGCCAGCGGCAGCCGCTGACCGCCGCTCGGGCGACCCGACCGGCCCCCGCGCCGCACGGCGTGGGGACTGTCCGCGGCGCCGAGCGGGACGCGCTGCATCGCTCAGCCGCCGGGCGCCGCCAGAAAGCCGCTCAGGGCCAGGGCTCCAGCCGGGCCACCCCGCAGCTCACCGCGCAAGCTCCGCCCTCGCCTGCTGCAGCGAGCCGCCGGCCAGGCTGGGCGAGCCCGTCTGGACGTGGTGGCCGGCCCCGGCCGCCAGGATGACCAGGCCGGCCAGGGCCACCCCCACCGACCAGCCCACGCCCCGGCCGCGCCGGCCGCCGGTGGCCAGCGCTCGTCCGGCCGCCGTCAGCGCCGCGGCCAGCGCGACCCCGACCACCAGCCACAGCACGGCCTGGGCCGCCGCCAGCCCGTCCGCCTGGGTCGGGCGGTCGCTGAGCAGGAAGTCCCTCGCGGCGACCCAGTCGGGCACCCCCAGCACCACGCGGGCGAGCAGCAGCTGAACGAGGCCGATGGGCAGCGGCGCCAGCAGCGTCAGCGCCGGGCGGCGGCCGCCGCTCACCGGAACGCCGTGCCGATCGACATGAACGCCGGGAAGAGGATCAGGCTGAGCAGCGGCAGCACCATCAGCCCGATGGCCATCGCCATCCGCGGCCGAGCCTGCTCCGCCTTCACCGCCAGCTGGGCGATCTGGCGCTTGCCCGTGGCCACCGAGAGCGAGGTGAGGACGTCCGACGGCACGAGACCCTTCTCGGCGATCCGGCGCATGTTCGTGGCCAGCTCGTGGAGCATCTCCACGTCGTACTCGACGCCGAGCCGTTCGTAGATCGTCACGGTGCTGAGCAGCTGGTTTGAGCGCAGACCGAGGTTCAGGCCGCCCGGCTCGGCGTTCGCCCCCTGCCGCTCCGCTGTGGTGAGCAGGTCCAGCAGCAGTCGCTGGCGGTGACACCGGGCCACGAACTGGAGCGCGCTGGCGACCGTGTACTGGCCGGTGTAGGTCAGGATGGCCATCTCGGTCAGGGACTGCGCGATGGCCCGGTTCAGCGCGTCCTGCCGCTGCCGGGCCTCGCCCTGAAGCGCCACGTAGGAGAGCGGCGCGAAGAAAGCTCCGACCAGCACGCACGCGACGGGCGGCAGCGGCAGCGAGCCCCGCGACAGGCTGAGGACGAGATCGACCGAGAGCAGGGCGACGGTCACGAGGAGCACGTAGATCGCGACCCGGATCAGCCAGGCGTTGAGGCCCTCGCGGCGATCGGCGATCCGGAGCAGGCGCGGGACGCTGGTCTCTCGGAAGAACCGGGCCAGCGCCGGCACCCGGTCGCCCATGCGCTCCTCCAGGGGCCGATCGTCGGTCAGGCGGTGGTGGCGGCCGATGCGCGACCAGGCGGTGACGGACGCCGGCGTGAACGCGCCGGACCGCCAGAGCACAACCAGCACCACGAGCCCGACAACAAAGACCAGCACCGGCAACACGAGATCAGGCATCTCCGCGTCGAGCCCCCTCCCCCAACCCCTCCCGCGGGGGGAGAGGGGCGACCGGGGCGCTCGGGGCCCGCCCCCCCTTCCATGCCTCAGGCATATCGCCTCCGCATCTGCTCGCGGACCGCCGCCACGTCCCAGCGCATCCACGGCGAGGCAGGGGTCATGAGCCTGAGGAAGCCGAGCACGCCGATGACCATCACGCCGTCGAGCACGAGCATCACCTGGCCCACCACCGTGGCGTAGATGGCCCGCAGGCTGTCGACCCGCATGACCACCACGAAGCAGACCGCCATGATGACGACCACCAGCAGGCCGTTCTGGCGGCCGCCGACCAGCGCCGCATGGTTGCGCGACTGCAGCTCCAGGTCCTGGTCGTACTGGGGGATCAGCACCTTCTCCACCTGCTCGACGAAGGCCTCCGGCGTCTGGTCCAGGGAGAGCAGGAGATCGACGCAGACCCGGTCCAGCATCGGCGACAGGCCCCGTCTGGACACCTCGACCAGCGCGTCGCTGATCGACTCCGCGTTTCGCAGCGGCTCCAGCGCGCTGGCCAGGCGCACGTCGGCGTTGCGGGCGAGCTCGCGGAGCGCGTGGTTGAGGGTCTGCTGGCCCTGGCCGAGGAGGTTGACCAGGTTGATCATGAACGGAATGAGGGCCCGGTCCATCTCCAGCTTCCGCTGCGCCGCCCTCGCCGTGAGCCACCACGGGACGGCGAACAGTCCCAGCGCGGCGGAGCCGAGGATCACGACCGGGGTGCCGACCAGCCAGCCGCCCAGGACGCCGACCAGGAGAGCGGCGCCCCTGAGCGTGAGCCAGGCCTGGAGGCTCCAGCCCAGGCCGGAGGCGACGTAGCGCTCCCGGTCGAGCAACGGCTCCATGAGCGCCCGCAGCCGCCGCCCGGACCGAGGGCTGGACCCGGTCGCCAGCGCCAGCAGGACCACCAGGCCGAGCGCGACCAGGAGCAGGATCTGGGCGAAGAACAGCACCGGGCTCACAGCGGCGGAACCTCCGAAAGGTGTGGGGCCAGCTTGTACCGCAGGTTGGGGGGGAGG
Organism: Candidatus Dormiibacterota bacterium; assembly: GCA_035263645.1. Taxonomy (GTDB): domain Bacteria; phylum Chloroflexota; class Dormibacteria; order Dormibacterales; family Dormibacteraceae; genus CF-161. The sequence continues at coordinate 542 of DATFRD010000258.1, read as the reverse complement.
TCTCCGATCAGGCTGATCTCCCGGACCAGGCGGCCCTCCGGGGTGGTCGCGTAGATCCAGCGCCGGTCGCCGACGCCGTCGCCAACCGCCACGACGCCGCTGACGCGGCGTTCGCCCCGGACCTGGCGCAGATGGAGCGTGACGTCGAACGCCTGGTGGACCCGGCGCAGCGCCATGTTCTCGGCGTTGGCGCTCCCGATGAAGTCCGGGGCCATCATCACGTACTCGGCCGCGCGGCGGACGGCCTCGTCGGCGTCGTCTGCGTGGATCGTGACCATCGATCCGTCATGGCCGGTCGAGGCGGCCAGGCAGACGTCCGCCATCGAGCCGTCCCTGGCCTCCCCCAGGATGATCCGCTCGGGCCGGAGGCGCAGGGCGAGCTTGACCAGGTCGCGCATCGTGATCCCGTGCTCGCCCTTGAGCACCGCCTCCACGGTGTTCACGCTCTGGACGTAGGGGTGCCAGGGGTGGCCGTCGCCCCGGTCGTTCTCGAGGTGGAGCTCCGCCGAGTCCTCCAGCACGGCCAGCTGCTCGTCCCAGGG
>DATFRD010000257.1:0-3999 GCA_035263645.1 Candidatus Dormiibacterota bacterium | reverse complement strand
GGCGCGCCGAAGCTCGACGCGTCGATGTAGAAGGCCAGCAGCGACGTGCCGCGACCACGCACGGCCTGCATGGTCCGCACCCAGGCCGGATCGGTGCTCGGCGTGACGACCGCGATGGCGCGCCGCGGGAGCCGACGAATCCGGTCCCAGGCCATGGCCCTGGCCAGGGCCTGGGGTCCGTCGGCCCTCGCCACGGCTAGGTAGTCGAGGATCATGCGGTCCTGCCGGACTGCACGGTGCGGCTCGAGGAGCGTGCCGCGGGCGTCGTTGGCGATGAGCCCGACCCGGCGGCCCCGGTTGTGGATCTGCATGGCGATCGACGCCGTGAGGCTGATCGCGTACTCGACGGTGGACTCCTCTCCCTCGCCGTGGTGCACCGAGCGGTCCAGGTCCAGGACGATCCACAGGTCCGCGGTCAGCGGCTGCTCGAACGTCTTGCTCATCAGCTGCTGATGCTTGTGCGACAGCGGCCAGTGGATCCGGCCGAACGCGTCGCCCACCGTGTACTCGCGCACGCCGCCGGTCTCGGGCGGATAGTCGGCCCAGTTGCCGAACCGCTGCGCGGTGCCGGCGTGCTGGGTGGCCGGCATCAGCAGCTCCGGCAGCTGGCGGACGCGGGGATACACCAGGATCTGGTTCTTCTGGTTCAGGCGCACCTGCTCGCTGAAGAGACCGAACGGCTCGCTGACCCGCACCAGGGTCGGCCCGAACGTCAGCCAGCCTCGCTGCCGGTACACGCCGCGCGCCGTCCACGTGACGGGCTGCCTGCCCAGGGAGACGACCCGGCCGGGCTGGTAGTCAGCGAGTCGGCTCAGGTCCATGACCTCGACCCATGGTGCCGGCGTCCGGCCGCGCTTGCGGACCGTGAAGGTCTCCTCGAACGCCTCCCCCACCGTCGGCGTCCCGGCGTCGAGGACGCGCTCGATCCGGATGCCCCGCGCCACGAGCCCGGGCCACGCCCAGGCGAGGAGGAAGAGCAGAACGAGGGCGTAGGCCAGGACGTAGGCGGGCTTGATCGCGGTCAGGTACGCGAAGATGCAGAGCAGGGCGAGGCTGAGGCCGAGGAGGGCCTTGCTCATCGCCCCCGGCGCGAGGCCCCCACCGGCCGCAGTTCCCGGGGTGCTCCTAGCGGGTCAGGCATCGTAGCTCATCTGGGGCACGTGCTCCCGCTCCATGACCTGGTGCAGGATCCGGTTGGCGCTCGATCCCTGCATCTCCGCATTGGGCCGGAGGATGATGCGGTGGCCGAGGACCGGCTCGGCCAGAACCTTGATGTCGTCCGGCAGGACGTACTCGCGGCCCAGCACCGCCGCCCGGGCCTGCGCGGCGTGGAAGAGGTTGATGGTGCCGCGGGTGCTGGCGCCGAGCGCGATCTCGGGATGGGTCCGCGTCTTCTCGACGAGCCGGGCCAGGTACTCCTTCAGCTCCTCTTTCACGAAGACGTCCCGGACCACCCTCTGGGCCGCGCGCAGCTCAGCCGGCGAGACGACGGGCTGGAGCTCCTCGAACGGCGATTCGACCTTCTGGCGCCCGAGGAGACGGGCCTCCTCGCGGGACGTCAGGTAGCCCAGACGGACCTTCATGAAGAAGCGGTCGAGCTGGGCCTCCGGCAGCGGGAACGTCCCGGAGTACTCGACCGGGTTCTGGGTCGCCATCACCATGAAGGGGGCGGGCAGCTCGTGGGTGTCGCCGTCCACCGTCACCTGTCGCTCCTCCATGGCCTCGAGCAGCGCGGACTGGGTCTTCGGCGTCGCCCGGTTGATCTCGTCCGCCAGCAGGATCTGGGCGAACACGGGGCCCGGCCGGAATTCGAACTCGGCCTCCTTCTGGTTGAAGGCCCTGACGCCGGTGACGTCCGAGGGCAGGAGGTCGGGCGTGAACTGGATGCGGCGGAACGTGCAGTCCAGCGAGCGCGCCAGCGCCTTGGCGAGCATGGTCTTGCCGACCCCGGGCACGTCCTCGATCAGCAGGTGGCCCTCGCAGAGGAGGGTGACCAGGCACAGGCGGACCTCGTCCTCCTTGTGGACGATCGCCCGGGCGACGTTCGTCAGCACCGGGTCGACCACCCGGCGAACGATTTCCAGGGAAGCTGCTTCCGCCCCTCGGCTCATACCTTCCTCCGACTCCTCCTCCGCTTGCCAGGGATTATATGGAGGCGAGTCTCCCGGATCGCGTAACGAACCTACCGGCTCGGTCCGTTTGACATGGGCCCAACCTGTCTGCTAGGGTTGCCACCGTCAATTTTTCGCCTATGGGAGGGCGAATCTGACAGGGGGGTAGTCAGCCGGTGCCGGTGTTACACCGCTACTTTGTGCATATCGTCGTGCTGATCGTGGCGGTCGGCTTCTCCGGCTATGCCTCGATCAACCGAGCCCTGCCGGCCACGGCCCGGCTCCGCCTCGGGGTGGTGAACGCCCAGGGCCTCGCCTTCGGGCAGGGCGGAACGACCGGCACCGTCCAGCTGGGTCGGGCGGGGACGATCATCAAGCCGATCGGGATCCCCACGGACGCCCCGGTGCAGCACACGCCCACGAAGTACACCGTGCGGCCCGGCGAGGACGTGTACGCGATCGCGAAGAAGTTCAACATCACCGCGGACGAGCTCCGCTGGTCCAACCCGGCGCAGCTGACCAAGACCGACCTGGTGAAGCCGGGGGACCAGCTGGAGGTGCCGCCCATCCCCGGCGTCGTGGTCGTGGTCAAAGCGACCGACACCCTGCAGGTTCTGGCAGCGGCCTACAAGGTCGACGCGCAGGCCATCGTCGACTTCAACTACCTCCGTACCGACGCGGTGCAGACGGGCGACGTGATGGTCATCCCGAACGGGCAGGGGCCGCTGCTCTTCCCGCGCCGGGCCTCGGACGACGCGCCCCACCTGGGTCCGTTCTCCAACGCCAAGTTCGTCTACGGGCAGTGCACCTGGTACGTGGCGAGCAGGCGGTACGTCCCCTGGAGCGGGGACGCCTGGATGTGGTGGGCGAACGCCAGGGCCATGGGCTTCGCCGAGGGCCAGGTGCCGGAGCCCGGGGCGATCATGGTGGACTGGGAGAGCCCGATCTTCGGGCACGTGGCCTACGTCGAGCAGGTCAACGCCGACGGCAGCTTCGTGGTCTCCGAGATGAACTACCGCGCCTGGGACGTCATCGACACCCGCACGCTGCGGACCCGCGACATCCCGCTGCTGGGCTTCATCTACTAGGAGCGCGGCCGGAAACCGGGCCGAGGGCGTGACCCGGGGCGGGGTCATGACCGTGGCCGGAGAAGTCCGGCCTCCGCGAAGCTGAAGTAGGCCCGCCGGGCCACGACCAGGTGGTCCACGAGCTGGATGCCGAGCAGCGCGCCGGCCTGGGACATGTGGCGAGTGAAGGCCCGGTCCTCGTCGCTCGGCGCCGGGACCCCGGAGGGGTGGTTGTGCGCAAGGACGATCGCGGCCGCACGGCGCTCCAGCGCCGGCGCGTACACCTCCCTGGCCGCGACGCACGCGTGCATGAGGCCGCCCTCGGCAACACGTGTCAGCCCGCCCAGCGGAGCGAGGGCGGCGTCGAGCGCGAGCACCGCCAGGACCTCGGTGGCGGCGCCTCGAATCGGCGCCAGGTGTGGCAGCACCTCGCGCGGCGTCAGGCACGCCGAGGCGCGGTGCGCGGCCGGCTGAAAGCGGCGGGCCAGCTCGGCTCCGGCGAGCAGGCGCCGCCTGGCGGCCTTCGACAGGCCCAGCGCGGCCAGGCTCTCGGGCGTCGCCTCCAGCAGGTCGGCGACGGCCACCGTGCTGACGAGCGTAGACGCTCGCGAGCCGATCAGGTCGGCGAGGAGCCCGTGGTCGTCCTGCGCCTCACCCGGGGCGTCGGTCCCCGGCGACGGGCGAGGAGCCAGCGCCGCGGCCGGACAGCCGGACCCTGCAGGGGGGGAGACAGGGAGGCGAGGATCCGCGGCGGCTGGCATGGCCCCAGGCTACGGCCGGCCCGCCCGGGGCGGAATGCAGCCTGTTAAGCCGGATCCGCG
>DATFRD010000256.1:0-2061 GCA_035263645.1 Candidatus Dormiibacterota bacterium | reverse complement strand
TCTGCGACGGCATGATCGGCTGGCACGCCGCCGGCCGCCCCATGACGAGCGAGTCCGGCCAGCCGTTCGTGGCCTGATCGGCCGCCTGGGGACGGCCCCACCGGTGTCGCCTCAGCCGGGCTTGCGCGGGTTGGCGCCAGTGTCGCCTCAGCGCGGCCGGCAGGGGGTTGCCGCGGGTGTCGCCTCAGCCCGCTTCCGGCCGGGCCTGCTCACCCGGCGCTGGCCGGTATGACCCCGGCCTGGCCCTATCCGGCGACGGTCGTAATCTTGATTACAAAGGACCAATCCGAAGACCCGGCGATCATGAGGTGGCCATGGAGTACGTCAACCTAGGCGCGACGGGCATGCGCGTGTCGCGCGTGTGCCTCGGGATGATGAGCTTCGGGAACAACAGCGAACGGCCGTGGGTGCTGGATGAGGACGCTGCGGAGCCGATCGTCCGCGCGGCGGCCGACGGCGGCGTGATCTTCTACGACACGGCGGACGTCTACTCCGCCGGGGCCAGCGAGGTGGCCACGGGGCGGCTGCTCGGCAAGCTCTTCCAGCGCGACGAGGTGGTCGTGGCCACCAAGGTGTTCATGCCGATGGGGGAGGACGAGAACGCCAGGGGCCTGTCCCGCAAGCAAATCCTGTCCGCGATCGACGCGTCGCTGGGGCGGCTGGGCATGGACTACGTCGACCTCTACCAGATCCACCGGTGGGACCCGCGGACGCCGATCGAGGAGACGATGGAGGCGCTGCACGACGTGGTCCGGTCCGGCAAGGCCCGGTACATCGGCGCGAGCAGCATGTTCGCGTGGCAGTTCGCCAAGGCCCAGCACGTGGCGGACCGGCATGGCTGGACCCGGTTCGTGTCCATGCAGAACTACTACAACCTGCTGTACCGCGAGGAAGAGCGGGAGATGATCCCGCAGTGCATCGACCAGGGGGTCGGCGTGATCCCGTGGAGCCCACTGGCGCGCGGCACGCTGGCGGGCACCCGGACGCGGGAGGGGGAGCGGCGCACCACCCGGGCGAATTCCGACCCCTTCGGCGACAGCCTCTACCAGACCCCGGCCGACTATGACGTGGTCGACGCGGTGGCCGGGGTGGCCGCCGCGCGCGGGGTCCCGCCCGCCCAGGTCGCCCTGGCCTGGCTGCTCAGCCGGCCCGGCGTGACCGCGCCCATCGTGGGGGCCACCAAGCCCGGCCACCTCGAGGACGCCCTCGCCGCCGTGGAACTCGACCTGACCGGCGACGAGATGCGGCGCCTGGAGGAGCACTACGTCCCGCACCCCGTCCTGGGCCACGGGTAGCGCCGGCCGCGCGCTCCTGCCTGGTGCGCGGCGCCGCGAAGCCGGCTGGCGACGCGCCCGCGGCCCAGGCCGCTAGCGGGGGAGCGGGTACTCGAGCCCGACCAGGTCCGCCAGCTCGGAGAGGGTGATCTCGAACATGGGGGCGGCGTCGTCGAGCGCGAAGTGCAGGTGCTCGAAGACCTCCAGGGCGACCATGCCGTACAGGTGCACCCAGCAGCGCAGGAAGGTGAGCGCGGCCCCGGCGGGCAGGTCCGCGCCGACCCCCGCGATGTAGCGCTCTAGCTGGGCCAGGAGTCCCGGGTCGATCTGGTCGTCGGCGGGGACCGGGAACGGGTGCCGCTGCCACAGGTCCAGGAACAGCGTTATCCAGGAGCCGGCGAAATCCATGGCACAGTCGTCGATCCTGTCCTTGTGCAGCGCCTCCAGCGCGGGCAGGGGAGTGCCGAAGAGCAGGCCGAACTCCTCCCGGTGGGTGAGCGCCCAGCGGCGGAACTGGCGGCACGCGGCGATCAGCTTGGCCGTCACGTCGCCGCCAGAGGCCTGGCCCGCCTCGATGGCGGCGGTCCGGATGTCGTCCGCGATCTCGCTGAAGATGTCCCCGACGACGTGCCTGATCAGGTCTTCCCGGCTGCCGAAGTACCGGTACAGCGCGGGGGCCGTCATCCCCATCTCGCGCGCGATCGCCCGCAGCGAGACCTCCTCCGGCCCCTTGGCGACCAGGATCCGCCGGGCGGTCTCCTTGATCTCGCCGGTGGTCGCGGCCCGG
>DATFRD010000255.1:0-23621 GCA_035263645.1 Candidatus Dormiibacterota bacterium | reverse complement strand
CGATCGACCGCGGCATCGCGCGCGGCGACCTCCGCGTGCTCGAGCTGTACGTGCTGCTGATCGGCGGGGCCGCGGCCCTCGGCGCGCTGGGCAACTGGGGCTTCCTCCGGGTCACGGGCGGCATCGGCCAGGACGTCCTCTACGACCTGCGGATGCGCGTGTTCACGCACGTGCAGCAGCTCTCGCTGTCCTTCTACGAGCGCTACACGTCCGGCCGGATCATCTCCCGCCTCACGAACGACATCGACACGTTGACCGACCTGCTCGCGACCGGCCTCACCTCGCTGGCGACCTCGACGGTGTCGATCGTCGCCATCAGCGGCATCCTGCTGGCGCTCGATGTGCGACTGGGGGCGGTCACGCTGCTGTCGTTCCCGGTCATCGTCGTCCTCACCCAGTGGTTCCGGCGCAACTCGGCCCGCGCCTACCGGGCGGTGCGCCAGGCCATCGCCCTGGTCATCGTGCACTACACCGAATCCCTCAGCGGAATTCGCGCCGTGCACGCGTACGGCCGGGAGCCGCGCAACCAGGAGATCTTCGAGGACCTGAACGCGCGCTACCGGGACGCGAACGCGTGGTCGGTGAGGCTCTCGTCCACCTACGGGCCCGGGATCGCGTTTCTGGGTCGGGTGACCACGGTTGCGGTCCTCGCCTTCGGCGGCACGCTGGTGATGGGCGGGTCGCTGACGCTCGGCGTGCTGACCGCGTTCATCCTGTACGTGCGTCAGTTCTTCGAGCCCATGCAGGACCTCTCGCAGTTCTACACGCTGTTCCAGGCGGCCGCCGCCGCCATGGAGAAGCTGTCGGGGGTGCTGGAGGAGAGCTCCGCGGTCCCGGAGCCGGCCCGCCCGGTGCGCCTCCGGGCCGCTGGCCGGATCGAGCTCGACCACGTGACGTTCGCCTACCGGGAGAGGCCGGTGCTGCACGACCTCACGCTGACCATCACGGCCGGGCAGACGGTGGCGCTGGTCGGGCAGACGGGCGCCGGCAAGTCCACGATCGCCCGGCTGATGGCGCGCTTCTACGACCCCACGGAGGGCGCGCTGCGGCTGGACGGCGTGGACCTGCGCGACCTGGACCGTCGAGACCTGCGCCGGGCCGTGGTCATGGTCACCCAGGAGAGCTTCCTGTTCAGCGGCACGGTGGGCGACAACATCGCCTTCGGCAGGCCCGGCGCGACGGCCGAGGAGGTCGACGCGGCGGCGCGCGCGGTCGGCGCCCATGGCTTCATCGCAGCGCTGCCGGAGGGGTACGACACGCAGGTGCGCCGGCGCGGCGTCCGGCTCTCGTCCGGGCAGCGCCAGCTGGTCGCGTTCGCCCGCGCGTTCCTGGCCGACCCCCGCGTGCTCATCCTCGACGAGGCGACCTCGTCGCTGGACCTGCCTAGCGAGCGGCTGGTCCAGCACGCCCTGCAGACGCTGCTCGCCGACCGGACGGCCATCATCATCGCGCACCGCCTCTCGACGGTCGAGATCGCGGACCGGGTCCTGGTCGTGGATGGAGGCCGGATCGTGGAGGACGGTCCGCCGGCCGCGCTGGCCAGCTCAGAGGGCCACTACGGCGCCCTCCACCGGGCCTGGCTGGAGTCGCTGGCCTGACCAAGATGGTCGAAGTCGAAGTAGAGCTCCGACAGAGGAACCAGATGACCCTTCCGGAACGGATTGCGCGCACCATGGGCGTTCGTCGGGGGAGTCGTCTTCTGATTACCTACGACGAGCAGACCGGCGAGGCTCGGATCCGTCCGCTTCTGGAGACCTATGCCGGTGTCCTTCGTGGTGTCTACGGCCAGACACCCGACGAGGTCGCCGCGTACCTCGAGGAGGAACGCCGAAGCTGGAGCGACTCTTGAGCCCAGCCACGCTGGGACGCGCGCTCCCTCAGCGGTGGAAGGCCGCGCTGCGGCCGCTGGGCAGCCGCGTGGAGGTCGTCCAGCTGGGCGACCACCTGCCCTGGTAGCCGGGGTCTCAGGCCGACAGGGCGACCGGGAGGCGGCTCAGGCCGCGCAGGACCAGCGTCGGCCGGGGCTCCGGCTCGCCGGCCAGCCGCAGCCCCGGGAACCGCTGCAGCAGCATCGGCAGCGCCACCTGGGCCTCCAGCCGGGCCAGCGGGGCCCCGAGGCAGAAGTGGATGCCCCTCCCGAACGCGACGTGCGGGTTGGGGTCGCGCCCCAGGTCCAGCCGGTCGGGCTCGGCAAAGACGGCGGGGTCGCGGTTGGCCGCGCCCAGGACCCCCACCACCGACTGCCCCGGCAGCAGCGTGCGGCCGCCGAGCTCGATCTCCCGGAGCGGCACCCGGCCGGTCCACTGCACGGGGGACGTGTAGCGCAGGAGCTCCTCGACCGCGGTCCGGGCCAGGCCCGGGTGCGCGCGCAGCCGCTCCAGCTGGTCGGGGTGCCGGAGGAGGGTCAGCACGCCGTTGCCGATCAGGTTCACGGTTGTCTCGTGGCCCGCGACCAGCAGCAGGTTGCACATCGTGAGCAGCTCGTTCTCGCTCAGCGTGTCCCCGCGCTCCTCGGCGACGATCAGAGCGCTCATCAGGTCGTCTCTGGGCTCCGCGCGGTGGTCGGCGACGACGTCGCGCAGGTAGTCGATCAGCGCGTCGCGGGCGTCGAGCACGGCTTCCTGGGTGGCGTCGTCCAGAATCGGGTCGAGGCCGCGGACCAGTGTCGCCGACCACTCCTGGAACCTGCCCCGGTCGCGCGTCGGCACGCCGAGCATCTCGGCGATGACGACGACTGGCAGCGGGTAGGCGAAGTCGGCAACCAGGTCGAGCTCCCGTCGGCGCCCGGCACTGTCGAGCAGGTCCGCGGCGATGGCCTCGATCCGCGGCCGCATGCGCTCGGTCATCCGGGGTGTGAAAGCGGTGTTCACCAGGTTGCGGAGCCTGGTGTGGTGGGGCGGGTCGGACACCAGCATGGAGCGCCCGCGGGCCTCGCGGCCTGGCGGCGGCGGCCGGAATCGGTCGCTGCGCGATCGGTCCGCCGAGAACGCATCGTCCTTCAGGAGCTCGAGGACATCGGCATGACGCGTCAGGAACCAGGCCCGCAGCGTCCCGTTCCAGTGGACCGGGTCCGCCTCCCGCATCCGCCGGTAGTACGGGTACGGGTCGACCATGACCTCCGGCTGGAACGGGTTGAACTCCACCTTCGTGCTCCCCATCGGGCACCAGCCTAGACTTTTTGCAGTATCAGTGCAAGATTCTTCGCCCGAATTCGAGAGGCTCCTACGGTCCGGTTGGCCAGTGCTCGACCTCGAGCTCAGGCATCGGGAAGTCCTTGACGTTGCCGGTGGCCAGGCGGGCTCCGACGCCGACGGCGGCGGCGGCCACCAGGCAGTCAGCCTGGGCCAGGGTGATGCCGCGGCCGGCGTAGGTACGCCGCCAGGCGCCCGCCCTTTCGCCCTCGGCCCGGCCGAGGGGTGCGATGAGCAGCCCGTTGAAGAGGTGGTGCACAGCTCCGTCCTCGCCGCGCCGCATGCCCCGCAGCACCTCCTCGACGTTGATTGCGCAGACAAGCGGTACGTCGCGCCGGGCTCGCAGGACTCGCAGCCGGTCGGCCGCGGACCGACCGCGCAGGATGTCGATCAGCACCGTCGTGTCGAGGAGGACTCGCGCCACGGTCGATCGGTGCCCGGCCTCCCCTCAGCCGGTGCGCCGCAGGTCGGCTCGTCGCTGGGCTCGCACCCACGCCGCGGGGTCGGCGTCCCACTCGTGGCCGGAACTCTTGATGCCGCCGATCGCCGATTCGATCTCGTCCCATCGTCGCTCGTCGTCGAGGGCACGCCGGATCGTGCCAGCGATGAATGCGCTCCGCTCCCGTCGCCCGACCCGAGCGTCCAGCTCCTTCACCAGCTCAGCGTCCAGGCTGATGTGCAGACGCATGGCCACACGTTAGCACACAGATCACGATGTCCCTGCCGGCAGGCGCGGTGGTCGGACTCGGCCCGGCCGGCCCCGGTTAGCCCAGGTGGTGCCGGACGATCTCGGCCAGGGCCGCCACGAACTCGGGGCGGTCGTTGAACGACGCAGTCCGGCGCAGCTCGACCCCCCGCTCGTCGGCCCACTGCCTGGCCTCGACGTCGAGGTCGTAGAGGATCTCCAGGTGGTCGGCCACGAAGCCGATCGGGCAGACCAGGGGCCGGCGCGTGCCCGACTGCTCCATGGCCTCCAGCAGGTCGGGGCCCAGCCAGGGCTCGCCCGTGTGGCTCGCGGACTGGAAGGCGAACTCCCAGGGCGGCAGGGACAGCCGCGCCGCAACCAGCTCGCAGGTCTCCCGCAGCCTCTGGTCGTACGGATCCCCCTGCTCCACCACGCGGCAGGGCAGGCTGTGCGCCGTGAAGAAGACGCGGTCCGGCCGCCCGTCGGCCAGGGCCTCCCGCAGGAGCCCGCACAGCGCTTCGACGAAGGCCGGGTGGTCGTGGAAGCCGCCGACGAACCGCAGGTCGCCCGGCCACGCCGCGGCCAGCGCCGCCTCGTAGGCTCCCACGCTCATCCGGGCGTAGTGCGGCGCCAGCGGGAGGCCCACCAGCCGCTGCACGCCGGCCTGCGCCGCCTCGGCCGCACCCTCCCGGATGGACGGTGGCGAGTGCTTCATGCCCACGAAGGCTGGCACGCCCAGGGCCCGGCCGAGGGCGGCCGCCTGGCGCCGGGTGATCCCCTCCAGCGGGGACCCGCCGATCGCGCGGTAGCGGCCCTGGAGCTCGGCGAGCGCCTCGGCCGACGGCGGACGGCCGCCCCGGATGTCCGTGAAGTAGGCCTCGACGTCCGCCTCCGTCCGCGGGCTGCCGTAGGCCATGCACAGGACGCCTGCGGTCACGGGGGTCAGGTGACCCGGGTCGGCGCCCACTCGCGGACGGTCTCGATCAGCAGCTCCAGGTTCTCGACCGGCGTGTCCGGGAGCACGCCGTGGCCCAGGTTGAACACGTGGCCGGCTCGCCCGCCCGCCCGGCGCAGCACGTCCCGAGCCCGCTCTCGCACCAGCGCCCGCGGTCCGAGCAGAATCGCGGGGTCCAGGTTGCCCTGCACCGCCCTGTCGTGCCCGACCCGCGCCCAGCCGGCGTCCAGCGGCAGGCGCCAGTCCAGGCTGACGACGTCGGGCCCGGTCTCGGCGATCGCCTCCAGCAGGCTCGTTGCCCCGGTGCCGAAGTGCACCCGCGGCACGCCCAGCCCGGCCGTTGCCTCGAAGATGGCGCGCGTGTGCGGCGCCACCCGCGCCACGTAGTCCTCCACGGCCAGGGCCCCGACCCAGCTGTCGAAGACCTGGATCGCGCGCGCCCCGGCCCGGACCTGGGCCGCGAGGTAGCCGGACATCACGCCGGCCAGCCTGGCGAGCAGGCGCTCGAACGCCTCCGGCTCCGCGAACATGAAGCGCTTGGCCAGGCTGAAGTCCCGGCTCGGCCGGCCCTCGATCAGGTAGCTGGCCAGCGTGAAGGGCGCCCCGCAGAAGCAGATGACGGGGACCGGCGACTCCCGGACCACCTGGCGCACCGCCGTGATCACCTGGGGCGCCGCCTCTTCCCCGCCCGGCTCGCCCAGCGCGTCCACGTCGGCCGGCGAGCGCACCGGGCGGTCGATCACGGGGCCGACGCTCTCCACCAGCTCGAAGTCGACGCCCATGCCGCGGAGCGGCAGCATGATGTCGGCGAACATCACCGCCGCGTCCACCCCCAGCCGGCGCACGGGCTGGAGGGTGACCTCGGCGCACAGCTCGGGCTGGGCGACGATGTCCACCAGCGTCCACCGCTCACGCAGCCTCCGATACTCCGGCAGCGACCGTCCCGCCTGGCGCATCAGCCAGATCGGGGTCCGCTCCACCGGCTGCCGGCGGGCCGCGCGCAGGAACAGGCTCTCGCCGGCCTCGGGGCCGGCGCTCACCGCGCCGCCTCCAGCGTCCGCCCGACGTCCTCGTCCGTGTGGGCGAGCGACACGAACCACGCCTCCCACTGCGAGGGGGGCGCGAGGACGCCGGCGCCGCGCAGGCGCCGGTGGAACCCGGCGAACTCGGCCTCGTCGCGCAGGAACACCGTCAGCATCGAGCCCACGCGCGCGACCCGGCCGACCGCGGCCAGGCCCTCCTCGAGCGCGGAGCCCAGCTGCTCCAGCCGCCGGTACGCCGCCGCGTCGAGCAGCCCCAGCGTGGCCTCGCCGGCCGCCATCACGGCCGGGTGGCCGGCCAGCGTGCCCGCCTGGTAGACGGGACCGACCGGCGCCACCAGGTCCATCAGGTCCGCCCTGCCCCCGTAGGCGCCCACCGGCAGGCCGCCGCCCACGATCTTGCCCAGCACCGTGAGGTCGGGCCGCACGCCGTACAGCTGCTGCGCACCGCCCGGCGCCACCCGGAAGCCGGTGATGACCTCGTCCAGGATGAGCAGTGCCCCGTGCTCGTCGCACAGGCGGCGCAGCCCGGGCAGGAAGCCGGCGGGCGGGACCACCACCCCGACGTTGCCGGCCACCGGCTCCACGATCACCGCGGCCACGTCGTCGAGCGGCAGCGCGGCCACCGCATCGAGGTCGCCATAGGGGGCAGACAGCAGCTCCCCGGCCGGCGCCGCCGGCTGCTCGAACAGTGCGTCGGAGTGGCCGTGGTAGGCGCCCTCGAACTTGACGACCTGGCGCCGGCCGGTGGCCGCCCTGGCCACGCGCACCGCGCTCATGGCCGCCTCGGTCCCCGACGTGCAGAAGCGGAGCCGCTCGATCGAAGGCATCCGCTCCCGCACCGCCCTGGCGAGGCGCACCTCCCGCTCGGTGGTGACGCCGAACGGCCCCCCGCACGCCAGCGCCCGCTCGACCGCCGCCACCACCGCCGGGTGGGCGTGGCCGGCGACCAGCGGGCCGAACGCCCCCACCCAGTCCACGTACTCGCGCCCGGCCGCGTCCCACACGTGACCGCCCAGCCCCCGCATTAGGGTCGGCGGGTCGCCGCCGACCGGCCGGTAGGCGCGGACCGGGCTGTTCACGCCGCCGGGGAAGTGCTCCAGCGCGTCGGGGATCATGCCGGCGCCCCGAGCAGGGCCAGGATCTCGGGCAGGGGCCGGTGGACGCAGGTCAGGATCGGGGTGTCGTTCACGGTGGACCGCCGGCTCTCCGTCCCCCGGAGGTCGTGGACCAGGTTGCCGAAGGCGACCAGGTCGTCGGTCTCGTACGCGACCAGGAAGTCCTGGTCGTCGATCCCGAAGGAGTAGGCGAGGAGCTGGCGCACCTGCGTGTACTCGTGGCCGACGCGCATGTGCTCGTTCATGATCCCCTGGCGGGCCTCGCGGCCCAGCATGTACCACTCCGCGCTCTTGGTGAACGGGTAGACGACCAGGTAGCGGGAGCGCTCGCCCGAGAAGAGCGACTGCTCCTGGGCGGTCGGGCGCTTCACGTACTGCGACGGCTGCACGATGCCGAGCAGGCTCTCGGCCACGGTCAGGTACCGGCCCAGGCCCGAGCGCAGCGCGACTGCCGCGGCTTCTTCGAGCTCGTCGAGCGCCCCCGCCAGCCGCCAGAGCAGGAGGTCGGCGCCCTGGTGCAGGCCGATCATCGAGTACGGATACGTGGTGACGGGGCCGGGCCGCTCGACGGCCCGGCAGAACGCCATCGCGTCCTCGCAGCGCTCCCGGTCGCCCAGCCGACGCCACGCCGGGTCCAGGCCCAGCGCCAGAGCCTGCACGTATCGCCGCTCCGGCTGGTCCGTCACACGCCCTCCTCGGACAGCCAGCGCGCGGCCTCCTCGGCGAAGTACGTCATGACCACGTCCGCGCCGGCCCGCCGGATGGCCGTCAGCGTCTCGAGCGCCGCGCCCCTGCGATCGATCCAGCCCCGCTGCGAGGCGGCGTCGATCATCGCGTACTCGCCGCTGACCTGGTATGCAGCGAGCGGCAGGTCGAAGCGGTCGCGGGCCCTGGCCAGCAGGTCCAGCGAGCTGATGCCCGGCTTCACCATCAGCAGGTCGGCGCCCTCCTGGACGTCGAGCTCCATCTCGCGCATCGCCTCCCGCCCGTTGGCGGGGTCCATTTGGTACGAGCGGCGGTCGCCGAAGGCCGGGGTCGAGCCGGCAGCCTCCCGAAACGGCCCGTACAGGAAGGACGCGTGCTTGGACGCGTAGGCCATGATCGCCGTGTCCGGGTGCCCGGCCTCGTCCAGGCCCAAGCGCAGCGCGGCGACCTGGCCGTCCATCATCGCGCTGGGCGCGACCACGTCGGCGCCCGCCGCAGCGTACGCCACCGCGGCGGCCGCCAGGAGCGGGAGGCTCCGGTCGTTGTCGATGCGCCGTCCGTCGAGGACGCCGCAGTGCCCGTGCGACGTGTACTCGCACAGGCAGACGTCGGCGGCCAGGACGATCGGCACGCCGGCGTCCCGGACCAGCCGGAGCGTCGCCGGCACCGGACCGTCGGGGTCGGCGGCGCCGTGGCCCATGTCGTCCTTGACGTCGGGGACGCCGAACAGCAGCAGCCCGCCGACGCCGAGGCCGGCGAGGCGGCGTGCCAGCTCCAGCGCCAGGTCCGGGCTCAGCCGCTCGTGGCCGCTCATCGACGGGATGGGCTCGCGCCGCCCGGCCCCGGGGACGACGAACACCGGGGCCACGAGCTGGCGCGGACTGAGCCGCGTCTCGCGCACCAGGGCCCGGCTGGCTGCCGTCGCGCGCATCCGGCGCGGCCGGTCCGACAGCTCCAGTTTGTCTGCGGTCTCAAGCAACATGGGTCACCACCTTCGTCCTCAGCTCTTCGCCGGCACGCTCCGCGATCGCCAGCCCGGCCGGCTCGGTCGGCTCGTCCTCCCGGTACACGACGCAGCGGTCCGACCCGTCCGGGGCCGCGGCGGCGGCCAGGAGGCACAGACGGCCGCCGGTCACGACGGCCAGCGCGCCGACCGGGGCCCGGCACGTGCCGCCCGTCGCCTCCAGCACCCGCCGCTCGGTCAGCACGGCCAGCCGCACCTCCGGGTCGTCCAGGGCCGCCAGCGCATCCGTCACCCGGGCGTCGCCGGCGCGGCACTGCACGGCCAGCGCGCCCTGGCCCGGCGCCGGCGGGACCACCTCCGGGCTCAGCCGCTGGTCCGCCCGGCCGCCGAACCCCAGCCGGTCCAGCCCGGCCGCCGCCAGCACCGCGGCATCCACCTCGCCGGCGCCCAGGCGCCGCAGGCGGCTGTCGACGTTGCCGTGGAGGGCCCGGTGGCGCAGGTCGGGGCGGAGGTACAGGACGAACCCGGCCCGGCGCGGGCTGTCCGTGCCGAACGTGGCACCCGCGGGCAAGCGATCGAGCGTGCAGCCGCCGCCGGCGGTGACCAGCGCGTCGCGGGGGTCCGCCCGAGGGCCGGGGAACGCCGCGATCACGAGGCCGGACGTCGTCTCCAGCGGGACGTCCTTGGCACTGTGGACGGCCAGGTCGACGTCGCCCGCCGCCAGCGCGCGCTCCAGCGCCGTGACGAACACGCCGACCCCCGGTTCGGTGCCCGGAGCCCGGCGATCGCCGTCGGTGACGACGGTCACCAGCTCCACGTCGTGACCCAGCCGACGCAGCCGCTCCGCGACCTGCTCGCTCTGGACCCTGGCCAGCCAGGACCCGCGGGTGCCGAGGCGAAGCGGCCGGCTCACAGCTCGAACAGCGCCCTGGCGGCCTCGCCGTGCCGGCCGTCCCGGTCGGACCGCAGGGCACAAACCGGCTCGTGCAGCACGTCCGTGACCAGCTGCTTCGACATTGCCACGACCAGCCCGCGCGCCCGCTCGTCCAGGTCCGGGAGCCGGCGCAGGAGCCGCTCCACGCGGGCCCGCCGCCGCGACTCCGCCCGGTCCCTGAGCGCCACCAGCGTCGCCACCGAGCCCCGGCCCTCGAGCCAGCCCAGGTACTCCGCCACGCCGTCCGCCACGACGGCGTCCGCCTTCCGCACCCAGCCGGTGTCGGCCCGCCCCCGCTCCCACAGGTCGTCGATGCCCAGGTAGTCGGGACCCAGCGCCAGGCGCACCGCGGCCGGGACGGCCGGCGGCGCCGAGAGGTCGGCGACGGGCGGCAGGCGGCTGTCGGCCGGGGCCTGGCCAGCGGCCGCCAGCTCCGCCCACTCGGCGCGTATCGCGACCGCCACCGCCGCCATCTCCGGGGCAACCCTGGCCGCGGCGGCCAGGTCGAGCGTCTCGGGGCGCGGTCGCCGGCTCGCTACCGTCACCACCGCGCCGGACGCCTCAGCGGCCGCCGCCATCGCCCTGCCCATGGGCCCCAGGCCCACGACCAGCACGCCGCGCCCGGCCAGGTGCGTGCGCCGGGCCAGCCACGCGACCGCCCTGCCGGCCAGGCCGTCGCGCTCCGGCAGCGACGCCCTGGCCCCCCGCCCGACGGCGATGGCGCACTCGAACAGCCGGGCCACGCGCTCGTCGGTGCCGCGCTCCCTGGCGTGGGACAGCGCGTTGCGGACCTGGCCCAGGATCTCGGTCTCCCCCACAACTGCGCTCTCCAGGCCCGCCGCCACTCGGAACAGGTGCCTGACGGCCGGCTCACCCTCGAGCAGCCGCATGCTCTCGCCGGCCGGCCGCGGCCCGAAGCCGTACAGCTCGACGCGGTGACACGTGGCGAGAAGCGTCCAGCGGCGATGCAGGTCTGCGAGTTCCCGGAGCGAGTCCGCCAGGCGGGCACGCTCGCCCACCGCGACCTCACCGGCGTGGGCGACCAGCGCCCAGGGCAGCGCGTCTCTCTCCACCAAACCTCCCCAAATCTATCAAAGTCCGCACAAATCTCTCTCTATCGAAAGAGGCGATCGACCTCCGCCACCAGGGCCTCCACGCCGGGCCGGCGGGCCTCTGCTGCAACCCGGAAGCCCTCCTGCCGCGCCACGGCCGACGTGGCGGGCCCGATGGTGATCGCGGCCAGGCCGCGGGGGTCGCGGGCCGCCAGGCGGAGCAGCCCTCGAACTGCCGAGCCCGAGGCGAAGATGGCGGCTTCCAGCTCGGGGTCGGCGAGGGCCCGGTCCAGTGGCTCCCGCGACCCCTCCGGGCCGACCACGGTGTGGTAGACAGCCACGTCCTCGACCAGCGCCCCGGCGGCGCGCAGCGCCCGGGGCAGGTCGTCACCCGCGGCGTCCGCCCTGGCCAGCAGCACCCGCCGGCCGGGCAGCGGCTCGACCCGCGCGATGGCGGCCGCGATGGCGGCGCTGCGGCTCTCGTCCGCCACGGCGGCGGCCTCGATCCCGCGCGCCGCCAGCGCCGCCGCGGTGCGCGGGCCCACGGCCGCCCACCTGGCGCCCCCGGCGGGGCCAGCCCGCTCGAGCAGCGAGGCCACGCCGGCGGCGCTCGTCACGACCACCCAGTCCTGCCGGGCCAGGTCGGGGACCGCGAACTCCACCGGCTCCAGCGCGACGGTGGGCACAGCGTGGACGCGGTGGCCGCGGGCCTGCAGCTTCACGACGAGCGGGTCGTGCACGCCCTCCGGACGCGTGCTCAGCAGGACGGCCCCCAGGCCTGCCCGGTCACGCGTGCTGCCAGCCCTCCATGAATGCCAGCAGGAGCTTGTCGAAGGCGCTCTCGGCGTCCACCAGCAGGCCGGTCGCTTCGCGGGTGTCCAGACCCCGCCTGCGCGCGGTTGCCGCCAGCTCGGCGATGAACGGCGCCCGGAAGCGGAGGAACGTCTCCACGGCCTCGCTGAGCGACGCGCCCATCCGGGCCGTGCTTGACCCGTACTCGGCCGCCTGGCCCGCCGCCTCGTGCAGGTTCGCCATCGCCGGGGCCGGCGCGTCGGCGTCCAGGTGGGCCAGGAGGCACTCCACCATGCGCCGGCCGCGCTCGCGGAACAGCTGTCGCTCGGACTCGGGCAGCTCCGCGAGCAGGGACAGCGGGCGGCCCCCGGACACGTCGATCAGCCGCCGGTAGGCGCCCGTCATGCGCTGGCTGGAGGTGCCCATCTCCGACAGGTGCGGCCGGCGTGCCCGACCCGCCGGCAGCAGCGCCTGGATGGCCGCCCTCGGGAAGCGGCGGTGGCCGCCCGGCGTGGTGAAGCTGGCCACCTGCCCGCGGTCCGCCCAGCGGCGCAGCGTCCCCTGGCTGATCCCCAGCAGCCGGCTCGCCTCGCCCAGGCTGAGCCAGGTGTCGAGCTCGCCCGGCGCCGACGACGCCAGCTCGCCGCCCGGCTGGTTCCGAACCTCCTCGATGTTGCTCAGAGCTCCTCAAATCTACCGCCGGCCGGGCCCCCGCCGGGTCGGAAGCATTGCATCGAGCGGTGGACGCGGGCCGGCTGCGCCTCGTACAAGACCAGAAAGTGAGCCAGGCGCGCACCGTGAGCCCACCAGCGCTGATCCCCAACCGCGTGGCCGACAGCCTCGCGTGGATGCGACCGGACGCGCTGGTCCGCCTGGTCCCGTTCACGGCCGTGGTGGCGGCGGTGTGGCTCGTGTTCCGGCCCCCATGGCTCGGGATCGGGCCGGGCCGGCTCGCGATCCAGGTCGGCGTCGGGCTGCCGGCGGCCGTCGTCTTCTTCGCCGCCGCGGCGCTGGCCCAGCGGGCCCTGACCCGGCGGCGGGGCAGCCTCCGGGTGCCGGCCAGCACCGCCGACCTCGTCCTGCAGGCCGGCTACTACCTGGTGAACGCCCCGGTCGAGGAGGCCTTCTTCCGCGGCCTCCTGCAGGGTGGCCTGACGGCGGCGCTGGGCCCCGCCGCCGGCCTGGCCGTGGGCACCTCCCTGTACGTCCTGTACCACCGGCTGGGCGGCTGGGCGTGGCTGGACGTGCTGGCCACCGCCCTGGTGGGGGTGCCGGTGGCGCTGGCCTTCTGGCTGCTGCCCGGGCCGCCGTCGCTGCTCGGAGTCAGCGTCGTTCACTTCGGGGCCACCGCGGGGTTCCTGGGACCCGGGCCGTGGCTCCTCCGGCGATTCGGCCTGATCGGTGCAAGGTGGGGCGGGCCCCCCCTTCCTAAACCCCCCCTCTCTCCGGGACGTTTGGGGGACCTTCGGTCCAGCCCTTCGGGGTCATCTGGGACGCCTGGCGATCTCGGGGAAGATCCACTCACACGCTCGGGCCAAGCCCTTGCTTACGGCGAATCCCGGGTCTCTCTCGACGTGGGGGGGACCTCCGGTCCATCCCCGTCCGGGTCGCGGACGTGGCGCGGTGGACTGCGGGGGCTCGATCGGGGGCAGGTTCGGGTGGTGGCGCTGGCGGGGCTGGCCACGTTCTTCGTCAGCTTCGACACCTCGGTGCTGGTCCTCGCGCTGCCGGCCATCGCCACCGACTTCCGGACCTCCGTCGGCGCGCTGACCAGGGTCGGCTCGGCGCTGGCGCTGGGCACCCTGGCCGGGCTGCCGATCGCTATGCAGGCGGACCGGTTCGGGCGCCGGCGCCTGCTGGCCATCGCGGTGGCGGGGTTCTCGCTGGCCAACCTGGTCAGCGCATGGGCCCCGTCTCTGCCCTGGCTGGCTGCCGCGCGGATGCTCGCGGTCTGCTTCGAGACCGTGGCCGCCGCCGTCGCCACCGCGCTGGTCATCGAGGAGGTGACCGCCGACCAGCGGGGAGCAGCCGTGGCCGCGATCACGATCGCCGCCGGTGCGGGCACCGGGGCCACCACGCTCCTCTACCCGCTGGTGGCGCCGAACTGGCGGGTGCTGTACGTGGTGGGCGGCGCTGGCCTCGGCGCCGCCCTGCTGCTGGCGTGGCTCGTGCGCGAGAGCCGGGCCTGGTCGCACTCGGTGGCGGCCGGCGGGGCCCGGCGGCCCGTGCCGCTCGGCATGCTGCTCCGGCCGCCCTGGCGTCGGCGCCTCGTGGTGGTGGCGGCGTCCGGCGCGCTCGGCTCCCTGCTCTACGAGCCCGCCGGCCTGCTGTTCGCCCTGTTCGGCAGCCGCGACCTCAGGCTGGGCCCTGCCGCGGTCAGCGCCGTGGTGGTGGTCTCGGGCCTGGCCTCGATCCCCGCCTTCGTGGCCGGCGGCAGGCTGTCCGACCGGCTCGGCAGGCGCCGCCTGGCCGTCACGCTCGCGCTGCTCTCGGCGGGCTGCGCCGCGCTGACGTTCAGCGGCGGCCGCCCGGCCTACTGGGTCGGCAACGTGGCCTGGAGCGTGCTCGCCAGCGCGTCGGTCCCGATCGTGGGCGCCTGGTTCGGCGAGCTCTTCCCGACGCGGGCGCGGGCCACCTCGGAGTCGGCCGCGGCGCTGGCGGCGGCGGTGGGCGGGGTGGCCGGCTACCAGCTGGTCGGCCTCCTGCAGCCGCGCCTGGGCCTCGGGCCCGGGGTGGCCGCCACTGCCGGCGGCGCCCTGCTGGCGGCGCTGCTGCTGCTCCTGCTGCCGGAGACCGCAGGCCACCCACTGGACGAATAGGCCCGACCTCTCCGCCGCCTCCTGGCCGTGCCCGATCAGCCCGCTTTCGAGGCCATCAGAACTTCGTCCTCCGCCGCGGCGCGCGATCAGGCTAGAATTTGAGCAACCTTTCGTCGGTACCACCATGTGGTGCCCGGGCCTCGACCGAGGCCCTCTGCTAACGCCTTGATCCCCACTTCAGTTCCCGCCACTGACGTGGCTGGCGACCCAGCCCTATGAGCGTGCCCAATCCCGGCGACATCCTGCCGCTCTGGCAGCCGGAGATCCCCGGCGAGGAGATCCAGGCCGGCCGGCTCGGCATCCGGGTCGGACCCGGCAGCCCGGCCGCCGCCAAGCTCGCGATCATCCCGAACGGCCCCGAGTGGCTCCGTCAGGTCCTCGAGGAGCGGGGGGAGATCGACGGCACGTACACGGCCACCCGGCCGGACCGGCCGCTGGAGTTCATCGGCCAGGTCGACCAGACACTGCTGACCGGGCGCCTGGGC
This sequence comes from Candidatus Dormiibacterota bacterium, assembly GCA_035263645.1. Classification (GTDB taxonomy): domain Bacteria; phylum Chloroflexota; class Dormibacteria; order Dormibacterales; family Dormibacteraceae; genus CF-161. The sequence goes on along the minus strand of DATFRD010000255.1, from coordinate 8,881 downwards.
CGCACGCCGCTCGGTCTCGCCCTCGAGATCGTCGACATGCAGCAGCTCGAGCGCGAGTACGTCATGGAGAAGTCCCGCCTCAACCTGACGTACCGGGAGCTCCAGCTGGTCGAGGAGTGGGACGGCGAGCTGGAGGGCTTCACGGCCCTGGCGCTGCGCGAGCAGGCCAAGAACGCCCCCATCCTGGACTCGACGCTGCGCTTCATCGAGCATCTGCGCGACTACCGCGAGAAGCTGGCAGAGGCGACGGTCCGACGCTACGAGGCGGTGGAGCAGTGGATCGAGTGCCCGCGCTGCGAGAACATCGCCCCCACCTCCAACGGCATCCACTGCCCCGAGTGCGGGGAAGACATGCGCGGCGGCGAGTACGTCAGGGCGGCGCTGCGGCTGACCGACGGCAACGACGCCCGGATCTACCGGGGCATCGACTCGCTCACGGTCCGCTCGGCCGGCTTCCCCGAGTACCGCGGGATGACCCTCGACCGGGTCCAGGGCCAGACGCTCTGGGTGTCGTTTCGCCGTTACGACCCGCTGCCCGACGAGGGCGTCGTGCTGCCGACGGCCAGCGTGGAGATGTTCGACGCCCAGAAGTCGGTCATCCGCCAGCTCCAGATCGGCTCGCCCCGAACCGGCGCCCTGGCGGCCACGCTGGCCGACCCGGGCTGGCTCGGATCGCCGCCCCGCCTCGCGCTGGAGGGACGGCGCGCGCACCACCTGCCCGACCCCAACGAGGAGCAGGCGGAGGCGGTGGCGCGTGTCATGGGCATGCGGCCCGGACAGCTCTACCTCATCCAGGGCCCGCCCGGCACCGGCAAGACGACCGCCATCGTGGAGTCGATCCGGCGCATCCTCGGTCGGAACCCGTCCGCGTCGATCCTGCTCTCGTCGCACTCGAACGACGCCGTGGACACCGGCCAGGAACGGCTGCTGGGCTTCTCTCACGTCCGCCAGGCGCGCGTGGCCGAGCCGGGCAAGGTGCCCCGCCGCCTGCGCCACACCCTGGTCGAGGGCGACGACCTGGAGCCGTTCAACCTGGTGGCCGGCACGTGCAACCGGCTGGCCATCGACTCCAGGCTCCGGTTCCGCACTTTTGACTGGCTGATCCTCGACGAGGCGAACAAGGTCCGCGCCAACGAGGCGCTGGCGCTGATGCCGCTGGCCAAGCGCTGGGTGATGATCGGCGACCTGAACCAGCTGCCGCCGGTGATGGAGGACGCGGCGCTCGGGTTCGAGATCCGGAACCACCTGGACGAGGTGGTCCGCGACGACAGCTTCTACGGATACATGTGGGACCAGGTCCCGCCCACCTCCCGCATCATGCTGCCGCGCCAGTACCGGATGCGGGAGCCGATCGGGCGCGTCGTCTCGGACCTCTTCTACGAGGGCAAGCTGATCCACGAGGCGCCCCACCAGCGGATGCCGCTGCCGTGGCCGTTCGACCGCGAGCTGGTCTGGGTAGACACGGGCGCCCAGGACGAGTACCGGGATGCCCAGCGGTCGGTCGCGAACGAGTTCGAGGTCGCCCTCTGCAAGGACATCACGACGATCATCCGCAAGCGCGTGCGCAAGGCGAAGCTGGCCGTGATCGCCATGTACAACTCGCAGGTCAACCGGCTGGTGTCCGCCCTGAAGGGGATCGTGCCGCCCGACGACGTCGAGTCGGTCGACGCCTTCGAGGGCCGGGAGTCGGACGCGGTGATCCTCTCACTGGTCCGGTCGAACGAGCGGGCCGCGATCGGCTTCCTGAACGACCCCAACCGCGTCAACGTGGCGATCTCTCGCGCCAAGAAGCTGCTCGTGATCGTGGGCGACTCGCGGACGGTGATCGGCGGCGCCCCCGAGCTGTTCGGGCCGCTCTTCGAGCACTGCCAGGAGGAGGGGCTGGTCGCCGGCGTGGGCGCTGTGGTCACGGCCTGCCAGCGGGTAGGCATCCGGTCCCAGGTCCAGCGGCTGTCGAAGCCCAAGCGAGGCGAGCGCCGGCGCAATCGTCGCAAGCGCAGGAGCCGGGAGGCGGCAGTGGCCGGCCCCGTCTCGGCCCTCGAGGACGCCGCCGAGATGTTCGGCGACATATCCGACGATGGGGCGCCGAGCCTCGGGGAGCCAGTGGGCCAGGTCTCGCTGGACGCTGGGGGCGGCGCGCCGGGTCCTCCGCCAGACCCTCCCCAGGCCTGCGGGAACGGTCAGGCGGACCTGGCGCTGGCCGGGCCCGGCGTCGAGACCGGCGTCGAGCCGCCCGCGGATGCGCCGGCCGACGCGCCAGCGGCCGGCCAGGCCTCGCGGCGCCGCCGCCCGGCCGTCGCCCCCGCCACGACCGAGGTCGTGCCGGACGCCCCCACGCCCAACGGCGCGGTCGGCCAGCCCGGCGCTGCGCCCGGCCCCGCCGCCGAGCCGGCTAAAGGCCCGCGACGGAGGTCCGCCCGCGCCGCCGACGCGCCGGAGGCAGGTCAGGGCGCGCCGGAGGCCTCGGCGGCACCCGACCAGGCATCCGAGACGCCGCGCGGCGGGACCGGGAAGGTCGTCCTCACGCAGCCTGAGCTCCCGCTGGACCTGCCCGCGCCCGGCGACTGAGTTGAGCCCCGGGGCCCCGGTCACCGTCGCGATCATCAGCCCGGGGGAGATGGGGTCGGCCATCGGCAAACGCCTGCGTGAGGGCGGCATCCGGGTCGTGACGGCGCTCGAGGGCCGGGGGGAGCGGACGCTGGCCCGGGCGGCGGCGGCCGGCCTGGAGGACCTCCGCTCGCTGCCGGCGGCGGTCCGCCAGGCCGACCTGCTGCTCTCCATCCTGCCGCCCGGCCGCGCGCTGGACCTCGCCGAGGCCGTGGGCCAGGACGCCGGGCCGCTGTACGTCGACTGCAACGCCGTCTCGCCGGCAACGGCGCGGACAATCGGCGCCCTGGTGGGAGACCGGTACGTCGACGCCGGCATCATCGGCGCACCCGCGTCGCCCCGCCTCTACGCCTGCGGCCCGCACGCGGTCGAGGTTGCCGCTCTGCCGCTCGACGTCCGCGTCCTGGACGGCCAGATCGGGCATGCCTCAGCGCTGAAGATGTGCTACGCGGCGCTCACGAAGGGTCTGGCCGCGCTCCTCACGGAGTCGATGGTCGCCGCCGACGTGCTCGGCATCGCGGACGCCCTGCGCTCCGAGCTGGCGGAGAGCCAGCCGCAGTTCCTGCGCTCGGCGGAGGGGGGGCTGCCGGCGATGGTGCCCAAGGCTCACCGCTGGATCGCGGAGATGCAGGAGATCGCCGCCACGTTCGCCGGCGTCGGGCTGACCCCGCTCATGCTGCACGGGGCGGCAGACGTCTACAGCCTCGTCGACGCGGCGCGCAGCCGGGCCGCCGGGGCCGCCCCGGAGAACCTGGACGCGGTGGTCGCCGAGCTCAGGCGCGCGCTGGCACCGCTGCCGCCACCTCGCTGAGCGCGGCCGACAGCTGGGCCGGGTTCGTCCTCGCCTTCAGCAGCGAGCGGCACACGCACGCGGGCGGCTTCTCGTAGATGCGCTCGTCGTTCGTGAACAGCACGATCCGCGCGCCGGCGGCGGCGAAGCGCTCAGCGAGGTCCGTCCCGGCTCCGTCCGGTAACCGCTCGTCCAGGCAGACGATGCCTGGCCGCTCCGACCAGAAGCTCCGGTTCGCGGTCTCGTGATCGGCGGCCACGGTCACCGAGTAGCCGTCCAGGCGCAGCTTCAGCGCGTACAGGTCCGCGATGGCGGTGTCGTCTTCGACCAGTAGAACGCCGACCATTCCTCCCTCCACGCGAATAGCATGACGTGAAGTGCCAGACATCGTCACCCTCCACGCGACCGCCAGCCCTGACAAGCCGGCCCTGATCTGCGGCGATGAGATCCTGACGTACAGAGGCTACGACGTGCGCAGCAACCGCGCTGCCCGCGCCCTCGCCGAGATCGGCGTGGGGCCCGGCGCCCGGGTGGCCGTCATGGCGCACAACTCGGTCGCCGGGTTCGAGGTCTCCACGGCGCTGCGCAAGTGCCAGGCCGTGGGCGTGCCGGTGAACTTCCGGCTGCGGTCGGAGGAGCTCGCGTACATCGTCGACGACAGCGGCGCGCGCGTCGTCTGCGCCGGCCCGGAGTTCGTCGAGCACGTCGAGGCGGCGCGGGCCCTGGCGCAGGGTGAGCCGGCCTACGCGACAATCGGTGGCGCGCCGGCGCCAGCCGGCTGGGTCGGGCTCGACGAGCTCAGCGCCCGCCAGACCCCGGATCCGCCGCCGACCGCGTCAGACGAGCTCGGCGGCGCCATGATCTACACGAGCGGCACCACCGGCCACCCCAAGGGTGCCTTCCGCGCGCCGGGGGTCGGTGCCGACGCCGTCATGCAGCTGATCCAGGCGTTCGGGCTGCGGAACGACGACGTGCACCTGGAGGCCGGGCCGGGCTATCACAGCGCGGTCGGCTTCTTCAACGGCCTGACCATCCTGTGCGGCGGGACCGTCGTGATCATGCCCAGGTTCGATCCCGAGCAGGCGCTGGCGCTGATCGAGCGGCACCGCGTGACCACGACGTTCATGGCTCCGACGCTGCTGCACCGCATCATGGACCTGCCCGCCGACGTCCGGGCTCGTTACGACGTGTCGTCTATGCGCGGCCTGATCCTGGGCGCGGCGCCGTGCCCGTTCTCGCTCAAGGAGCGGGCGAGCGCCTATTTCGGCGAGGTGCTGTACGAGTTCTACGGCGCGACCGAGACAGGCGTGAATTTGCTCCTGCGCCCCGAGGACCAGCTGCGCAGGCCCGGCTCGGCCGGCCGGCTGCTCGAGGGCAACGAGATCCTGCTCCTGGATGACGACGGCCACGCGGTGCCCGACGGCCAGCCGGGCGAGGTCTGGGTCCGCAACAACTGGCTGGCGACGTACTACAACCGCCCCGACGCCACCAACCGGGCCATGCGGGACGGCTTCTTCTCGGTCGGCGACGTGGCCTATCGCGACGCCGACGGGTACTACTACATCTGCGACCGGAAGATCGACATGATCATCTCCGGCGGGGTGAACATCTACCCGGCCGAGGTGGAGGCCTGCCTCCACGCGCACCCGGCGGTCCGGGACGTCGCGGTGGTCGGCGTGCCGGACGACGACTGGGGGGAGGCCGTGAAGGCGGTGGTCAGCCTCCACCCGCACGCGGACGCGAGCGACGGGGAGCTCATCGAGTGGTGCAGGGGCCGCATCGCCGACTACAAGCGCCCGCGGTCGGTCGACTTCGTGGAGGGCGAGCTGCCGCGCGACCAGGCTGGCAAGCTGCTCAAGCGCACGATCCGGGCGCCGTACTGGGCGGGAGCCGGCCGGAGCGTCTGATCGCCGGCGCGAACCCATCGCTCGGGGCGCCGGCGCCGGTCGGCCGCTGCGAGCGCGAGCTCCACGTCATGGCGGAGCGTCTCCAGCCGCCGCTGCACATCCATCTCGATCGTGTACATGTTCAGCATATATCCAAATATAGCGATATTCAGATCAGAGTGCAACCGGTTCTTGATATAGTTCTTTGACTATGGCACCGCTCGAGGTTGCCGAGGAGCGCAGTGCTCCGGTGGACGTGTCCCCCTCGGCCGTCGCCGAGCTCAGCTGGCTGCTGCACCTGGTCCTGCGCGACCATCCCATGCCCGAGGGCCACCGCCTGGCGGAGCTGGACAGGGTCGCCGGCGACGTGCGGACGGAGATGCGGGCGCTGTTCGGCCCGCAGGGCGTCAGCGTGTACCTGCCCGACACCTCCGTGCTGGCCGACCGGGTGGGAGCCCTCCTGAACGACGAGGCGGACACGTTCCTGGACTGCCTGGAGGAGGCGGCGCGCCAGCCCGACGCCGTGCCGCCGGAGCTGCGCTCCGAGACGGCCGAGGTGAGAGAGATGACGCTGCGCCGGCTGGCCGACCTGCGGGACGACCAGCAGGCGGTCCGGCGCTACCGGGCCGTGCTGGCCCGGGTGTGGGACGCGGTGCGAGACGAGTGGGCGGAGCAGGGACGCGTGACGGCGCGGAGGACCAGCGCCGAATGGGCCCACCGCCTTCGCCAGGGCGCGGCGCTGAGCGACCTGCTCTCCAGGAAGCACATCCTGGGCCTGCCCGAGTGGGGCCTGGAGCCGCTGCTGACCCGGCGTCCCCGCGTGGTGCTCTCTCCCATCTACTTCAGCAGCCAGGGCGGCTACGTGGTCGACCTGACCTCGTTCGTCCACGTCGGTTCGCCGGCTGCCTCGGGCGACGTCGAGAGCCTGAGCCGGGCGGAGTCCGAGCGCGTCGCCGAGCGGCTGAAGGTGCTCGCAGACGGCACCCGGGTTGCCCTCCTCCGCCATCTCTCCCGCGAGCCGGCCAGCGTCATGGACCTCTCCCGCCAGTTCCGGCTGGCCCAGCCCACCGTCAGCAACCACGTCAAACTCCTGCGGGACGCCGGCCTGCTCGACGCCAGGAAGGACGGCGCGCGCGTCGTGTACAGCGCCTCGCGCGAGCGCGTCAGCCGGCTGCTGGCCGAGGCCGAGCACCTGCTCATCGACCACTGCTAGCGTTGTCGGCCATGACCAGCGGGACCGCCCGGTACGCGGCCGCCATCGACCAGGGCACGACCGGCACCCGCTTCATGGTGTTCGACGTCCGGGGCCGACCGGTTGCCTCCGCGTACCGGGAGCACCGCCAGATCACGCCGGCGCCGGGCTGGGTCGAGCACGACCCGCTGGAGATCTGGGCCGCGACCGGGGATGTGATCGCAACTGCCCTGCGGGAGAGCGGCATCCGCCCGCCGGAGCTGGCGGCCGTCGGCGTGACCAACCAGCGGGAGACGACCATCGTTTGGGAGCGCGAGACGGGAAAGCCGATCGCCAACGCGATCGTCTGGCAGGACCTGAGGACGACCCCGGCCTGCCAGGCTCTCATCGACGCCGGGCGCGAGCCGCTCATCCGGGACCGGACCGGGCTGCGGGCGGCGACCTACTTCTCGGGCCCCAAGGTTGCCTGGCTGCTGGACCAGGTCCCCGGCGCACGGCCTCGGGCCGAGCGCGGCGACCTGCTCTTCGGCACCGTCGACAGCTGGCTCGTCTGGTGGCTGACGGGAGGACCCCGGCGCGGCGCCCACATCACCGACTGCACGAACGCCTCCCGCACGATGCTGATGGACCTGCGGCGGCTGCGCTGGGACGACGAGATGCTGGCCATGCTGGGCGTGCCGCGGGCGATGCTGCCCGAGATCCGTCCGTCGAGCTACCCCGCCCAGTACGGGCGGACCGTCGAGGACGGCCCGCTGGGCGCCGGCGTCCCGGTGTGTGCCGTCCTGGGCGACCAGCAGGCGGCGGTCTTCGGGCAGGCGTGCACGGAGCCCGGCGAGGCGAAGAACACGTACGGCACCGGCAGCTTCCTGCTCCTCAACACCGGCGCCGAGGCCATGACCTCCTCCAGCGGGCTGCTGACGACGCCCGCGTACTGCCTGCCAGGCCAGCCTGCCGCGTATGCGCTGGAGGGGTCGATCGCGGTCACCGGCGCGGCCGTGCAGTGGCTGCGGGACAACCTGGGGCTGATCGGGTCGGCAGAGGAGTCGGAGGCGCTGGCAGCCCAGGTCGACGACGCCGGCGGAGCCTTCTTCGTGCCCGCCTTCTCCGGCCTGTTCGCGCCGCACTGGGATATGTACGCGCGGGGCGCGATCGTGGGCCTGACCCGTTACGTGGACCGGCGCCACCTGGCCCGCGCCACGCTCGAGGCCATCTGCTTCCAGACCCGCGACGTCACCGAGGCCATGGCGTCCGACTCCGCGATCGGCGTGACGACCCTCAAGGTCGACGGCGGCGCGGCCCGCAACGACCTGCTGATGCAGATGCAGGCGGACGTCCTGGGCCGGCCGGTGGTGCGGCCGGCCGTCAGCGAGACGACGGCGCTGGGCGCTGCCTACGCGGCCGGCCTGGCGGCGGGCGTCTGGTCGGGCGTGGACGAGCTGCGGGCGAACTGGCGGCCCGACCGCGCGTGGGAGCCGTCGTGGACCGACGACCGGCGCGAGTCGGCGTATGCGGGCTGGAAGCGAGCCGTGGGCCGAGCCAGAGCCTGGCTCGACCCGTAGGGCCAGGGGCCGGCCCGGTCCCGACCCGGCGCTACTGCGTCGGGTGGGCGGGGGGGCGCGCGGGCGCTTCGACGACGGTCGGCGGGACCAGCTCGGTATCCGACCCGACCGGCACGGCCATGCGCTCCTCCCAGGCCGCGCGGAGCCGCCGCCGGCGCTCCTTCCCGCTCACGGGATCGAGGAAGTAGGCCAGCGCAGCGCCCGTCCCCGCCGCCAACAGCGTTCTGGTCAAACCCATGGGGTCCACCTTAGCAACCGGTACCGGCCGGCGCTGGCGCGGGCCGGCGCCCGGTCGGCCGACCAGGGGATGCTGGCCGGGGCGCCGTCAGCCCGGCCGGAACGTCACGTCGACGCCGTCGGACCCGCCCTCCCGCCAGGCCCTCTCGACTGCAGCGGCGTCCGCCAGGTCGGCCAGCGGCACGTGGACGGCCGGGACGCGGGCCCGATACGGGCTCAGCACGAGCGGATACGGGGCCAGGCGGCACACCCCGCCTGGCTCCAGCTCCACGTGGAGCGAGACATCGGGGGCGCCCGGCTCGGGGCTGAGCGCAGCCTCCTGGTAGTAGCCCGTCCAGCCGTGGAAGCCCCGCATGCAGACGTCCAGCGACAGGCGGTCCCAGAGCTGCAGCCACCGGTACTCGCAGCGCAGTACGGCCTCGCCGGCCGGGTCCACGCCGAGGCTGTCGCGGAGGCGGCTCTGGCGGACCCGCTCCTGCTCGACGAACCTGGCGACGGCCGCGCCGTCCTCGTCCTCCGTGGCGATGGCCTGGCCGGCGTGGCGCCACCCCCAGTGGCTGGTGAAGAAGCCCGAGAAGTGCAGCGACGTCAGCAGGCCTGCGTGCGGGTC
>DATFRD010000254.1:0-4443 GCA_035263645.1 Candidatus Dormiibacterota bacterium | reverse complement strand
GGGCCACCTCCCCCGCCAGGGGGGAGGGGCTGCTCTTCCCCGCCCGCCTGTCCTACCCATGGCGGCCGCGCACCCGGCGCCGGCAGTGCAGGATGCCCGCCTGCAGCCGGCGGGGACTGGGGGCCGGGCCGAAGGCCTGCGTGGCGGCCTGGCCGAGGAGTTCCAGCTCCAGCAGGCCGAAGTCGAGCGCCTGGCCGGCGAGAGACTGGCGGCAGGTCACCTCGTGCACGCTCTCGAGAGGGAGGACGCATCTCACACGCGGCAGCAGCCCCCGCTCCAGGATCACCTCCTGCGTGGTCAGGGTCAGCGACGCGGCTGCCCAGCCGGCCCCGACGGCCACCGCCCAGCCCGCAGCAACGACGAGTCCCAGGAGCGCGACCGCCGGTGAGGCGAGCCGCAGCTCCAGCAGCCCGACGCTGCCCGTGGCCACCGCCGCCGGCAGGAGCAGCGGGCCCGCGAGTCCGATCCAGTGGGGGCGGACCCGCAGGAGCGCCACGTCCTGCGCGCCCTCGGCCACGGTCCCGGCCGCCTGACCCAGCACGGTCAGGTGGACGACGCCGGGTCGCCGTCCGCTGATCGCGACGGGCTGGTGAGGCTCGGCCATGCCCGCATTGTCGGGTGGGCGGCCGGGCGGGCCCAACCTCCTTAACAGGCCTGCACGCGGCCGCCGATCACCGCGCGCGGTAGCTCCTCGCCTGGATGCCGTAGAGCTCGGCGTACGTCCCGCCCGCCGCCAACAGCTCCTCGTGCGTGCCCATCTCGACCACCCGCGCGCCGACCAGCACCACGATCACGTCGGCCATCCGAACCGTCGAGAAGCGGTGCGAGACCAGCAGCGTGACGCCGCCGGCCCCGCCGTCTGCGCTGGCCGCCCGGGCCGCCGCGGCGAACCGGTCGAACAGCGCGTGCTCGGCCTCCGGGTCGAGCGCCGCCGTCGGCTCGTCCAGCACGCACAGCAGCGGCCCGTCCCGCATGAGGCCGCGGGCCAGCGCCAGCCGCTGCCACTGCCCGAAGGACAGCTCGACCCCCTCGTGCCAGGTGGGCCCGAGCTGGGTGTCGAGGCCCCTGGGCAGCCCGGAGACCACCTCGCCGGCGCCCGCCCGCGCCATGGCGACCTGCAGTGCGGGGACCTCCTCCAGCCGCGGCAGGTCACCGAGCCCGATCGTCTGTGACGCGAGCAGCTCGAACCGGCAGAAGTCCTGGAAGACGCCGGCCAGCCGGGATCTCCACGCAGTCGGGGCGATCCTGGCCAGGTCCACCCCGTCGACGCTGATCCGGCCCTCGGTCGGCTCGTAGAAGCCGCAGAGCAGCTTCACCAGAGTGCTCTTGCCGGCCCCGTTCTCGCCGACCAGGGCCACAACCGCGCCGGCCGGCAGCGACAGGTCGACGTCCCGCAGGACCCAGCGGTCGGTGCCCGGATACCGGAAAGAGACGCCTTCCATGCGGATGCCGCCGGCCAGCCGCTCCGGCGCCGGATGCTCGCCGCCGCGCTCCCTCCGCGCGTAGCCCTCCAGCCAGACGAGCCTCCGCGTCGCGTCCAGGGTCCAGCGCAGGAAGTCCGCCTGGGTGACCGTGACGCCCAGGTAGCGGGCCAGGTTGGCGCCGGCCGCGAGCACCAGCAGCACGGCGCCGGGCGTCGCCCCGCGGCCGGTGGCCACCAGCACGATCGCGCCGGCATACGCCGCCCCGAAGAGCATCCAGGCGGCGGCGTGCCACCCGGCGCTCGCCCAGCGGGCGGCTGATACGGGCGCATACCACGCCCTCCAGGCGGAGGTCCAGCGGCCGGCCAGCAGCGCGCCGGTGCCGGTGGCGCGGACCTCCTTGCCCGGACCCGCCTGTGTGCCCAGCTCGAACAGGTGACGTGCCAGCCGCTGGGCCGGGCCCGCCCGCTCCTCCGCCGCTCGCTCCCGTCCGGCCCGCCAGCCCGCGACCAGCACGGTCGGCACCGCGAACGCGGCCAGCCCCACGAGCACCGGGTCCACTGACGCGAGGAGGCCGACCGTCAGCAGCAGGCGGGCCACGGAGCCAAGGGTGTCCATCAGCGCGAGGTAGAGGTGGTTCAGCAGGAAGACCTGCCGGCGCAGGAGCTGGAGGCGGTCCAGGTGCTCCGGCCGCTCGTGGTGCTCCACGCCCGCGATCCCGGCCTGCAGCCGGGCCACGTGCGCCTCCAGCACAACCGTCGCCCGCTCGCGGAACCGCATCTGCAACCGGCCGCCGAGGACGCGCAGCAGCCAGCCGGCCACCGCCGACCCGGCCAGCCCGGCCGCGCCCCAGACCAGGAGGTCGAGCCGTCGGCCGAGCGCTCCGTCGGCCAGCAGCTTCAGCCACAGGGCGCTCAGCGACGACGGCACCCAGGACGCGGTGACCAGGACGGACGAGATGACCAGCAGGCGCGGTTCGGCACGGTAGCCGAGCTCCAGGGCGCGCCACAGCGCCACCCGATTGGGAGGCAGGTCAGACCGCGGCCGCATCGGGCTCCTCGTCGAAGTGGGCCGCCTGCAGCTCGAACAGCCTCCGGTAGCGGCCGCCCAGCGCCATCAGCTCGTCGTGTGAGCCCAGCTCGACCACCCTCCCCCCCTCCAGCACGCAGATGCGGTCGGCGCGGCGCACTGTCGAGAAGCGGTGCGAGACCAGGATGGTGGTGCTGCCGCGGGTCGCCTCCAGGATCCGGTCGAACACCTCCGCCTCGCCGCGGACGTCGAGCTGCGCCGTCGGCTCGTCCAGGATCACGACGCCGGCCCCGAGCCGCACCACGCACAGTGCCCTGGCCAGGGCGACCCGCTGCCACTGGCCCCCCGAGAGGTCCGTCCCACCCTCGTACGCGCGCGAGAGGACCGTGTCCGGCGACGCCAGGTCGGACGCGCGCGCCTGCGCCAGGGCGTCGAGCACGACCGATTCGGGCGCGCCGGCCGGCGCCACGTTGTCGCGCAGGGTCAGCTCGTAGCGCACGAAGTCCTGGAACACGACGGCCAGCCGCGAACGCCAGCCGTCCAGGTCGAGCTCGCGGAGCTCCGTCCCGTCGACCAGGACCGAGCCCGCCTGGGGGTCGTAGAGGCGGCAGAGCAGCTTGGCCAGCGTCGTCTTGCCGGCGCCGTTGTGGCCGACGATCGCCAGCGAGGAGCCCGCAGGGATGGTCAGATCGAGGCCGTCGAGCACCGGCTCTGCGGCGTCGCCGTACGCGAACCGGACCCCGCGGAACTCGATCGATCGCGCCGGCAGCCCTGCGGCGGACAGACGGCCGGCCGGGAGCGATCCCGCCGCCCACATGCGGGGAGCCAGGTCGAGCACCTTCGGTATCGGCTGCGCGCTCTGCCGGAACCACCAGTCGACCTCGCCGAAGGCCAGCGAGCTCGTGCCCACGGCGGCCTGGGCGAAGATGACGAGCGCGCCCAGGGCGAGGTGGCCGGCCAGGGCGTCCGCGGCCAGCGACCAGAACACGACGGCATTGGCGACGACCACCAGCCCGAGGCCCCACCGCAGCGGGCCCAGCCGCAGGCGCCGGGCCTCGAACAGCGCCTCCACCATCTGGAGGCGGCGGCTCGCGAACCGCTCGACCACCCAGTCGGCCAGTCCGAACAGCCGAACCTCCTTCGCCGCCGGCGCCTCCACGGCCAGCCGGTACGCGTACTCCGCGTGCCGGTCCGCCTCCACCACCGGCCCGTCCGCCCAGGCCCGCCAGACGGAGCTGTCGCGGAGGAGGTGGTGGGTGAGGACCCAGGCGCCGCCCAGCAGCAGGCCGGCCCACCACCGGTAGGCGCAGAGCACGGCGGCCAGGGCCGCGCCGGAGGCCAGCTCGGCGAACCCGCTCCCGATCTGCGGCATCGATGTGGTCAGCGGCGGCGCCGTGATGCCCAGGTCGAAGTCGCGCGCGGACGCCAGCTGGTCCGCCAGGTCAGGCTGCTCCAGGTGGCGGAGCCCGGGGGGTCCGACGCACGCGGCGAGGAGCCGGTCGTGCAGCCACGCCGATGCGCGGGCGCCGAGGTTGGCGCCGACGGCGTCGTGCACCGGGGCGAGCGCGTTGATCGTCACGAACAGCACGCCGGCCGCGGCCAGCGGCAGGGCCAGGGCGCCGTGCGCCTGCACAGCCGCGACCAGGATGCCCATCGCCACCGTGAGCGCCGCCGGCAGCCCGCCCCGCGCCGTCACGAGTGACCACCAGGCGGCGGCCAGCCACGGCGAGGCGCGGGCCAGGACGCCGAAGAACCGCCACTCGGCCGAGCCGCGCAGCCTCGCCAGCGGGTCCGCCCACCTGAGCCCCATGGAGTCCTCACCGTAACCGACAGGTCGCGACGCGGTCGCGAACGGGCGGCTCGGCCGGCCCGGCGGCCGGCCTCTACGCCGGAGAATGACGCGACCGATGATCGCCCCGGCGCCGCAGCGGGGCGCCGAGCCGGGCCGGCCGACGGGCCTCCGGCGCTGGGTCGCGGAGCGCTGACCCCCGAT
>DATFRD010000253.1:0-8335 GCA_035263645.1 Candidatus Dormiibacterota bacterium | reverse complement strand
TCGGGTTCCGCCAGCGACCAGCCTGACGCGATCGGCATTCGTGGCGGGACGGCATGGGTCTCGCTTCGGAAGAGCGGCAAAGTGGCCGTGATCGACCTCCTCAGGCACGCGATCGTCACGTACCTCGACGTGGCCCCGGCCGCCGACACAATCAATCCGGCCAACTGCAGCGGGTGCGCGGTCCACGGTGTCACCGTGCGGGGGTAGCCGTCTGTGTCGGACTCCGGCGACGGTGCCGGCGCCGGGCAAAGCCACCCGGCGTTGCTTCGGCGCCCCCGCATCCACCCTGACCGACAACGACATGGTCTTCACCACCTGCTCCTCTCCGGCAGCAGGGGTGGCCGCAACGGCTGCGAGGCTGAGCTCCGGCGCCTCAATGTGCGCCAGAAGAACTCGCAGCCCAACCACCCCGCCAGCCTCGACCAGCTCCAGGCCCACCTCGATCTCTTCGCCAGGTCATCCACGCGGCCACGGGTGAGCTCCTTCGCCCCCTCACCCTCGACCCTCCAGGTCGTACCAGCCCACCGGCAGGCTACCCAGACCACCACCTCGAGACCACAGCCCGAAATGAGGGTTCGGGGTGATTCCTATGTCTTGGGAGGTGACATGGCTGGGGAGGAAGGATTTGAACCCTCGATCTCCTGATCCAGAGTCAGGCGCCTTACCACTTGGCTACTCCCCATCGGTTGGGCGGTGCTCTATTCTAGCCGCACGCCTGCCGGAGGACCCGGCGGCCCGTTCCACAACATTTCCACAGCATTCCCCATCCCGGGACCGATCCTCCTGGACATGACAGCCCTGCGTCCCGACCAGCTCCTCAGCGTCGCCCGTGCCTTCCGGCCGACTCCGGTCGCCGGCGGCGGGCTGTGCTTCGCCTCCGACATGGCCGGCCTGAGCCAGACCTATCGCCTGGACGGCCCGGACCGGTTCCCCGTGCGGCTCGTCGCCGGCCAGGACCGGGTCCTGCCGGTCGGCCCGACGTCCCTCGGCCTGCTGGTGTGCCGGGACCGGGGCGGCGACGAGACCTGGCAGCTGGCGCTCGTGGAGGCCGGCGGCGGGCTGCGGACGGTCACCCGGGACGGGCGGGCCATCCACCGGGGCGTGCGCATCGCCCCGGACGGACGTCGCGCCGGCCTCTCCTACAACCCGGGCGGAGGAGCCGACTGGGTGCTCGGGGTCATCGATCTCGCGAGTGGCGACGTCGAACCCTGGCTCGACCGCGGGGGCGACTGGAACTGGCTGGCCTGGAGCCCCGACGGCGAGACCGCCGCCGTCGCGCAGTCCGAGCACAGCCATCGCAACCGCGCCTACCTGCTCCGACGGGGCGCAGAGCTCGAGCCGCTGCTGCCGGACGCACCATACGTGGCCGGTGTGAGGTGGGCTCGCGACCGGCTCCTGGCCAGGACCGACCACGACCGCGAGTTCCTGGGGCTCGTCGAGGTCGACCGTTCCGACCCTCGCCGCGTCAGGCGCCGCCTGTTCGACGAGGAGCACGACGTCCTGGCCGTGGTGCCCGATCCCACCGGCCGGCGCGTCGCCGTCGTCGTCAACGAGGGCGCCCGCGACTCCGTAAGGGTGCTGAGCCTCGACGACGGCGCCGAAGAGTGGCGACCCGACCTGCCGCCCGGGCTCGTCTACGTCGACAACTCCTCCACCACCGACGACCACGTGGCCTGGAGCGCGGACGGGGGCCGCCTGTTCGTCGCCTGGGAGTCCTCCACGGCGCCGGCCGAGATCCTGGAGCTGCCTGCCGGGGTGCCGTGGACCCGCGCCAGCGGCGACCCGCCGGCCGGCCTCGTCGAACCCCGGACCGTCAGCTTCCCCTCCTTCGACGGTCTCTCCATCCCGGCTCTCCACTACCGGGTGGACGGCCGGCCCAGGCCGACGGTCGTGCTGTTCCACGGCGGCCCCGAGGGGCAGTCCCGGGCCAACTTCCAGCCCCACCTGGCGATGTGGAACGCTGCCGGGTTCGACGTCCTGGCGCCGAACGTCCGCGGCAGCACCGGCTATGGCCGCCGCTTCTACTCGCTCGACGACCGCGAGCTGCGGTGGGACGCCGTCCGCGACGGCGTCGAGGCGGGACGGTGGCTGCGGCGGGAGGGCCACGCGACCCACCTGGTCGCCATGGGGGCCTCGTACGGCGGCTTCATGACCCTCGGCGTCCTCGTCGAGGAGCCCGGGCTCTGGGATGCCGCCGTCGACATCGTCGGCATCGCCGACTGGCACACCTTCTTCGCGAACATCAGTGGATGGCGGCGGGCGATCCGGGCTGCCGAGTACGGGGACCCGGCCGGCCCCGACGGCGCCTTCCTGGCCGAGATGAGCCCTCTCCGCCGGGCCCACCGGATCGAGGCGCCCCTGCTCGTCATCCATGGGCGCAACGACGTCCGGGTGCCGGTGTCGGAGGCGGTGCGCATCCACGAGGCCGTGCCGGGCTCGGAGCTCCTGGTCTTCGACGACGAGGGCCACGGCATCATGCGGCACGGGAATCGCGCCCGCGCATTCGGCAGGGCCCTGGACTTCGTCAGGGAGCGGATGACCGCGCCCGCGCGCTAACCTCGGGCGGAGCGGCGCAGCCGGATCGGACGCACCCGCTCCCTCGCCAGGCGACCGAACAGCGTGGAGAGCAGCACACGAGCACGATGGAGATTGACAGCCCAGCCAACCCCGAGCACGCGGTCGGTGAACAGCCGCGGGTCGTCGGGGTTCCAGTACGCCAGCCGCACCCTCTCCCACGTGGGCGGTCTGAAGTCGTACGGCACCACGCCCAGCACCCGCCCCCGCCACGTCCGCTCGGAGCGCGGCTTCGCCGCCTCCTGGAGCACGGCGCCGACAACCAGGCCCAGGGCGACGAGCCTCACCACCTGCCGCACGCGCGCCGCCGAACGCATCACCTGATTATCGGGCGGTCGCGCCGACACGGGCTGCAGCGACCGCCCGCACCAGGCGCCGGCGCGGGCCGCGGGGCCGGGCTCCTCAGATGATGCGTGCGCGCGCTGGCTGGCTTCGCTGGCTGCGCCCCGGCCTGGAGGTCAAGCGGTGGATCCTGCTGCTGGGCCTCGGCATCCTCGTGATCGACCTCGCCGCCGCCTACTTCCTGAAGGACATCTACCAGTTCCGGCAGTTCCCCTCCTGGACCTACTACATCTTCCTCGAGTTCCTGCCGCGCTGGCTGCGCGGGGTCATCTTCCTGCTGTTCGGCGGAGGGGTGATCGTGCTCTCCCTCGTGCGGCTCGAACGCTCGGTGCTCGGTCCGTTCCTGCTCGGCAACCAGCGCAGCGTGGCGGAGGTGATCTACTCCTTTCGCACCCGCAGTCGCGGTCCCCGGGTGGTGGCGATCGGCGGCGGCACGGGCATGTCGGCGCTGCTGCGCGGCCTGAAGGAGTACACGTCGAACCTGGCCGCGATCGTCACGGTCGCCGACGACGGCGGCTCCAGCGGACGGCTTCGCGAGGAATATCGGATCCTACCGCCGGGCGACTTCCGGCAGTGCCTCGTGGCCCTCGCCGACGCCGAGCCGCTGGTGAAGGAGCTGTTCAACTATCGGTTCAAGAACGGGTCGCTCGACGGGCACTCGTTCGGGAACCTCTTCATCATGGCGATGGCCGAGGTGACCGGGAACTTCGAGCATGCGCTCCGCGAGTCCGGCCGTGTGCTGGCCGTGCGGGGCGCCATCATCCCGTCCACGCTGCACGACGTGACGCTCGTCGCCAGCGTGAACGGCTCCATGGTCGAGGGCGAGTCCAAGATCCCGATGCACGGGCCCATCAGCCGGGTGTTCCTGCGCCCGGACGACGCCGAGCTGAACCCCGAGGCGGCCCTCGCCCTCATGAACGCCGAGGTGATCGTGGTCGGCCCCGGCTCCCTCTACACCTCCATCCTGCCCAACCTGCTGGTGCCGGGCATGATCCGGGCCATCCAGGAGTCACCGGCCCTGAAGGTCTTCGTCTGCAACGTCGCCTCCCAGCACGGCGAGACGGACGGCTACAACGTCAGCGACTACCTGCGCGTGCTCCACGACCACACCGGCGAGGGCTCGCTCTTCGACTTCGCGATCGTGAACTCCAACTTCAGCCACGCCCCCACCGGCGGCCAGTCGCAGGTCCTCTTCGACATGCACAACGTGCAGCCTCAGTGCTCGGCCATCCGTTTCATCGTGTCCGACGTGGTGAACGTCCGCATCCCGTCCCACCACGACCCCAACAAGCTCGCCCGCCTGATCATGAAGCGGGTCTGGGAGGCCTGAGCGGGATCCCGCGGGCTCAGGCCGGCTGATACCGGCCTGAACCGGCGTCAGCTGGTCCTCACCACGACCGTGGCCGCGATCTCCACGGTGACGCTCCGCGGCAGCGAGTTCGTGCCCAGGGCAGCACGCGTGTGCTTCCCGGCCTCGCCCAGCACCTCGACGAGCAGGTCGGACGCACCGTTGAGCACTTCTGGCTGGCCGCCGAAGTCGTCGGCGGACAGGACCCAGCCCATGACCTGCGCGACCTCGACGACGTTGTCCAGCCCGGCCGCGGCCTCGATCTGAGCCAGGATGTTCAGCGCACAGGCGCGAGCGGCCTCCCGCGCCTCCTCGACGCTGACGTCGACCGGCACGCGCCCGGTCATCAGCTCGCCGTGCCGCATGGCCACCTGGCCCGCGACGTAGAGGAGCGCCCGCCCGTCCCCGATCGGGACGAGCCGGGTCGGTATGTACGACGCCATCGCGGGCGGCGCCGGCGGGAGGGCGTAGCCGAGGGTGTGCAGGCGGTCGAGCGGTCGGTCCATCGCCCGGGAAGTGTAGGGGTGGAGCCCCGTCAGAAGAAGGGCTGTCCCCTGACCACGAACTGGTCCCGGCGCGGCCCGACGCCGATCATCTGGATGGGCGTCCCGCACAGCTCCTCCAGCCGCTCCACGTACGCCCGGCAGTTCGGCGGCAGCTCCTCCCACGTCCGGCAGTGCCCGATGGGCCGCTCCCAGCCCGGCAGCGTCTCGTATCGCGGCGCGCAGTGCTTCAGGTGCGAGATGTTCGCCATCGGGTGGTCGTGGAACTCGCCCCGGAAGTCGTAGCCCAGGCAGATGCGCAGCTCGGGCATCTCATCGAGCACGTCCAGCTTCATCAGCGCGAGCGAGGTCGCGCCGTTGAGACGGACGGCGTACCGGGCCACCGCGCCGTCGAACCAGCCCACTCGTCGGGCCCGGCCGGTGACGGTGCCGAACTCGTTCCCTCCCTCGCGGATCGCGTCCCCCACGTGGTCCGTGAGCTCGGTCGGGAACGGTCCGTAGCCGACCCGCGTGGTGTACGCCTTGCACACGACGACGGTCCTGTCGACGCGGGTGGGCGCGATGCCGGAGCCCGTGCAGGCCCCTCCGGCCGAGCAGTTCGAGCTGGTCACGTACGGGTACGTCCCGAAGTCGAGGTCGAGCATCGTCGACTGGGCGCCCTCCAGCAGCACATTGGCGTGCCGGTCCAGCGCGTCCTGGACGATCGGGAACGTGTCCCGGATGTACGGGTCCAGCGCCCGCGCATAGCCGAGGTAGTCCACGATCATTTCCTCGCATTCGAAGGGCTGCTCCCGGTAGAGCCCGTGCAGGATCGGGTTCTTGACCTGGCCGACGACGAAGCCGAGCTTCTTGCGCATGAAGACCTCCTTCTGGAGGTCGCCGATGCGGAAACCGATGCGGCGGACCTTGTCCGAGTAGGCGGGGCCGATCCCCCGCCACGTCGTGCCCAGGCGGTCGTCGCCGCGGACCTCCTCCTCCACCTTGTCGAACAGCGGGTGGTAGCTCATCACCATGTGGGCCCGCTCGCTCACGACCAGGTTGCGCGGCTCGATCCCCCGCTCCCGCAGCTGCTCCATCTCCCGGATCAGCACCCGGGGGTCGACGACGACGCCGTTGCCGATCACGCAGGTCACGTCCGGGTGAAGGATTCCGCTCGGCAGCAGCTGGAACTTGAACTCCCCGTGCTCGGTGACGACGGTGTGGCCGGCGTTGTTGCCGCCCTGCGACCGGACCACCATGTCCGCCCGCTGGGCGAGGAAGTCCACCAGCTTGCCCTTGCCCTCGTCGCCCCATTGTCCACCGACGACCACAATGACCACGGCAGGGTATTTAACCGCCTTCGGCAGGGCCGGCGCCGGGTTCGCCGACGGGGTACCGTATCCGGCGATGCGCAAATGCGAGTGGGCGGGCTCCGACCCGCTGATGGTCGCCTATCACGACCTGGAGTGGGGGGTTCCGGCCCGCGACGACCGCACGCTGTTCGAGTTCCTCACGCTGGAGGGCGCGCAGGCCGGGCTGAGCTGGATGACCATCCTGCGTCGCCGGGACGCCTACCGGCGCGCGTTCGCCGGCTTCGACCCGGCCGCCGTGGCTGCCTATGGCGAGGGCGACGTGGAGCGCCTCCTCGGGGACGCCGCGATCGTGCGGAACCGGGCGAAGGTCGCCTCCACCATCGCCAACGCCAGGGCGCTCCTCCGCGTGCAGGCGGACCGCGGCAGCTTCGCCGAGCACCTCTGGTCCTTCGTGGACGGCGCGCCGCTGCAGCCGCGGCGCGGCTCGCTGGCGGACATCCCGGCGGAGACGCCGCTCGCCCGCGCCATCAGCGCCGACCTGCGCCGCCGCGGCTTCGCCTTCGTCGGGCCGAAGATCGTGTACTCCCTGATGCAGGCGTGCGGGCTGGTGAACGACCACGTGACCGGCTGCTTCCGCTGGAGCGAGCTGACCGCCTCCTAGAGCTTCTGTGGGTCCGCCTCCTCAGGCGTCCCGTCCGGAGGGGTCCTGACGTAGCCGGACAGGTGGAGGAGGAGCACGACAATCATGAAGGCGGTCATCTCCGTGCACTCGGCGGCCGTCAGGTTGCCGTGGGCGACCCGATGCCTGATCCGCGGCCCGCGCCCGTCAACGAGGATCAGCTTGAAGAGGTAGGCGTCGTCCCCGCCGAGGTTGTCCACCACCTCGGGCATCCCGAGGACGGAGTACAGATCGAGCTCCCGCGTCGTGCCATCCCTCTGCTGCCGGGTGGTGGCCCGGCCGAGCTTATCCATGAGCCCGCGGATCGCGGCCTCCAGCCTCGGGACCAGGAGGTGAATCGACGACGCGTGGTCGCCCGCGAAGAACCTCTCCACGCCACGGTCGATCAGCTCGAGGTCCTGGTCGCCCAGCAGCTCGGAGCGGCGGACGACCTCCATGACCCCGGTCAGCGTGACGAGACCCTCGTCCTTCAACGGGAACAGGATCTGGGCGAGGAGCTGGAGCGATGCGAGCACCAGCTCCTGGGCGTGCTGCGCGAGGATGCCCTCGAACACCTCCTCCCTGGACCGGTCCTGCTTGATGAAGTTGCCCTCCGAGACGTGTTTGCGCGGGATCATGAACACGAGCGGCGCGTCCGCCCTGGTCAGCTGCAGGGTCTCCCGGACCGATCCGACGTCGACGACCAGCGCACGCCTCCCGGCGACCCAGGCGGCGACCGCTGCCGGCGACGCTGACGCCCTGAGGCTGTCCCGCGTCTCCTCCACCAGTTCCCCCTGGACGGGCACCGAGATCGAGAAGGTCCGGGCTCGTCGCGCGCCCTCGCGATGAAGTCGTTTGACTCGCTGCGCCAGCCGGTCGACCTCCTCTTCCGCGTCCCCGATCCTGGTCAGCACCTCGATGGCCTGCAGGAAGTGGGTCGCCGCGGAGGAGGGGGATGCCGCCTCGATGCTCTCCCCCATCTCGATCATGAGCTGGGCCTCCCGCCGGAGCTCCGCTGCGGCTGTCTCGTCATCGCCGATCCTGGACGAGCCCTGGACCATCAGGTTGCTCAGCATCTGGGCCAGCATCGGGTTGAGCGACTCCATCGCCGGCCTCACCTGCGAGATCGCACGCGCAACCTCGGCCCCGGTGAACACCTCCCGCTTCCGCACGACGTACTCGAGCGGCTCCAGCAGGCCGCGCCAGCGCCCCTCGTTCGCGTACCGCTCCACCATGGACAGCACCGCTGACGACGCCCTCAGGCGGTGGGCGTCGTCACGGAGCTGGCAGGCGAGGTCCGTGGCCCGGGCGCGGGCGTCGGCCGCCTCGACGTCCCACTGAACGTCCGGACGGGAGGCCAGATCGGCGAACTCGAGGTAGGCCTCGATCGCGATCCGCCCCCACCGCCCGATGTCCTTCGTGCCGAACACAGAGAGCAGGTCGGCGAAGCGGGCGCGCAGGAGCGGGTTCTGGCCGGTGCGGCCCAGGAACCGCTCCCACTCCTCCAGATGGGCGCCGGTCACGGCCGCAGGATCCGGCCATACTGCCCCGTTGCTGAAGCCCACCTGGTGGGTGAAGCGCGGCCGGTCCTCCTCGGCCTTCCAGGCCGCGGTGGCGA
>DATFRD010000252.1:0-3101 GCA_035263645.1 Candidatus Dormiibacterota bacterium | reverse complement strand
GGCGCGGTTCCCGGATGCGTATACGATTCTGATCGCCTCGACCCCGATCCTGGCGTACAGCGGATATCTCATCATCACGCTCGCCTATGCGTTCCGGCGGGGCCGGATCTCTCACCTGCCGACGGGATTCGACCTGGGTCGCTGGGCGGCGCCGGTGTTCGCGCTGACAGTCATCTGGCTGGTCGGGGCGCTGCTGGTGCTGACGCTTCCCTCCCAGTTCCACGACGGGGTCAAGACCGCGGTCGGGGTGTTCGTGGTGGCCATCGTCTGGTACTTCGTATGGCTGCGCAGGAGGATCAAGCGGGGCGAGGCCGGCGCCAGCCTCCTGAGACCGGCCGGGACGGAGGCGACCCCGGTTCCGTCGGCCGGCGGGTAGTGCATGCGATCTCGATGATGTCGGCGGAGCAGCCCCCCTCCGGCCCTGGCAGGCCACCTCCCCCGCGAGGGGGGAGGGGGTGCGGTGGCTGAGCTGCTGGAGGCCTGGGAGACCGGCCTCCACATCGGGGGCGAGGAGGTCGGCGCCGCCGGGGCCGGCACATATGCCGTGGTCAGCCCTGCCAGCGGACGGCACGTCGCCACCGCCGCAGACGCCGGCGCCCGCGACGTGGACCAGGCGGTGGCCGTCGCCGCCGAGGCGTTCGAGCGCGGCGGCTGGAGGCGACGGACGGCTGCCAGCCGTGCCGCCACCCTGTACCGGGTCGCCGAGCTCCTGCTCGAGCGCCAGGAGCGGCTGGCGCTGATGGAGTCGCTCTGCTCGGGGAAGCCGATCCGGGACTGCCGCGCGGAGGTCGCCGCCGCCGCGCGGTACTTCCGCTTCTACGCGGGGATCGTCCCGCTGATGACCGGCAGCACCATCCCCGTGAACGCCACCGGGCTGGACCTCACGCTGCGGGAGCCCATCGGGGTGTGCGCCCTGATCGTGCCGTGGAACGGCCCGCTCGCGATCGCGGCCAAGAAGGCCGCCCCCGCGCTTGCCGCGGGCAACTCGGTGATCCTGAAGCCGGCGCCCGCAACCCCGCTGACGGCCCTCGAGCTCGAGCGGTGCGCCCGCGAGGCGGGTGTCCCGAGCGGCGTGTTCAACGTGGTCACCGGGGCCGGGCGCGACCTCGGGCGAGCGCTCGTCGCCCACCGGCGGGTCGACAAGATCAGCTTCACCGGCAGCAGCCGCACGGGCCGGGACATCCTCAGGAACGCCGCCGACGGCATCAAGCGGGTGAGCCTCGAGCTTGGCGGCAAGTCGCCGAACGTCGTCTTCGCCGACGCGGACCTCGGGAAGGTGGTCGAATCCGCCGCCTGGGCCGTCTACTGGAACTGCGGGCAGGACTGCTGCGCCCGGAGTCGCGCGATCGTCGAGCGCACGGTGTACGACGAGTTCGTCGAGCGGCTCGCCGAACGAGGCTCGCGCATGCTCGTGGCTGACCCGCTCCGCCCCGACACCGAGATCGGCAGCCTGATCTCCGCGGAGCAGCGAGAGCGGGTGCTCGGCTTCCTCGCCCGGGCGAAGGCGGGCGGCGCGCACCTCCACGGGGGTGGGGAGGTCGTGATGGCCGACGGCCTGGAAGCGGGCAACGCGATCTCGCCGGTCGTGGTGGCCGGCGTGGACCCGGACGCCGAGATCGCGCGCGAGGAGGTCTTCGGACCGGTGGCGACGGTGCTCCCCTTCGACACGGAGGAGGAGGCCATCGACCTGGCCAACGGCACCGAGTACGGATTGAGCGGCTCCCTGTGGACGCGCGACATCGGACGAGCCGTCCGCGTGGCCAGGGAGATCCGGTCCGGGCTGCTGAGCGTCAACTCCGACAGCAGCTCCTATCTCGAGGCGCCCTTTGGAGGCCGCAAGCAGAGCGGCATCGGGCGCGAGCAGGGGCTCGAGGGCCTGTACGACTTCACGGAGCTGAAGAACGTGTACATCAGCGATGACTGAGCAGGAGCTCGAGATGAGCGCTGACCCTGGCGCCCGCCGCGAAGCTCTCAGGCGCGAGCAGTTCCCGGTCACCAGGGAATGGACCTGGTTCAACACCGCTGCGTTCGGGCCTCTTCCGGTCTGCAACGTGGAGACGCAGGCCGCCTTCCTGCGGGGGATGTCGGTGGGCCAGACGGCGAAGGGCGTGGGCCACTGGTGGGAGGGCGCTGACAGGGTCCGGGAGACGGTGGGACGCCTGGTCAACTGCGCTCCGAGCGACGTGGCCTTTCTCAAGAGCACGGGCGAGGGCCTGAGCCTCGTCGCGCTGGGCCTGGACTGGGCTGCCGGCGACGAGATCGTGACCTACGACCAGGAGTTCCCGAGCGGCGTCTACCCCTGGCTGGCCCTGGAGCGCAGGGGAGTCTCGGTCAGGTTCGTGCGCGACGCCGGCCGTCGCCGGTTCGACCCGGAGGACATCGAGGCTCTCATCGGTCCGCGCACTCGGGTCGTGAGCCTCAGCCTCGTGAACTTCAGCAACGGCTTCAGGGCTCCGATCGAGCAGATCTCGCGGATCTGCAGCGCGCGTGGGGTGTGGCTGGTCGTGGACGCCGTGCAGGCCGCCGGCTGTCTCCGGGTGGATGCTCAGGAGCTGGGGGCCGACCTCCTCTCGGCCCACGGCTACAAGAGCCTGTGCTCCGGCTACGGGATCTCCTTCTGCTACGTCTCACCACGCCTCCGGGAGGCGATCGACGTCCCGGGACCCGGCTGGAAGTCCATCGAGGACGTCACCAACATCACCAACCAGCTGAGCTACAACCTCGAGTACGCAGCAGGCGCCCGCCGCTACGAGTCCGGCGTGCAGAACATCTCCGGGATGTACGGCATGGGGGCCAGCATCGAGCTGTTCCTGGGCCTCGGGATGGACTTCATCGATGCCTGGGTGCACCGCCTGACCGGGATCGTGGCCGACCGGCTGGAGCAGAAGGGCTACCGCATCGCGAGCTCACGTCGGGCCGGCGAGACCTCGAGCATCGTGTCGGCCGAGAACCCGCGGATCGACGCGAAGCAGGTCGCGGCCGCCCTGGCGGAGCGGAAGGTGGCGTGCTCGGTCCGCGAGGGCCGGCTTCGCATCTCCTCGCACATCTTCAACGACGAGGAGGACGTCGAGAGGCTGGTGGCGGCCCTGCCCTGAATTGGG
>DATFRD010000251.1:0-2461 GCA_035263645.1 Candidatus Dormiibacterota bacterium | reverse complement strand
CCTCGACCCGGACAAGCCGATCCGTAAGTACACCAAGACCGAGCTCCACGACTTGCTCTACAAGGAGCCGACCAAGATCAAGGTCGACAACATCAACCTGACGTACGAGGGGCTGATTCCGAGAATCCAGAAGTCGTTCCTGTCCAAGGACGTCGACGCGCTGCAGCCGCACGTCCGTGCCTTCGTGGGGCGGGCGGTCACCTTCACCGCCTGCCCCGAGTGCGGCGGCACCCGGCTCAGTGAGGCGGCCCGGTCGTCGCGGATCGGTGGGATCAACATCGCCGATGCGTGCGCGATGCAGACCAGCGACCTCGCCGCGTGGGTGCGCGGCCTCGACGAGCCGTCGGTGGCACCGCTGCTCGCGGCGCTGCAGCAGACCCTCGACTCGTTCGCGGAGATCGGGCTGGGCTACCTTTCGCTCGACCGGCCGTCGGGCACGCTGTCTGGAGGCGAGGCGCAGCGCGTCAAGATGATCCGCCACCTCGGCTCCTCGCTCACCGACGTCACCTACGTCTTCGACGAGCCAACCATTGGCCTGCACCCCCATGACATCCAGCGGATGAACGACCTGCTGCTGCGGCTGCGGGACAAGGGCAACACGGTGCTCGTCGTGGAGCACGAGCCGGAGACGATCGCGATCGCCGACCACGTCGTCGACCTCGGCCCCGGCGCCGGTTCGGCGGGCGGCACCGTCTGCTTCGAGGGCACCGTCGAGGGGCTGCGGGCCAGCGGCACCCTCACCGGCCGCCATCTCGACGACCGGGCCGCCCTCAAGGAAACGGTGCGGACGCCCGCCGGCCCGCTGGAGATCCGCGGCGCGACGGCGCACAACCTGCGCGACGTCGACGTCGACATCCCGCTCGGGGTGCTTGTCGTCGTCACCGGCGTCGCCGGCTCCGGCAAGAGCTCGCTGGTGTTCGGGTCGATCCCCGCCGGCGCGGGTGTGGTGTCGATCGACCAGGGCGCGATCCGCGGCTCGCGGCGGAGCAACCCGGCGACCTACAGCGGACTGCTCGACCCGATCCGCAAGGCGTTCGCGAGGGCCAACGGCGTGAAGCCTGCGTTGTTCAGCGCCAACTCCGAGGGCGCCTGCCCCAACTGCAACGGCGCCGGCGTTATCTACACCGACCTGGCGATGATGGCTGGCGTCACCACCGTCTGCGAGGAGTGCGAGGGGAGGCGGTTCCAGGCATCGGTGCTGGACCATCACCTCGGCGGCCGCGACATCAGCGAGGTGCTCGCGATGTCGGTGACCGAGGCCGGGGAGTTCTTCGGCGCCGGCGAGGCGCGCACGCCGGCCGCGCACGCCATCCTCGGCCGGCTCGCCGACGTCGGGCTCGGCTACCTCAGCCTCGGCCAGCCACTCACTACGCTGTCCGGCGGCGAGCGGCAGCGGCTCAAGCTGGCCACCCACATGGCCGAGAAGGGCGGCGTCTACGTCCTCGACGAGCCGACCACCGGCCTCCACCTCGCCGACGTCGAGCAGTTGCTCGGCCTGCTCGGCCGGCTCGTCGACTCCGGCAAGTCGGTCATCGTCATCGAGCATCACCAGGCGGTCATGGCGCACGCCGACTGGATCATCGACCTCGGCCCCGGCGCCGGCCATGACGGCGGCCGGATCGTCTTCGAGGGCACACCCGCCGACCTCGTCGCCGCCCGCTCCACCCTCACCGGTGAGCACCTTGCGGCCTACGTCGGCACCTGACCGGTGTTCGTGTGGCTCAATCTGGCCGCCGGTCTGCGTCGGCGCTCGCGTCATGGTGCACGGGCTGATGATTCACTCCTGGTGGATGATGCGGATGCGTCGTGGCGGGGGGAGAGTTGGGCGTGAATCGCCGGCGGTGACGAGGGAAGATCATGAATGCTCGCTGGCTCGCCCGGGCCGCTTTCGCGTTGATGTTCGCCTCGGCAGCGGTCCTGATCGGTTTCGCGGACCTGGCCAGCCTGGCCATGGTCGCCGCCGGGGCCGCCGCTGCGTGCCTGGTAGCGGCGGGCGGGTACTGGTTCCTTGCCCACCGGGGCGTGGTGAGGTGGCTGGCGCTCGGCCTGGTGATTTTCGTCCCGGTCGCCGTGCTGGTGGTGTTTGCCCTGAACCACCTGATCTGGGTCGCCGTGGTGTCGGTCGCGCTCTTGGTGCTGGCTGCCGGTGCCGCCCGGCTGGCGCTGACCCCCGCAGCCGCCGGTACCGGCATGCCGTTCCGCGAGGTCCCGCCGCCCAGGCGCGCGTTCCTGATCATGAACCCGGGGTCGGGAGGCGGGAAGGTCGCGAGGTTCGGGCTGAAGGAGAAGGCCGAGGCGCTGGGCGCCGAGGTGGCGCTGCTCGAAGGCCCGGGCGTGGTGGATGTGGCGGATCTGGCCCGGCGGGCGGTCGCCGCCGGGGCGGACCTGCTCGGTGTGGCCGGGGGCGACGGGACACAGGCGCTGGTGGCCGGGATCGCGGCCGAGCACGACCTGCCGTTCC
>DATFRD010000250.1:0-11168 GCA_035263645.1 Candidatus Dormiibacterota bacterium | reverse complement strand
CACCGGCAGGATGGGCCGCACCACCACCTGGCCCCCGCGCACCACCGCGCGCTCCTGGATGCGGCCGACGCCCATGATGGCGACCTCCGGGTGGTGGATCAGCGAGGTGCCGAACCAGCCGTTCCAGCCGCCCGAGTTGGTGACGGTGAAGGTCCCCCCGGTGATGTCGGCCAGGGCGATCCGGCCGGAGCGGGCCGCCGCCACCAGGCGGTCCAGCTCGGCGGCCAGCCCGCGCAGGTCGATCCGGTCCGCGTCGCGCACGACCGGGACGACCAGGCCCTGCGGCGTGCTGACCGCCACCCCCACGTTGATCCGGCGGTGGTACACGACCTCGCCGGCTGCCTCGTCCAGCGACGCGTTGAAGATGGGGTGCTGGCGCAGCGCCAGGGCGGCGATCCTGACGAGGAGGACGTCGATGGGGAACCGCTCCGCCCTCGCTCGCAGCCGGGACCAGAGCTCGCCGAGGGCTGTCGCGTCCATCTCGTGGAGGCCGGTGACGTGCGGGATGGTCCGGGCGGACAGCGCCATGTTGTCGGCCATCTGCCGGCGCACGCCGCGCAGGGGCTGCCGCTCCTCGTCGGGGTCCGCGGGGCGGGCCACCGCGGCGGGGGTGGGGACCACGGCCGGACGCGGCGCTGCGGCGGCCTCGGCGGCGGCCCGCACGTCGGTCTCCAGTACCCGGCCGTGGGGACCGCTGCCGCGCACGGCGGCCAGGTCGACGCCCAGCTCCCGCGCCAGCCGCCTGACGGCCGGCGACGCCTGAGGCAGGGCTGCAAAGCCCCGAGTGTGGGCGCCCGCGTCGGCGGCGGCCGGGCCCATGTCGAGGGCGAACAGGACGGCGCCCACTCGGACCGTGTCGCCCTCGGCCGCCAGCTGCTCGACCAGGACGCCCGCGGCCGGCGAGGGAAGCTCGACGGCCGCCTTGTCCGTCTGGAGCTCCACAACCGGCTGGTCCTCCGCCACCCGCTCGCCCGGTCCGACCAGCCAGCGGATGACCTCGGCCTCGGCCAGCCCTTCGCCGATGTCCGGCAGCCGGAACTCCGTTCGCATCGGCCCGTCAGCCCCCAGGCCTGTTCAATCTCTGAGAGTGGCCAGGACGGCCCGCAGCACCCGGTCCGGGTTGGGGAGGTACGCGTCCTCCAGCATCTGCACCGGGTACGGCACGTCGGGCGAGCTCACGCGGCGGATGGGCGCCTGCAGTGAGTAGAAGGCCTCCTCCTGGATCGTGGCCACCACCTCGCCGGCGAAGCCCGCGGTCAGCGGCGCCTCCTGGACCACCACGGCCCGCCCCGTCTTGCTCACCGACGCCACGAGCGACTCCACGTCCAGCGGCACGAGGGTCCGCAGGTCGAGCACCTCCACGGAGACCCCCTGGCTGGCGGCGTCCTCCGCGGCCTGCTCGGCGACCTGCACGGCCGCGCTCCAGGCCACGACCGTGCAGTCCGCCCCCTCGCGCACGACCTTCGCCCGCCCGATCTCCTCCACGTGGTCGCCGTCGGAGACCTCTCCTCTCACGAGACGGTAGCCGCGCAGCGGCTCCAGGAAGAGCACGGGATCCGGGTCGCGGATCGCCGCCAGGAGCAGGCCCCTGGCGTCGGCGGGCGTGGCCGGCGCGACCACCTTCAGGCCGGGCGAGCTGGCGAACTGGGACTCGAACGCGTCCGAGTGGAACTCCGGCGTCCGCACTCCGCCGCCGTAGGGCATCCGGACCGTGACCTGCACGTGGAAGCGGCCGCAGGACCGGTAGCGGACCCGGGCCAGCTGGTCCACGAGCTGGTTGAAGGCGTTGTGGGCGAAGCCCATGAACTGGATCTCCGCGACCGGCACCAGGCCGGCCAGGGCGAGCCCGATCGAGGAGCCGGCGATGACGCCCTCGGCGAGCGGCGCGTCGAACACGCGGCTGGGGCCGAACCGTTCGAGGAGGCCGTCGGTCGCCCGGAAGACGCCTCCGGTCAGCGCGACGTCCTCGCCCAGCACCACGACCCGGTCGTCCCGCGCCATCTCGAAGTGGAGCGCGTCCCGGATGGCCTCCACGACCGTCATCTCGGGCATCAGCCCTCCTCCAGGGAGGCCAGCTGCCGGCGCAGCCGCGCCGGCACGCTGGCGTAGACCTGCGAGAAGTAGTGCGTCGGTTCCGGGGGAGGCTCCTTCTGAGCCTCGGCCCAGGCCTCCGCGAGCTCCTGGCGGATTCCCGCCTCCAGGGTCTCCAGCCCGTCGCTGGTCAGGACGCCGCGCCGCTCCAGATAGGCCTGCAGCCGGAGCAGGGGGTCCCTGGGCAGCCATTCCTCCTGCATCTCCGACGGCACGTAGCGGCTCGGGTCGTCGGCGGTGGTGTGCAGTCCGAGCCGGTAGGTGAGGGCCTCGACCAGGGTCGGCCCCTCGCCGGCGCGCGCCCGCTCGACGGCCGCTCCCACCGTCGCGTAGACGGCGAACAGATCGTTGCCGTCGCACTGGACGCCTCGCATGCCATATGCGACGGCCTTCTGGGCCAGTGTGGCCGAAGCCGTCTGTCGCTCCTGCGGCGTGGAGATGGCCCAGAGGTTGTTCTGGCAGAGCAGGACCACCGGCGCCCTGGTCACGCCGGCCAGGTTGGCCGCCTCGTGGAAGTCGCCCTGGGAGGTGGCGCCGTCGCCGAACACGACCAGCACCACCCCGGGATCGCCCCGCAGCCGCAGGCCCCAGGCCAGCCCGACGGCCTGGGGCACCTGGCCGGCCACGGCGGCCTGGAAGGGCAGCATGTTGACGCCCTCGGGGATGCGGAAGCCGATGGGGTGGCCCATGTGCCAGAGGAAGGCGAGCGTGAGCGGATACCCGTGCCAGAGCTGCCCGGCGAGCTCGCGGTACTGGGGCACGAACCAGTCGGTGCGGCGGTCCAGCGCCATGGCGGCGCCCACGGTGGCCGCTTCCTGCCCGATGCCGGGGGCCAGGGTGACCATGCGGCCCTGGCGCTGCAGGCTGACGCACCGCTCGTCGAAACGGCGGCCGCGGAGCATGACGCGCAGGCCCTCGAGTGCCAGCTCGTCGGGCATCGGGGCCGGCTCCTGCAGCAGGCTGCCGGCCTGGTCCAGGTAGCGGACGACCGGGGGCGGCTCCGGCAGTTGGAAGCCGTCCCGCTGGCGCCGCTCAGCCGTCACGCCGCCCGACGCGCTCGATCACCAGGTCCTCCGGCTCGTAGCTGCCGTCCAGGATCCGGCGCAGGCCGTCCCGGGCGAAGCGCATGCCGTCGTGCTGCCCGTGCCGGTACGGCGACGAGCCCTTGCTGGCATTGAACTCCATCTCGCGCTGGATGCGCCCCAGCAGGTGCTGCAGGTCGCGGGCCAGCGACGCCGGCGCACCGGCCAGGCCGGCGAGGGACTCGGCCGGCCGCTCGAGGCCGTCCCACTCCGGTGCCCGCTGCTCCTCCGGCAGGCCGAGCAGCTTGCGGATCCGCTCCTCGTCAAAGCCGACCACCTCCTGGTCGCCCAGAGAGAGGACGGGGACGACCAGCTCGCCCCGCCGCGCCACCAGCTCGTCCCGCCAGCCGCTGTCTCGGGCCACGTTCCGATCCTCGAACGCGATGCCGTTTCGTGAGAGGAACTCCCTCACCCTGCAGCACTCCTGTCAGGTCGGATCGGTCGTCCCGTTGTTGAGCGTGTAGACGACAACCGGCTCCTTCATGCGCTGCTCCTTGTCCGGTGAATCGAGCCTGAGAATAGCATGGGCGGTGCGAACGTACGCTCGTTCGGGCGCCGGCCGGGAAGGGGGGCGCCGGCCGGCAAGGGGGGCGCCGGCCGGCAAGGGGGGCGCCGGCTGCCTCACGAGTCCCGGTCGGCCAGGACCCAGGGCGGGAGCTCGGGCATGCGCAGGGGCGGCAGCAGGCGCCGGCTCCCGTCCAGCGCGTCGGCGGCGGACGCCTGGACCAGGAAGTAGGCCACGCCACGCTCGCCCGCCACGGCCAGCGCCTCGGGCTGGGCCTGGCCCGGGCAGAGCAGGCCGTGCGGCAGGGCGCCCGGCACCGGGGCCGCGATGTGCAGGTCGCGGTCGTCCCAGGGGCTGACCAGGCCGCAGCCCAGCGCCGCGGCGGTCGCGCGCAGAGAAGCGTCGCCGCCCACCAGCCAGACCGGCAGCCGGGCCTGGAGCGGGCGCGGGTTCAGGGCCAGCGCCGCCGGCACAGGCCCGTTCTCGGGCAGTCCGGCGGGGGTCCGGAGCGCATCGCCGCGCCACTGCAGTGCGCGACCCGTGAGCGCCGTCATCAGCAGGCCCAGCGCCTCGGCGGCGGCCGGCCCGGGCCGCACGCCCAGCTCCAGGCGGCCGCCGCAGCAGAGGTCGGCGACGGCGGCCTCCTCGGCCAGGCGGAGCGGGTGGCGCGGCCCGAGGTCGACCAGGACGCCCACCGCCAGGCAGGTGCGCTGGGCCAGGAACGCGGCCGTCGCCAACCCGCCGCCACCGCCGGGCCGATCCCGGTCCTCGGCCAGCCACAGCGAGTCGAAGCCGGCGTCCTCGGCCGCCGCCGCCAGGGCGAGCAGGCTGGCGGGCTCCAGGTCCACGGGGTGCGGCCCCAGCCCGAACCTCATCGCAGCGCCTCCTGCACCCGCCCGAGGCCCCCAATTGACCGGTGCAGGTTCTCGCGGGGGACATTCATGAACTGGGTGCGGCAGACCACGAGGTCGAAGCCGAGCGCCTCGAAGCGGCGCAGCTCCGCGACGACATGGGGCACGTCGCCGAAGATCAGGTTCCTGAGCTTGGCCTGCACGTCGCCCTCCAGCCGCTCCAGGTACGCGGGCAGCGGCTCGCCGGGCTCCGGCGGGAAGGACCAGCCCCCGTACTGGCGCCGCATGACGCGCAGCTCCGGCAGCAGCATCCGCCAGTCCCGCTCCGGATCGTCCGTCACCCACACGTCGCGCTGCAGCCCCTGGCTCGCCGGCACGGGCACTCCCGCCGCCTCGGCCGCCTCGCGATAGGAGGCCATGACCAGGGCCAGCTCTTCCGTGCTCATGGTCGAGTCGGCGAACACCGGCAGCCCGAAGCGACCCGCCCTGGCCGCGGCCGCCTGCGAGGCGACCCCGACCAGCACCGGCGCCGGCCGCCCCGACGCCTGCCGCCAGCGGTCCAGCAGCACACCGAGGTGGTGGTCCATCAGGCGGCCCCGGTCTCGGCGCCGGATGCCGAAGCCGTCGAACTCGGCCTCGCGGTAGCCCAGCCCCACCCCGAGCTGGAAGCGTCCGCCGCTCAGGGCGGCCAGCCGGAGGGCGTCGTCGGCGACGCCGGCCGGGTCGTGCATGGGCAGGAGCAGCACGGCCGTGCCGACGCCCAGCCTGTCGGTGGCGCCCAGGACGGCACCGGCGGCCGGCAGCATCGCGGGGCAGTGGCCGTCGTACCAGAAGTGGTGCTCGGAGAGCCAGAGGGAGTCCAGCCCGACCTGCTCGGCGAGCCGGGCGTCCTCCACGAGCCAACGGTAGAGCCGTGCCTGGCTGGTCGGCCGGTGGGCGACCGACTGCATGCTCCAGACGCCCACCCCGACCCGCATCAGTCTGCCCCGGAGGCGGGCTGGCCCACCTCTACAGCCGGCCCAGGAGAGCGGCGGCCAGGCCGGCGTCCTCGGCCCCGTTGCCGACCGACTTGTAGACGGTGATCCCCTGCGGGGTCAGCCGGCCGGGCACGCTGCCCAGCACGACCTCGCCCAGCTCGCGGACCGCGCCCTCGTCGATCAGCCCCTCTCGCAGCGCACCGACGATCTCGCCGGACTCGGTCAGGCAGGTCGGCCGGTGGTCGACGCGCAGCGCCTCGGCGCGCTCCAGGAGCCGGGGCTCGACCTCCGCGGCCTCGGCGCTGCCGCTGCCGACCAGGCACAGGTGCGTGCCGGGCTCCACCGCGCCGGCCGGGAAGAGCGGGGTGCGGCTGTTGGTGGCGCAGACCACGACGTCCGCCCCCGCCAGCGCCCGTCCGGCCTCGCAGGCCGAACCGCCGAGCTCGGCTGCCAGTGCCTCCCCGGCGCCCCGCGTACGGCCGACCACCCGCACCTCGCGCAGCGGCAGAGCTGCCCGAAGCGATCGCACGTGAGCGCGGGCCTGCGGGCCGGTGCCGAAAACCGTGAGCACCCCGGCGTCGGGCCGGGCCATCAGGCGTACCGCGACGGCGCTGAGGGCAGCCGTCCGCGCCTCGGTCGCCGCTTGGGCGTCGAGAAGGGCCAGCGGCCTGCCGTCACGGTGGGAGAACACGGCGACCATGCCCTGGAGCCGGGCGAGCCCGCGCGCCGGGTTGTCGGGGACCAGGTTGATCACCTTGACGGAGAGCACGTCGAGCTCGGGCAGCGCCCCCGTGATCAGGTAGCAGCCGGCGCCGCCGCCGAGGTCGAGGTGCGTGCGGACCGGCGCGACGGCCCGGCCCGACGAGATCAGCGCCAGCGTCGCCCGCATCGCCTCCCGGAGGCGCTCGTGGTCCAGGCCCAGGACGGTGGCCCGGTCGAACCGGGGGACGCCGTCGGCGAGCGCGTCAGACATCGGCGCGGATCCGCAGCTCGGCCAGCGGCTCGAAGAGGTCCATCGACTCCTCGCCGCGGGCGATCGGGAACTCGAAGACCAGGTGATCGACGCCGAGGGCGGAGGCGTGGGCGAGGTCGGCCGCAACCTCGTCCGCTGTGCCCCGGAACGGCGTCCGGCCGAGCGGCTCCGCCGCCTGGCCCCCCATGTGGCCGCGGACGGCCCGGGAGGCCGTCACCGCGTCCGCGGCGTCGACGACCTGCAGCCCGGTGCGCAGCGCGACGGTGAAGCCGGAGCGGTCGCGCCCGGCCTCAGCCAGCCGGCGATCGAGCACCTGGAGGCTGGCGGTCAGCTCCTCGAACGTCTGGCCGTCCGAGATCCACCCTTCGCCCAGCCGCGCCGCCCGCTCCAGCGCGGCGTCGCTGACGCCGCCGATCCAGACGGGCAGGTCGCCCACCGGCCGCGGCGCGAAGAGGACGCCGTCGAACGCGAAATGGGGCCCGCGGTGCGACGGCGTCTCGCTCCGCCAGCAGGCCCGCATCGCCTGCAGACCGTCTTCCGTCAGGCTGGCCCGCCGTCTCACGTCGAGGCCGAGCGCCTCGAACTCCCCGGGGAGCCAGCCCAGGCCGGCGCCGAGGACCACCCGGCCGCCGGAGAGCTGGTCGAGCGTGGCCAGCGTCTTGGCCAGCGGCAGCGGGTGGCGGTAGGGCACGACGAGGACGGCCACGCCGAGCTTCACCCGAGACGTGAAGCCGGCCACGTAGGCCAGGGTGGCCAGCGGGTCGTAGACCGTGCGGCCGAAGAGGTCCTCCTGCTCAGCGGGGACGACCACGTGGTCCGTGGTCCAGACCGACTCGAAGCCGAGGTCCTCGGCCAGCCGCGCCGCACGCACGATGTTCGCGGGCGAAGCCAGGCGCCGGTAGGTAGGCAGCACGACCCCGACGTCCATCAGCCCCCCCTCCGGCCCTGGCGGGCCACCTTCCCCGCGAGGGGGGAGGGGCTCGGAAGGGGGGGCCCGCCCCCACTTGCATGGCGGGTGCCAGGTAAGCAAGGGCTTGGCCCGAGCGTGTGAGTTGCTTTCCAGGACTCCCCCACGGAGCCCCAAAGACCCGAAGGGACGCGCCGGAGGCGCCCCAGATGTCCCAGACAGAGGGGGGGTTTAGGAAGGGGGGGCCCGCCCCCACTTGCATGTCTCACAGGACGAACCCGTGGCGGAGCGGGTCCAGCGCGTCGATGCGGAACCAGTGCTCGCCGGTGATGAAGGCCGAGCCGACCAGCTCCGGCACCAGCTCGCCGGCCCTGGCCAGCAGCCGGCCACGGAAGCTCAGGCCGAGCACGCTTTCGCATTCCGTCCATGTGCCGGGCTCCAGCCGTCCCTGCTCGTGCAGCAGCGCCATGAGCGCCGCGAAGCAGCTGCCGCACGGCGAGCGGTCGCACGAGCCGTCGCGGAAGGCGACGAAGTCGCGATACCGACCGGGCCCGCGCTCCTCGTGGATCACGCAGGCGACCACCTCCGGCATGACGCTCTGCGCGGCGTGCTTGACGGCCGTCCCGGCCTCGATCAGGCGCGCGGCCTGCGCCGGCTCCAGCTCGACTCCGAGCTGGCGCGCCTCGACCAGGGCGACCAGGTTCCCCGCGTAGGCGAGGTCATAGGCGACCCGGCGCCGGCCCGACTTCGCCTCCAGCCCCCGGCGGACCACGCGGGCCGGCGGGGCCAGCAGCGAGACCTCCGCGACGCGCCGGCCCTGGCGGCGGATGCCGACCTCGAGCGGGCGGTCCGGCGTGTCGACCACCAGGCGATCGCCTGGAACGCGCAGCCGGCCCGTCTCGACCAGGGCCGTGACGGCGCCGATCGTGCCGTGGACGCACATCGGCACGGCGCCGCCGCCGTCCATGAAGACCAGGCCGACGTCGGCCGAGGCGGCGGCCGGCGGCACCACCACGGCCCCGAACATCATGCGGTGGCCGCGTGGCTCCCACATGAGCGCGCAGCGGAGGCTGTCGTGGCGAGCCAGCAGGTCGGCCGAGCGAGCGGCCAGCGTCCTGCCGCGCAGCCGGGGAAAGCCGGCGACGACCGTCCGGGTCGGCTCGCCCAGGGTATGGGTG
This sequence comes from Candidatus Dormiibacterota bacterium, assembly GCA_035263645.1. Classification (GTDB taxonomy): domain Bacteria; phylum Chloroflexota; class Dormibacteria; order Dormibacterales; family Dormibacteraceae; genus CF-161. The sequence goes on along the minus strand of DATFRD010000250.1, from coordinate 2,604 downwards.
TCGATGGTCTCGACGACCTTCACGGTCATGCTCGACGCGCCGCCCCCGCGACGCCCCCGTAGAGGCTGATGGCCTCCGCGACGGCGCCGGGGTCCATGCCGGGATAGGACAGCCGGAGGACCAGGTGCAGGCGGTCGCCGAAGGCTTCGCGATAGGCCAGCACCTGCTCCTGGAGCTCGTCGGGCGTGCCGAGCAGCAGCCGGTAGTCCCGCGGATCGCGCCGGCCGCCGTGCGGGGGCCTGCCCTGCCACCGGTCGTAGGTGTCGCGAATGTGGGTGAAGCCGGCCTCCATGCCGGCCCAGGCGCCAGCATCCCTGGCGACGAAGCCGTAGCAGAACAGCGGCAGCTCCGTGCGGACGCCAGCGGGCAGGGCGCCGTCGTAGAGCGCGACCAGGCGCACGATCTCCGCGAAGGGGAGCGCTGGGTCGACCATGTACATGGCGCCCATGCGGCCCGCCCGGACGGCGTCCCGGTCGGCGACGCTGTTGCCGGCCATCATCAGCGGCGGGCCGCCCGGCGTGCGCGGGTGGGGGGTGACCTCGATCTCCGGCAGCCGGTAGTGGCGGCCGGCGTGGCTGAACGGCCGGCCGGCGAACGCCTTGCCGAGGATCTCCACCACCTCCTCGGTGCGCCCCAGGTCGCCGTCCTGCTCCACGCCCAGCCCCCGGAACTCCTCCGGCCGGTAGCCGAAACCGAGGCCGGCCACGAAGCGGCCCTGGCTCAGCAGGTCCAGCGCGATCAGGTCCTCGGCGAGCCGGACCGGGTGGTAGAAGGAGGCGACGGCGACCGCGGTGCCAACCGTGATCCGCGACGTGACCGCGGCGACGGCGGCCGACACTGGCAGCACGGACGGCATGTAGCCGTCCTCGGCGAAGTGGTGCTCGCTGACCCAGAAGGAGTCGAGGCCGACCTCCTCGGCCAGGCGGGCGTGGGCCAGCAGGTCGGCATAGAGGTCCACGTGCGCGCGTGGGCTGTCCGGCGGCCGCTGGGCGGTGAACATGCCGACCCCCAGCCGCATCAGCCCGGACTCCTCAAGAGATCCGGCGGCCCCAGGGGATGAAAAGACCCAGCGAGAGCGTAAGCATGGGCTTCGCCCTGCGTATGAGTCCGTCTTCCCTCTGCCGCCGACACCGCAGGTAGCCCCGAAGGGATGCACCGAAGGTGCCCCCAAGATCCGAGACAGAAGGGGGGTTCAGGAAGGGGGGGCCCGCCCCCCCTTGCATCAATACAGCAGCCAGCCGCCATCTACCACCAGCACGTGGCCCGTGACGTAGTCGGACTCGGGTGAGCACAGGAAGAGGACCGGGCCGACCAGGTCCTCGGGCTGGCCCAGCCTGCTCAGCGGAATCTTGGCCGCCGCCCGCGCCATGCGCTCCTCGGTGTCGAGCACCTGCCGCGACAGCCCGGTGAGGATGGTCCCGGGCGCCACCGCGTTGACGTGGATGTTGTGTGGGGCCAGCTCGGCTGCGGCCGAGATGGTCATCTGGCGCACGCCGCCCTTGCTCACGTCGTAGGGCACCTCCGGCACTGTGGAGGAGACGAAGCCCGAGGTGGACGCGAAGTTGACGATCTTGCCCCGCCGGCGCGGGATCATCAGCCTGGCCGCCGCCTGGATGCAGAAGAAGACCCCCTTCAGGTTGACCGCCATCTGCCGGTCCCAGTCGGCCTCGGTGAACTCGATCAGCGGCTTCGCGATGCCGATGCCGGCGTTGTTGACCAGGATGTCGACGGTCCCGAAGCGCTCGACCGTCTCCTGGAAGAGCCGCTCCACTTCCGGGACGCGGCCGACGTCCGCCGTCGTGGCGTGGGCCGTGCCACCCGCGGCCCGGATCGCCTCGGCGGTCTCTTCCCCGGACGCCGGATCCAGCTCGGCGACGACGACGCGCGCGCCCTCGGCGGCCAGGCCCAGCGCCACGGCGCGGCCCATCCCCCGGCCGGCGCCCGTGACAACCGCGACCCTGTCCCTCACGCGCATCTGTGTGCCAGTCTAGTTGACAAACTAGCGTTCGTACACGTGTCGAACCCGGTCGGCGACCCGGCCCCACAGGTCGATCTGGCGCAGCACGGCCGAGTGCGGCATCCCCGGGTAGTTCAGCCGCAGCACCAGGTGCGAGCTGTCGCCGACGGCTCGCAGGTGCTCGAACACCTGGCCGGCCACCTCCGGCACGGTCCCGAGCAGCAGGCGATGGTGCGTGGGGGGGAGGCGGCGGGTCGGCGGCCGGCCCATCCAGCGGTCGTACGTGTGACGCATGTGGCGGAAGCCGGCCTCGATCTCGGACCAGGCCACCCTGGCACCCTGCTCGGATATCGCCCCGTACGTGAACAGCGCCACCTCGCCCCGGCCGCCCAGGCGCCGATAGGCGTCGACCACCTCCCTCGTGCGGTCCCAGGTCTCGGTGGGGTCGACCATCATGACGTCCGCCAGGCGCGCTGCCCGTGCGGGCCCGGCGTCGCCGGGCCCGTCGGCAGCGATCATGAGCGGCGGCCCGCCCGGCGTGTGCGGCAGGGGCGAGACGCCGGCCTCGCCCCGGCAGGCGCGACGGACGAACGTCGCCGTAGCCTCGAGCCGCTCCGGGTCACGCTCGGGCTCGGCGCCGAACCCCC
>DATFRD010000249.1:0-4589 GCA_035263645.1 Candidatus Dormiibacterota bacterium | reverse complement strand
GTACCCGTTCGAACGCTTCACCGAGCGGGCCAAGAAGGTGCTGGCCCTCGCCCAGGAGGAAGCCGAGGCCGCCCACCACGGCTACATCGGCACCGAGCACCTGCTGATCGCGCTCGTGCGCGAGGCCAACGGCCTGGCTGCCCTCGTGCTGACGAACCTCGGCGTCCAGGTCGACGGTGTCCGGGATGCGGTCCAGGTGGTGCTCAGCGGCCAGGCCCCGGCCCAGCCCCCCACAACGGTCGCGCCCACCGTGCGGGTGAAGCGGGTGGTCGAGATCGCCTTCGAGGAGGCCCGGGGGATGGGCAACAACTACGTTGGCACCGAGCACCTGCTGCTCGGCCTTCTCATCGAGGGGGAGGGCATCGCGGCCAGGGTGCTCGGGGACCTCGGGGTCTCGCTCGACACGGCACGAGCCGAGATCGGGCGCCTGCTCAAGGCAGGATCACGCACCGGAACGCAGCCTGAGCCGCGGCACCCGAGGGGACCGGCGCCGTCGCCGAAGCTGATCGAGGTTGTGGAACGGGCTCGTGCGCTGGCCGCCGCAGCCGGTGCGTCCGAGATCGGGATGGAGCACCTGGAGCAGGCACTCGCGGAGTGGCGCGCGGAGCGCCAGTAGTCCTTCGGCCCCTACGACACGTCCGGGCCGATCGGGCCGCCGTCGGGCAGCGCCCCCTCGGCCGTGCCATAGCCCCAGCCGTCGAGGTCGGGGTGCGACAGCCCGTGCGCGCCCAGGATGCTGCACGCCTGGGCCCGGTGCTCGTTGCCGTGGTGCACCGCCTGCAGGACCAGCACCCAGGCCGGCGCCCGGCGGTCGTCCCCCGCCACCACCACGCGCTCGTGGTCGGGGGCGCTCTCAAGGTAGGCGCGCCAGCCCTCGCGCGCCCGCTGTGCGTGCTGGCGCAGCACGTCCGGCTCGGCCGCACCCTCCAGGGGCACGTCGTCGCGGCCGGTCAGCCAGCTCACGTAGCCAGCGTCGGCGTCCACCAGGTGGGTCAGCGTCTGGTGCAGCGTGCCGTAGGTGCCGCCGGTCGTGGCGGCGAGCACCTCGTCGCCGAGGCCAAGGCAGTGCTCCAGCAGCGCGTGCGTCGCCCAGCCGGAGTGGTCGATGAACCGCGACAGGAGGGCGTCGGCCCAGGCCCCGGCCGCCACGCCGTCCGGCGGCGTGGGCCGGGTCGAGACGAAGGCCCTCGCGGACAGGTTGAGGGGATCGATGCCGACCGTCCCCAGCGTGGTGCCGATCTGGGCCCGGTGGTCGTCGCCGTGGTGCACATGCTGGACCAGGACCACCCAGTCGGTGACGCCGACGCGCCGCCCCTGCCACTGGCTCCAGACCAACCGCTGGGGGTCGGGCCCGGCGGCCAGGACGGCGCGCATGCGGTCGCTGCCTTCCTCGGCCAGGGCTGCCAGCCTGTCGAGGCCGAGCGGGCGGTCCGGCATGACCCACTCGCTGGGGTCGTTTCCCGTGAGGCGCTTGAGGTAGTTCTGCTCGCCGCGGACGATGTGGCCCAGCGTCGGCGCGATGGCGCCGAAGGTTCCGGGGCACTCCCGCTGGAGCACCGATGGATCCAGGGATGCGCAGGCGCGCAGCACTTCGCGGTTGGCCCAGGCGTTGCGCTGGTAGAGAGCCAGGACGGGATGCACGGCGGCTCAGCCCGAGGCGCGTGTCGTCGGTGGAATCCGGCTAAGCGTCAGACACCCAACTACGCTCGCTGCTGACACGTGGCGAATCATATCTGCTCGGCCGGCGACAGCCGGCGACCGGTCCAGACGGACGCCGGCCGAATTCAGATGCGAGAGGGATGGCCCCTCCGCGACGGCGATCACCGCCGCCTCAGCCAGCTCGCGGATCTCGGACTCTGCCAGCTCGAGCTCCGTCAGCACCTCGCGGGTGTGGGCTCCCAGCGCTGGAACGCGTCGCCGCGCCTCCCCGTCCGCCAGTCCCACGCGGACCGGGGCGCCGGGGACGTGGACGGTCCTGCCCCCGGCCTCCACTTCGACCACCATCCCCCGCTCGTTGAGCTCCGGGCTGGCGACCGCGTCGGCCATACACCATCGCCCGTACATGAACATGGCTTCAGGTTCAGTTTTGTTGCTCGAGTACCGTATACGCCCAGTGGAAGCGCGTCAAGGAAGCGTCCGAGCCCATCCATTCGACCTTGCGACCAGCGTGATGGCCGTGTCTCCTCACCGCTGGCTGGCGCCGGCGGACCGCCGCTGGTTCGGCGGGGCGGGCCCGCACGGCGGCCACCTCGCGGCACAGGTGCTCCGCGCCGTCCTGCTGGAGGCGGCAGACCCCGCTCTGCTGGCCCGCAGCCTGACGGTCCATTTCACCAGCCGGGCCGAGCCCGGCGAGCTGGAGCTGGAAACGCGGCTCGAACGCCGGGGCCGGACGCTGAGCACGGTGTCGGCCAGGGCGACGCAGTCGGGCCAGGTAGTCGCCGTCGCGGTAGCGGCGCTTGCCTCCGGCCGGAGCGGGCCGCGGTACCGCGAGGCGGCCATGCCGGCGGTCCCGCCGCCCGAGGACCTGGCGGGGCCCTCGCCCCGCGCCCAGGGCTCCGGCCCGCGGGTCAGCGACCACTATGACCTGCGGTTTGCGGTGGGCCGCCCGCTGAGCGGTGATCCGGCTCGCGCCGGCGGATGGATTCGGCCGCGAGAGCCGAGGGAGCCGGACCACCTGCTCACCACCGCGCTCGCCGACATGTGGATGCCTGCCGTCTTCACGCGCGTGCAGGAGCGGCTCCCCACGTCGACCGTGGAGCTGACGGTGAACTATCTGGACAGCACCGACGGCCTGGCGGAAGACGCCTGGTTTCTGACCCTCTTCGAGGCACCGGTCGCGGGCGACGGCTTCTTCCGCGAGGAAGGGACCGTGTGGGCCGCCGACGGCCGGGTGCTCGCCCGGTGCAGCCAGCTCGGGATCTTTCTCGTCCCGTGACCCCAGGTCAGCCGCGCCAGTCTTCGCCCAACCGCAGGGCATTGTTCCCGTGGACCATCTTCCATATCGCCTCGAACCCGTGGCCGGCGACGGCGATCACGAGAAACGCGATCCAGGCACCGCTGCGGACGTCGCGGCCCAGGATCGTGGCCGTCGCGCCCGCGAGGGCCAGCGCCGACCACCCGACCCCGGTCACGATGCAGTGCGCCTCCCGGCAGCGGATGAAGTTGGCCAGGCAGTACGTGCTGGCGACCAGGAAGAACGCTGACTCCACCAGGAGACCGCCCACCGCGCCCAGCAGCGAGCTGGCCGCCGCCACCGCGCCGACCGTCAGGAACACGACGCAGCCGCGAAGGAAGGGGGCGGTGAAGCCCGTGTAGGCGTCCAGCACGCGCTCGACTGTGCTGCTCGCAGGTGATGCCGGCGGCGCACAGGTGCCACCGACGCACGTCCACTGGGCCCACCACGAGTCGACGCGCCGCTGTGTCATGTCAACCCTCCCATTTCACTCGGACCAGCCGCCGGCCAGCGCCGTCGCCGCGTCCTGCCAGGAGAAGGACCCCGGGCGGACGTGCCACTGGGCCATCAGGCCGTCGATCGCAGCCAGGATCAGCCGCGCGTGCAGCTCGGGGTCGGCGTCCGCCTGCCACTCGCCCCTTGCGATCCCGGCCTGGATGAGCTGCGCCATCCTCGTCTGGGCGTCGGCGTCGGACGACCGGACTCGCTCGGCCACCGCGCGCGCGTAGGCCGCCTGGGCCCGGGCCTCGACCAGCACGCGGCAGAGGTCGGCCTCCTCGGTTACGTGGTCGCCAACCGCGGCGATGACGGCCTCCAGCACGCCGCGCGGCGATCGCGCTCGATCGCCGATGCCGGCGATGGCGGCGTCGATCCGGGCGGCGAGGCCGCAGTCCCAGGAGTCGTAGAGCTGCTGGAACAGCGCCTCCTTGCTGTCGAAGTAGACGTACGGTGCACCCTTCGAGACGCCGGCCTCGGCAGCGATGTCCTCGACAGTCGTCGCGTGATAACCGCGCCGGGCAAAGCAGCGGAGCGCCGAACTCAGAATGTGCCGGCGTCGAGCCTCCTTCTCTTCCACGGCCAGTCTGGGCATCGCACCGTCCACCCTCTAATAAAAGATGACTGGTCAGTCAGTATAACGCGCCGGACACCCGGGCGGCGGGAGGCACGGGATGAAATTGACGCCGATTTCATGTTCGGCTATGGTTCGCCCGACGGGTGGCGAACGGCCACCGGGGGGCCGTCCCGGTTCTGGGCGGAGGAGGTCCGCTATCGCGGTGGCATCGTCTCGGGCGTCTTCCTCTACGAGCACGTGGTGGAGGCCTGGCGCGAGGGGCCGTTGGCTGCCTCCCGTGAGCGAAGCTGCCTGAGCGGCATGGACAGCGCGCTCGCCGGCCTCCGCGTCCTGGACATGAGCGAGAGCATCGCCGGCCAGTTCTGCGGCAGGCTCCTGTGCGACTACGGGGCGGAGGTCGCGCTCATCGAGCCGAACGGTGGGTCGGCGGTCCGCCGCCTGGGGCCGTTCTCCCGCCACGACGGGTCGTCGCTGCTGTTCTGGCACCTGAACACGGGCAAGCGCTCGCTCGCCATCGACCTCGCCACCGAGGACGGCCCCCGGACGCTGGCCGCGCTCGCGTCC
>DATFRD010000248.1:0-4037 GCA_035263645.1 Candidatus Dormiibacterota bacterium | reverse complement strand
GCGCGCCAAGCGCGGCGCTCGCGAGGTCGACCAGCCCGTGCACCGCCGGCTGATGGGGAAGGGGTTCAACCTCGCGGTCCAGGCGCTGCTGCTCCCCGGGCTGTGGGACACGCAGTGCGGCTTCAAGCTGTTCCGCGGCGTGGTCGCGCGCGACCTGTTCGGCCAGCTCCAGACAGACGGGTTCGCGTACGACGTGGAGGTGCTGCACCGGGCCCGGCGCTCGGGCTGGGCGGTGGAGGAGGTGCCCGTGCGCTGGATCAACTCTCCGACGTCCCGTGTGCACGCGGTGCGACACTCGAGGGAGATGCTCACGGACCTCGTACGCATTCGGTTCGGCCGGTGAGACAGACTGCTCTGATGCCCGACCTGGCGGGGGCGCCCGCGCTCCGCGCCACGCGGACCCTCGTCGTCCTCCCGACCTACAACGAGCGCGAGAACCTGGAGCGGGCGGTTCGGGCGGTGCGGGACGTCGGGTACGACGTGCTCGTGGTGGACGACAGCTCGCCGGACGGCACCGGCGACCTGGCCGCCCGGCTGGCGGAGGCGGATCCCGGCGTCCACCTCCTGATGCGGCCGGGCAAGCTCGGCCTGGGCTCCGCCTACGTCGAGGGCTTCCGCTGCGGCCTGCAGCGCGGATACGACTTCCTGGTGGAGATGGACGCCGACGGCTCCCACCGGCCGCAGCACCTGCCCGAGATCGTCGACGCGGCCCACCGGTGCGGCGCCCTGGTGATCGGCTCCCGGTACGTGCGCGGCGGCTCAGTGTCGGGCTGGGGCTGGCACCGCAAGCTGCTGTCCTGGGGCGCGAACGCGTACTGCAGGACGCTGCTCGGCCTGCGCGTCCGGGACGCGACCTCCGGCTACCGCTGCTACCCGAGCGCGGTGCTGGAGGCCGTCGGCCTCGACCGCGTGCGGTCGCAGGGGTACTCGTTCCAGATAGAGATGGTGTATCGCTGCCTCCAGCAGGGATACGAGGTGCACGAGGTGCCCATCCACTTCGAGGACCGCGTGGCCGGCAAGTCGAAGGTGTCGGAGGGCGAGGTCCGCAAGGCGCTCCTTGCGGTCCTGATGCTTCGCCTTCGAGGATGACGGCAAGAGGGGGCAGGCCCCCTCTTCCAGAACTCCCCCCTCTGTTCAGGACGTTGGGGGCGCCTTCGGCGCGGCCCTCCGGGTCCAGGCGCGACGAGTGTGTGCGCGTCTGGATCATGGACTCATTCGCTCGGGCGGAGCCCTTTGCTACGCGCGAGGTCTTCTCAGCCGGCCCGCACGTAGATGACGGCCGTCGAGTCCTGGTACACCAGGCGCCAGCCCGGGTCCGCTCCGAGCGCGCCGGCGAGCGCCGACCCCCGGTTGAACACCACGTAGTCCACGCCGGCCTGGTCCAGCAAGCTCCGCCAGTCGGGATCGAGGTCGGCCACGTCGCGGTAGCGCAGGATCTCGGCGTCGCCCATCAGCACGCCCTCGCTGACGATGAACAGGCGCCGGTTCGGGTCCGGGTAGAAGCGGCCGGCCAGGTAGCCGCCCCACGCGTACTGGTTGAACATGCGGGTGCCGACGTCGGGATGCGCCGACAGCCAGTCGGCGGCTCCCACCGGCACGACCTGCCTGGTGAGCCCGGGCTGAGCGGCAAGCTGGCCCGCGATTCCGGGTCCGATGGCGGCCGCGGTCGCAGCCAGGATGGCCGCCCCTGCCGCGGGTGCCCAGCGCGCCGGCCCTGCGGGCAGGCGCCGGGCGAGGGCCTCGGGGGCGATGCGGCGCCAGGCGTCGGACCATGCGGCCACGAGCGCCGGCGTCGCAGCGGCGACGAACAGCGGCACGTTGCGGACCGACTCCAGCGCGAGCGCCAGGCCGGCCAGGGCGACGAGCAGGTCGAAGGCGCTCGGACCCCGGCCCAGCGCGAGACCCGCGACGAGGAGGAGGACCATGAGCTCGAACGCGCGCAGGCTCGCCAGGTGGAAGTCCGGCGACGCCCACTCCAGGATCAGGCCCTGCTGCGCGGCGCTCGTCAGCGTCTGGAAGGGATAGGCGTAGATGGCCGGCCCGTTCGGGTTGAGCCCCACGGCCGGGATGCTGAGGATGCCGGCGATGGCCAGCCGGCGCACCCGGGCCAGACGGCCGGCATCCGGGCGGTCCTGCAGCCACCGCCCCACTGCCACCGCGAGGGCGATGCCGAGGAAGACGAAGCCGACCGGCCACCCTCCGTGCAGGCTGCTCCACAGCACCATCACGAGCGGCAGCCAGAGGATGGCCCGGCTCGAGCCGTCGAGCGCGCGCCGCAGCCACAGCAGCTCCAGGCTGGCGAGCACGAACGTGGTCATCTGGGGCCTGGCGCCCCAGATCGGGGCGCCCGCCGCGGCGCCCAGCGCCACCGCCAGCGCCACGACCACGTGGGGCTGGCCTCGGGGCCGGCAGGCGGCCAGCACCAGCACGAGGCCCAGCCACGTCAGCACGCCGAAGCCGATGCTGGCGCCGGCCAGGCCAAACCCGGCCTGCAGCAGCCACAGCAGCACCTCGCTGAGGTACTCGTGGTCGACCCATCGGTGGTCGGGCACGGTGTAGGTGAACAGGTCGTGCGCGGGCAGCCGGCCGTGATCGACGATCCACTGGCCGACGCGGACGTGCAGCCAGAAGTCGGTGTCGGTGACGGGCCGCACGAAGAGCGCGAGGCTGGCGATGAGCACCGCCCCGATCAGCACGGCGCCAGGGCTGAGCACGGCCCTCAGCGGCGCGGCGTCGCGCGCCCGCGCGTGCGACGGGTACTCTATCACCGCTTCTCGCCGGCGCTGGGCCGCCAGCCGGCGAGGCAGGGAAGACCGGTTGGTGGGAACAAGGAGGATGATCGAGGCGTGCTGAGCAAGTACTTGAGGCTTCGGGAGGTGCTGGCCCGCGAGGGCGGACAGGGCCTGGTCGAATACGCCCTGATCCTGGTCCTGGTGGCCATCGTGGTCATCGGCATCCTCGCCACGATGGGCACCAAGATCCAGTCGGCGTTCCAGGACATCGTCAACGGCCTCAACATGCCGTGAACGGACCTCTCACCCGGCAGCGGGGCCAGGGCCTGGTCGAGTACGTTCCCATCGTGGTCCTGGTGGTGATCATCGTCGTCGTCGTGGTGCGGCTGCTGGGCCACCCGATCCAGGATGCCTTCAGGCAGGTCGTGAACACGCTGCAGGGGCCATAGGGGCTCCCCTCAGCCGTCCAGGAACGCCAGGGCCGCCTGCTTGAACTGGCGCGCTGGCACGGCGTTCATGTGATTGCGCCCGGCGATCGCGATGTAGCGAGCGCCGGGGATCAGGGCCGCGAGGTCCGGCGCGCCGCGAGCGATCGGGTCCCGGTCGCCTGCGACGATCGCGACCGGCACCGTGATGCCGCCGAGCGCCTCGGCGGTCAGCGGCGGCTGCGGCCCGAGGATGCAGCAGGCCAGCGCCTCCAGGTCGTTGATCGGCCTGGCCGCCGCGAAGCGGTAGAACATCTCCGCCGCGGGGTCGGTCACCGTCTCGTCGCCGCGCATCCGGCGGGCGATGAGCTCCGCCCGGTCCCCGGCCCACCGGCCCAGCCCCCCGAGCACCGCCCGGCCCACGCGGCCGGCGTGGGCGATGGCGACCTCCAGGCCGATGCGGGAGCCCATCGAGTACCCGAGGTAGTCAGCCCGGACGATGCCCAGGGAATCGAGGAGCCGCACGACGTCGTCGGCGAGGATACGGCGGGCGTACGCGGCCGGGTCGTGCGGCTTCTCGGAGCGCCCGTGGCCGCGGCAGTCCAGGCCCACGACCAGGTGGCCCGCGCCCGCGAGGGTCTCCTGCCAGCGGCTCCCGACCCAGTTGAGCTCGTAGTCGCTGCAGTAGCCGTGCACCAGCACGGTGGGGTCGCCGTCGTCGGGACCGGCCAGCGCGTAGTGGAGCCGGACTCCGTCCGAGTCGAACTCGGGCATGTCACGGTAGAGTAGGGGTTTCGCGATGGCAGCCCCTCCCCTCCGCCTGGTGCATCCGCGCAGCGGTCGGGTGCTCGCCGGCCGGCTGCGGGTGCCGCGGAGCTCG
>DATFRD010000247.1:0-31707 GCA_035263645.1 Candidatus Dormiibacterota bacterium | reverse complement strand
CCCAGCCCATGGCCGCGACCCTGATGGCGAGGTGCGGGGCCTGCGGGACCAGGTTGTTCGGGATCCGGCCTGCAAACAGTGACAGGTAGTCCGAGACGGTCGTCCAGTCCCAACCCACATTGGGATCCCCGTAGAAGGCCTGCAGGTACTCCTTCACCTCGCGCAGCCGCGCCGGCGGCAACGGCGCCCAGCCGAAGCCGTCGGGCGACATCAGCTCTGTCGTGACGCCGTCGAGCACGCTGGCCAGCTGGTCCACACCGCCGAGCCGCGCCAGCTCCGAGTGCACGTGCACGTCGATGAAGCCGGGGGCGACGACCAGGCCGGCGGCGTCGATGACGCGGCCGGCCTGGACGCCGTCCAGACGATCGACAGCGGCCAGCAGGCCGCCGGCGATCCCCACGTCGAGCTGGACCGGCGGCGAGCCGGTCCCGTCGACCACCCGGCCGCCCCGGACCAGCGTGTCGAAGTCCATCAGCCCTGCAGGTCTGCGAGCAGGTCCTCGCCGGCTGCCTCAGCGAGCAGCTCCCGCGTCATCGCATGGTTGCCGGCGAGCAGCCCGCCGTCGACGCGCAGCACCGTCCCGGTGATCCAGGCCGCCTCGTCCGAGGCCAGGAACATGGCCGCGCTGGCGATGTCATCTGGCTCGCCCACCCGGCCCAGCGGGTACCACTTGACCAGGCGCTGGAACACCACCGGGTCGCGGGCGACGCGCTCCTGCCAGACGGGCGTCCGGATGGTACCGGGTGCGATCGCGTTGCACCGGATGCCGTGGGCGCCGTACCGGACCGCGATCCCCTGGGTGAGATTGATCACGCCTGCCTTGGCCGCGCTGTACGCCTCGTTGCCCAGCGCGGACATGCCGTTGACCGAGGCGATGTTCACGATGACGCCGCCCCGGCGCTCGATCATCGAGGGCAGCACCGCCTTCGAGCAGAGGAAGACGCTCCTCAGCACCACCCGCACGTCGCGATCCCAAACCTGGGCGTCCATCTCGAGGACGTCGTCGCCGTCCGCGATGGCCGCGTTGTTGACCAGCACGTCCGCCGGCCCGAGACGCGAGGCCACGACGCCGGCCATCGACTCCACGTCCGTCGGGGAGCTGACGTCCGCGACGACCGGGACCGATCCGGGGACCGCCGCGCTGGCCGCGTGGGCCCGGCCGGCATCCCAGTCCACGATGGCGACCCTGGCGCCTTCGGCCGCGAACCGCTCGGCGATCACCCTGCCGATCCCGGACCCGGCGCCGGTCACGATCACCACCGCGTCCTGGAACCGCGGCGGGCGCCCGGCCGCCGGAGGGGTCACCGCAGCACGGGGAGGACGACCCGGCTCGGGTGCGCCGAGTCGTGGAGGACCGTCTGCACCGCCACCCTGCGGTCTGCGAGCCGTTCGGTCCCGACCGGGTTCCCCGTGTTGAGGTTGCGGTCCCAGTGGGGGAAGTGGCTGGAGGTCACCTGGACCCGGACCCGGTGCCCGGCCCGGAAGAGGTGGGCGCAGGTGCCCACGTCCAGGACGAACTCGGTCACCGTGCCGGCGGGGATCGGCCGCGACCGGTCGGTGCCCCGCGCGAAGCGCGCCCGCTGGATCGCCTCCTGGATGTTGAGCGAGCGGCCCGAGGGGTCCACGTCGCAGACCTTGACCACCCAGTCCGTGTCGGCCTGGTTGGTGGCCGCGAACAGGTGGGCGCGGATCATCCCGGCCACCAGGCGGTCGCCGGGCAGCGGCTCCGACGTGTAGACCAGCACGCCGTTGAGGGACTCCACAGGGCGCTGGTCCAGCGGCCCCATCGGGGCCACGAAGTCGAGGCAGCAGGAGCGCCCGCCGCGGCTGGTGACGGGTGTGGCCGGGTCGTACGAGTAGGTATCCGGCTCCTCGGCCGGGCCTGGCGCCTCGCCGGACAGGTAGCCGTCGCCGCTGATCGAGTTGGCGCGCGTCCTGGCCCGCAGGTGCAGCGTCCACGGCTCGGTGGGCGGAGGCCAGTCGGCGAAGCCCTCCCAGGCGTTGGCGCCCGACACGAATGCGCGGACGCGATCGGTCTGCACCGGGTCCCCGTCTCGGAGCCACTGGTCGAAGAAGGCCAGCTGGAACTGGTCGACCTGGTTCCGGGCCTCCGGGCCGAAGTCCACGTCCCCGAACGCGGGCAGCCACGGCATGTGGTACCAGGGCCCGATCATCAGCCTGGTGTCCGCCGAGCGCGGCCCGCGCCGGATCCCCTCGTACGCCGCCAGCGTGCCCTCGAGGAAGACGTCGTAGAGGCCGCCCACGACCAGCGCCGGCACCTCGACCTCCGGGAGCCTGTCCGTGACGTCCCAGCGCTGCCAGTAGGCATCCCTGGTCTCGTGGGCGAGCCAGTCGGCGAAGAAGCCGCCCGGGGATCCGGGCGTGAGGTTGGGGATCGCGGACAGCGGCAGCCACCAGTAGTAGTCGTTGACCCTGGCGTACATCGCGGCCAGCGCGGACTCCAGGTCGGGGTCGCGCCGGCGGGCGACGTCGTCGGCCAGGAAGGTCGCCCACGAGCAGTTGAAGGCGAGCGCGAACGCGCCGTTGTTGTAGGCCCAGCCCTCGTACAGGTCCGGGCTCGTGAGCGCGGGAACCATGCAGCGCAGGCCCTCCGGCCTGCGGACGGCGATCTGCAGCTGGGTGTGCCCGGGGTAGGAGAAGCCGTACATGCCGACCCGCCCGTTCGAGAAGGGCAGCGAGCTCAGCCACGACATGGTGTCCTGGCCGTCGTCCGCCTCGTGCTCGAACGGCGTGAACTCCCCTTCGGACGCCCAGCGGCCGCGCACGTCCTGCGCCACGACCGCATACCCCCTGCGGGCGTACCAGGACGGGTGGGCGTAGCAGAGGTCCTCGCCCTGGACCTTGTCATAGGGGAGCCGGATGAGGAGGACGGGGTGCCGCCCGCCTCCTGAGGGCCGCCAGACATCGGCCCTGAGCACGGTGCCGTCGCGCATCCTGGCCTCCAGGGTTTCCTGGACGACGGTCTCCTTGATCGTCTGGCTCATAGGATTCCGTGCTCCTCGAAGACCTTCCGGATGCTGGCACCCTGCCGGAGGATGTCGCGAATGGTATTCTCGCCCGCGACCTTGTCGAAGGCCCGGGCCAGGACCTCGTCCTCGACCGCCGCGGGCACCACCACGCAGCCGTCCCGGTCCGCCAGGACCAGGTCGCCATCCGCGACCGCCACGCCGCCGACCGGGATCGAACTGCGGATGGCGGCGACCTCCAGCCGGCCCCTGGAGTCGGCGGGAGTCACGCCGGTCGCGAACACGGGGAACCTCATGTCCTCGATCGCCCAGGCATCGCGGCTGAGGCCGTCCAGGACCGCGCCGCGGCCGCCGCAAGCGCGGGTGTGCGTGCTGAGCAGCTCCCCCCACACGGCCGCCCGGGTGTGCCGCCCCTGGACCCCGGCGACCACCACCTCGCCGGGCCGGAGGTCGTCGAGCAGGTCCAGCAGCAGCCGGTAGGGCTGCGCCGGCAGCTCGCTGACCGCGACCACCAGCATCGTCGCCGCCCGGCCGGCAACCTTCGCCCCCGCGTACAGGGGGCACACCTCGGGCCACATGACCTGGTGGCGGTGGCCGAGGTCGTCGAGGATGTCCGAGAGCACCGACGAGTAGAGGCCGTCCGCGATCCGGTCCAGGTACTCCGCCGAGTACCTGTCCACTGCCCCGGCCGTCATCGCGCCGGCGCTCCGACGCGCTCGGCGAGACCGGCCGCCTGTCGCACGATCGCCTCCTGGTGGGGCTGCAGCTCCTGTCCGCCCATGCCTCCGAGCAGCGCCAGCAGCGGGTCCTCGAGCCCGGTGCGGATCCCGGCCAGCTCCTCCAGGACGGCAAGCCCGCAGTAGGGCACGTATGCCGGCGAGTAGCCGCCCTCGTGGCAGGCGACCAGCCTGCCCTGGCAGGCCTCCCGGGCGACCGTGAGCAGCACCTGCGTCAGCCGCCGGTAGCCGGCGCTGGTCATCATCATCGACGCCAGCGGGTCCATCGCGCTGGCGTCCAGACCGGAGGCGACCAGGATGAGCTCCGGCCCGAACGCCAGCAGAGCCGGCGCCACGACCTGCTCGAGGACCGCGACGTAGGCGCCCACCCCAGAGCCGGCCGGGAGCGGGACGTTGATGTTGTAGCCCTCGCCCGGACCGGTGCCGGTGTCGGCGATCCCGCCCGAGCCGGGCGGAAAGTTGTTGTCCTGGTGGACCGAGATCGTGAGCACGGTCGGGTCGTCGTAGAAGGCGTGCTCGGTGCCGTTGCCGTGGTGGACGTCCCAGTCCACCACCGCGACGCGCGAGAGCCCGCGCGCCCGGCGGGCGTGCAGGGCGGCCAGCGCCGTGTTGCCGAAGATGCAGAAGCCGCGACCCTGGTCGCGCTCGGCGTGATGGCCCGGCGGCCGCACGAGCGCATACGCGTTGTCCACCTCCCCGTCCAGGACCGCGTCGACCGCGGTCAGGCAGCCGCCGGCCGCCAGCAGCGCGATCTCGTACGAGCCGGCCCCGAAGGGCGTCAGCTCCCCCGCGTCGCCGCCGCGCTCGGCCGACATCCGCTTGATGCGCTCCAGGTACTCGGGCGTGTGCAGGCGGAGGATCTCCGCCTCGGTGGCGGGGCGCGGTCTCAGCTGCACCAGTCGGTCGAGCAGCCCACTCACCTCGAGCAGGTTCCGGAACCGGCGCTTGCTGTCGGCGCTCTCGATGTGCCCGAGCGGCTGCACGGTCAGCCCTGCCGGCAGCACCCAGGCCGCCGTGCCCGTGTCGTGCCACATGTACAGCTCGTGCCACACGAGCCCGGTGGTCATCTCATCCACCTCCCTCCGTGACGCCCGTGCCGGTCGGCCCGCCCCGGTCATCGGTCTCCGCCGGGGGGTCGCCCGCGGCCTCCCGCGGTGGCTCGGGACCCAGGTAGCGGTCGTAGGCGTCCCGGATGATGGGCCAGAGCCCGCGCGGCGCGAAGACCGCGATCACGGCGACGATGAGCCCCTCCGCCAGCGCCCGGTAGTCGCCGATGCCCACCAGGACCTGGTCGAGCCCGATCACGATGGCGGCGCCCAGGATGGGACCGCCGAACGTGCCCCAGCCGCCGATCACGATCATCGCCAGCAGGTCGATCAGGCGGGAGAGGTCGAACACCGAGGTCGAGATCCCGCCTTCGTAGTGGGTCATGTACCCGCCCGCCAGGCCCGTGAAGAACGCGCTGGTGGCGAACAGGATCAGGCGGACGCGGAACTGGTTGACGCCGCGGCTGACGGCGTAGGTCTCGGAGTCGCG
The DNA here is from genome assembly GCA_035263645.1 of Candidatus Dormiibacterota bacterium. GTDB lineage: Bacteria > Chloroflexota > Dormibacteria > Dormibacterales > Dormibacteraceae > CF-161. The sequence goes on along the minus strand of DATFRD010000247.1, from coordinate 26,447 downwards.
CAGCGCCGTCGCGGCGGCGCCCAGCGGCGAATGGATCACCCGCCAGATCACGAACGTCGCCAGCCCGAAGACCGCCAACGCCAGGTAGTAGAGGTACGTGTTCCGCTGCGCGCCGACCGCATCGCCGAGCGGGAAGGTGGCCACCGTGACGAGCCCGTAGCCGCCGCCGCTGATGAACCGCGGCCCGTTGATGGCGAACACCCGGGCCAGCTCGTGGAAGGCGAGCGTCAGGAGCACGACGTAGGTGCCACGCAGGCGCAGCGTGGGCAGGCCGATCAGCAGCGCCGCGGCCGTGGCCAGGACGGGCGCGAAGAGCACGGACAGGAACGGGTTCCAGCCCAGGCTGTGGGCCAGGACGCCGGTCGTCCACCCGCCCACGGCGAAGAGGGCGACCTGCGCGAACGAGTAGATGCCGCCGTAGCCCATGATCAGGTTCCAGGACTGCGCCACCACCGCCTGCATGAAGAACAGGATCAGGAGGGTGACCAGGTAGTCCCCGATCTCGAGCCGCTCCAGCAGGATCGGGACCAGCACCCCCAGCAGCAGGACGCCGCCCACCGTGACCAGGGGCACGCGGCGCCACGGTGCTGCGTCCTCGTTGGGAGCCGGCCTCGCCAGGGGCGGCGTGACCGCCGTCTCGGCGCTCACAGGCGCCGCACCTCGCCCACGCCGAACAGGCCGTTGGGCCGGACGATCAGCATCACGATGATGAGGAGGAACACGCCCGGCAGCGCCCAGGCGACCCCGAAGTAGACCTCGACGAACGACTCGAAGAGGCCCAGGACGTAGCCGGCCACCAGCGCCCCGCGGACGCTGCCCAGGCCTCCGAAGATCGTCACGATCAGCGCCTGGATCATGGGGTTGAAGCCGGACGAGGGGTTCAGGAAGAAGAAGGGCGAGAGCAGGACGCCGGCCACGCCGGCCAGGGCGCCGCTGATCGTGATGACGACCCCGTAGGTGCGGACCACCGGTATCGACATCAGGCTCGCCGCCTCCCGCTGCTGCGAGACGGCCCGGATGGCCATGCCCTGGCGCGTGTACGTGAGGAACAGGTAGACGACCGCGAACAGCGCCAGCGAGGCTGCGATGACCAGCAGCCCCTGGTTCGTGATCTGGACGCCGGCCACGATGCTGGCGCCCGGCACGACCGGCGGGACGACCTTGTACTCGGGGTTGAAGATGAGCAGCGCGGCGGCCGAGACGGCGATCGAGAGGCCGACGGTGGCCACCAGCGTGGCGTTGTCGAAGCCGGGCTTCCCGATCACGGGTCGGATGAAGAGGACGTGCAGCAGGGCGGCGAAGAGCGCCGCCGTCAGCACGCCGACCGGGAGCGCGACCAGGATCGTCAGGTGCAGGGTCGACACCACCCAGTAGGCGGCGTAGGCGCCGATGATGAAGATCGCGCCGTGGGCCAGGTTCAGCAGCCGGACGGCGCCCCAGGCCAGCGTCAGCCCCAGCGCCATCAGTCCGTAGACCGAGCCGAAGAGGACCCCTCCCCACACCGCCTGCACGAGCTGCGTGTTGTGCACGGTTCCCTCAGCCGAGATAGCTCTCGAGCAGCGCCTCGTCCTGGAGCAGCTCGCCGGCCGGCCCCTCGCGGACGAGCAGCCCGGCCTCCAGCAGGTACACGCGGTCGGCAAGGCCCGCGACGTGGTTGGCGTTCTCGTCGGCCAGCAGCAGCGACATGCCGCCCTCCTTGATCGTGCGGATGTTGGCGTAGATCTGCTCAGTGACCACGGGCGCCAGCCCGAGCGACGGCTCGTCGATCAGCATGATCCTGGCCCTGGCCATCAGGCCACGCCCGAGCGCCAGCATGCGCCGCTCGCCGCCGGACAGCGTGCGCGCGAGCTGCCCGGCCCGCTCCTCGAGCCAGGGGAAGAGCCGGTACACGCGTCCCAGCCGCGTCCGCCGCTCCGCCCAGGTCGGGCCGCTGTAGGCGCCCATCAGCAGGTTCTCGCGGACGGTCATGTCCGGGAAGAGCAGGTCGCCCTGCGGGATGTGGACCAGGCCGCCCGCGGCTATCACGTCGGGCCGCCAGCGGGTGATGTCCTGGCCGGCGAGGATCACCTGGCCCGCGCGCACGGACACGAGCCCGGTGATGGCCCGCAGGAGCGTCGTCTTGCCGTGGCCGTTGGGACCCAGCACCACGACGCCCTCGCCCTCCCCGACGGTGAGGTCCACGCCGTGGAGCACCTCGCTCCCGGCGTAGCCGGCGGCGAGGCCTCTGACCTCAAGCACGCACCGGCTCCGCGTCCGGTCCCATGGGCCTCAGCGCTCCCAGGTAGACCTCGATGACGCGCGGGTCGCGCAGGACGGTCTGCGGTGGTCCCTGCGCGATCTCCTGCCCGTGATGGATGACGAGGATGCGCCGGGCCAGCGCCAGGACCGCCTTCATGACGTGCTCGATCATGAGGACGGTGACGCCGGTGCGGGCGATGTCGCGGATGAGGTCGATCATCTGCGACCGCTCGCCGGGGTTCAGCCCCCCGACCGGCTCGTCGAGCAGCAGCAGGCTCGGCCGGGTAGCCAGCGCGGTGGCCAGCATCAGCCGCTTGCGGGCGAGGACCGGGAGCTGCCCTGCCAGCGCCGCCTGTCGGGCGCCGAGCCCGCACAGGGCGAGCGCATCGAGTGCCGCCTCCCGCGCCGCGGCGTTGAACGAGAGCACCGGGTTCTCGCCCTCGCGCCCGAACGTGCTGCCCACCAGGACGTTGGCGAGCACGGTCTGGCTGTCGAACGCCACCGTGGTCTGGAAGGTGCGCGCCAGCCCGAGGCGGCAGATCTGGTGGGCGCGCAGCCCCTGGATCTCCCGGTCGCGGAAGCGGATGACGCCGCCGGTCGCGCGGCTGACGCCCGAGATGCAGTCGAAGAGGGAGGTCTTGCCGGCGCCGTTGGGCCCCACGATGGCGTAGACCTCGCCGGGCAGGACGGCGAAGCTGAGGCTGCTGACCGCGAGCAGGCCCCCGTAGGCCTTGCTGACCTGTGCGCACTCGAGGATCGGCACCTGGTGGGCCGGCCCCCCGTCGGCGACTGCGCCGGGCGAGGGGCCGGCCGGCCCCGGCTGTGTCACCGGCGGCCTTTACTTCATCCAGGACGGAAGCACGAACTTGCCGCTCGTGAAGGGATCCGGGGAGACGACCTTGTACTGGCCGTCCTGGATCTGGACGATGATGTGCGGCTGGCCGAGCGAGGCGTCGGCGGTCTGGGCGGGAAACTGACGGCCGGTGTGGTTCTCGAACGAGATCGCCCCGGTGACGCCTCGCCAGATCACCTGCTCCGTCGCCTTGGCCACCGCCTTGTAGTCCTTGGGGTCGCCCGCCGCCTGGACCGCCGCCGCCCAGACGTTCACCTCGTCGTAGCAGCCGCCCGCGTTCGCCCAGCCGGGCTGGGCGCCGAACTTGGCCGCGTAGCGCCTGCGGAAGTCGTTGCCGATCGCGTCTGGGAGCAGGCCGAGCACGGTCGCCCAGATGACCCCGTTGGAGGCGGCGCCGGCCAGCTTCAGGTACTCGGGCACCGAGGGGCCGTACTGCTGGTAGACCAGCGTCCTGGTCGCCCCGGCCACCCAGGACTGCGCCATCTTGGCGTCGTCCGCAGGAGAGAAGTCGCTCGAAAAGAGCACGCTGGGGGCAGCCTGCTTGACCTTGGAGAGCACGGGCCCCCAGTCGGCGATGTTGCCCTCGGGCACGCCGTCCTTGGTGACCACCGTCCAGCCCAGCTCTTTGATCTTGCTTTCGAAGCCGTTGCCGATCACGGTGCCGTAGGCGCTCTGGCCCGCGATGATCGATGTGGTCTTGTCCTTCACGTTGAGCAGGCCCTGGTTGACGGCGCTGTCCACCCAGAAGGCGAAGCCCCTGCCGTACCACTCCTCGGTCGGGTCGCACTGGAAGATGCCCCAGTACTTGCTCGGGTTGCCGGTGTAGCGCTGGACCCACGCGATCTGCGTGTTCACGTTGTAGTAGAGGACACCGGCGTTGGCCACGATGTCGAACTCGGGGCCCGACGCGAGGTGATAGCCTGAGAAGATCACGTCGGGCTTCTCGACACTCACGGCCCGCTGGAACGCCGCGGTGATCTGGTCGGTGTTGGAGTCCTTGTCGTCGATCTCGACGTAGTTGAGCTTGTAGCCGATCAGGCCGCCGCGGGCGTTGATCTCGTCGACGGCCATGCGGACCCCGTTCGCCATCTCCTTGCCGTCGGAGGCGATCGAGCCGCTCAGCGGATAGACGCCGACGACCTTGATGGTGCCCCGTGAGCCGGCGCCGGACGAGGTCGACTTCGGCGCCAGCTGGCTGCCGACCAGGCCGCCCACCACCAGGCCGCCGACGGCGCCGGCGCCGCCCGCGATGAGCTGCCGCCGGGTTACCTCGCGTTGCGAGACGTTCGTTGCCACCGTACTCTCCTCTCCCTCCTGCTCACTGTTCCCTGCTGCTCACTGGGTCGCCTGGGGGGCTGTCGCGACTCCCGACTCCCGCAGGACGTCGTAGTCGACCTCGACGGGTTGGCCGTTGCGGGCCGCCGACTCGTCGATCGCGAAGCACACGGCCATCGAGCGGTAGGAGTCGTAGATCGAGGCGTGGGACTCGACGTCGTCCTCGATGCACTGCATGAAGTGCGCGATCTCGGGCACGAACGGGTGGTGCGTCACGTCGCCGGAGTCGGGCTCGATGGTCGGGAAGGTCCAGTAGTCGAGCGAGCCCGGATAGTGCTTCTTCGAGTAGACGCGATTGTTCTGAACGCTGCCCTCGGTGCCGAACAGCCGCACGTTGAAGATGTACGGCGTGTCGGCGTCGAGGACGGTCGAGAGCTTGCCGACCGCGCCGTTCTCGAAGCGAAGGGAGGCGACGATCACCGGGTCGTATTCGTAGTTCAGGTCCTTCTTCGGCCCGGTCGAGAAAGCCGCCACCTCGGTGACCTCGCCGGCGAAGTAGCGGATCGCGTCCGCCGCGTGGCAGCCGGCGGTGATGAAGGCACTGCCGCCGAGCTCGCTGCCGACCGCCCACGGATAGCTCGGGTACTCCTTCTTGAGCGGGTGCCAGTAGTCGGCCTCGGCGTAGATCATCGCCCCGATCACGCCGTCCGCCTGGAGCTGTTTTGTGGTCTCGAACTGCGGGTTCCAGCGCAGCACGAAGGAGGTCACCGTCTTGACCCCCGACTCCCGCACCGCCCGGTGGATCCGGCGGACTCCCTCGTAGTCCAGCGCGATCGGCTTCTCGATCACCACGTGGCGGCCGGTCCTGGCCGCCCGCTCGACCTGCCGCGGCCGGACATCGGGCGGGGTGCACGAGACCACGATCTTGACGCGGTCGTCCTCGAAGAGCGCATCCTCGCTCTCGTACTCCCGGCCCTCGACCCCCAGCGAGCGCATCAGACGCCCTGCCTTGCCCGGTGTCCTGTTGTAGACGCCGGTCACCTCGGTCAGCGGGTGGTCGCGAAAGGCCTTCACGTACTCACCGGCGACCCAGCCGGCACCGAGGATGCCAACCCCGTACTTGCTGGCCATATGACCCCCTTCGAACACCCGGGCCTGAATGTAGGGCAAGCCTATGTGGGCATTCCGGGGATGTCAAGACGGTTTTCCACCCCGGCCCGGGCCGCCCAGGCCCGTCCCCTCAGTCGACGCCGGCAAGCCTGAGCACCGTCCGCATCCGGTCCACCGCGAGCTCCGTGTCGCGCAGCAGCCCCGCCTGGTCCGCGAGCCTGAAGATCTCCGCCAGGTGCAGCGCGGACCGGCCGCTCTCCAGGCCCCCCACCATCCGGAAGTGGCTCTGGTGCCCGTTCAGGAAGGCGACGAAGACGACCCCTGTCTTGTAGTAGAACGTCGGCTGCCGGAAGATGTGGCGGGCGAGGGGCACCGTCGGCCCGAGGATCGACTCGAAGCGGTCGACGGCACCCTCGTCGAGGGCCAGGAGGGCGGCCGAGGCGGCCGGTGCGATGACGTCGAAGGCGCCCAGCAGCGCGTCGGAGTGGCGGCGCCCGTCACCCCGGATCGTGGTCGGGTAGTCGAAGTCGTCCCCCGTGTACATGTGCACGGTCTCGGGCAGCCGGGACCGCATCTCGATCTCGCGCCGCTGGTCGAGCAGGGAGCACTTGACCCCCTCCACCCTGGCGACGTTCGAGCGGACAACCTCGAGGCAGACCTCCATCGCGACGTCCAGGTCCACGTGGCCCCAGTACCCCCTGAGCTGGGGATCGAACACCTCGCCCAGCCAGTGGATCAGCGCCGGCTCTCGCAGCTGCCCGAGCACCCGCTCGTAGACACGGAGGTAGTCCTCCGGGCCGCGCGCGATCCGGGCCAGCTCGCGGCTGGCCATGAGGACCACCTGGCCCCCCCACCTCTCGACGAACTCGCACTGCTCGGCGTAGGCAGCCTCGATGTGGTCCAGGCTCCGGGCCGAGCCGGGCACCAGCTGGTCGGTCTGCGCCCCGCAGACGATGCGGCCCCCGCAGGCTCTGGCCTCCACCACCGAGAGCCGGATCAGCTCCCGGGAGGCGTCCCAGTCCAGGCCCATGCCGCGCTGGGCGGTGTCCATCGCCTCGGCGACCCCGAGGCCGTACGACCAGATGTGGCGGCGGAAATCGAGCGTCGTCTCCCAGTCGACCGCGGCCGGCGACACCGGCGTGGTGTCGGCGAGCGGGTCGGCCACCACGTGGACGGCCGCGTAGGGGACCCGGCTCCGTGGGGGCTTCCCGCCGTCGCCGTACAGGAAGCGCTGCGTCGGCACGTAGTCGACGAGCGTCCCGTCGGGCCCCGGCAGGCGCAGCGCGTCAGACTCGGTTGACATCCAGGCAAGCAAACCATAGCTTGCGATCGATGAAGCTCGGCGTCTTCCTGCCCACGTACCTGCTGCCGGGGGCCGGGCGAGAGCACGGCGAGGAGATCCGCCGCTTCGCCGCCCATGCCGAGGAGCTCGGGTTCGAGTCGCTGTTCGTCACCGACCACCTGCTGTCCGCGCGCCGGTTCTACCGGGTCGGCTGGACCGAGCCGCTGATGACGCTGTCGCACGTGGCGGCGGTGACCTCCCGGATCCTGCTGGGCACGTCGGTCCTGGTGCTGCCCACGCACAACCCGGTGGTGCTGGCCAAGGAGATCGCCACCCTCCAGCACCTTTCCGCGGGCCGGTTCGTCTACGGGGTGGGCACCGGCTGGTACGACAAGGAGTTCGAGGCGACCGGCGGCACCCGCCAGCAGCGGGGCAGCCGCACGGACGAGGTGCTGGAGGCCTCGATGCAGCTCCTGGCCGGCGCCGCGCAGACCTTTCACGGCCGCCACCACACCTTCGACGACGTCACCATCGAACCTCTGAGCGAGGTCCCGCCGGTCTGGGTGGCCGGCGGCCGCCAGTACGCGCACGCGGCGTCGCCGGACCAGGACCGCATGCACCGGAACGTGCTGCAGCGCATCTGCCGCTGGGACGGCTGGATCGCGCGGCCGACCTCGCCGCCCGACCAGATCGCCCTGGACCTGGCCGAGATCGACGGGGAGCTGGCTCGCCGCGGCACCTCGCGGGCGGCGCGGGGCTTCGTGGTCGCGCACGAGAACTTCGTCTGGCTGAGCCAGAGGGCCAGGCGCGACGACGTGCTGGCCGAGCAGCGCGAGCGCCTCCTGAAGGTCGTGTCGGACGAGCGGCCCTGGGAGTACATCGAGGCCGTGTACCTGACCGGGACCATCGACGAGATCCAGGAGCGCGTCCAGGCCCGCCGGGAGATCGGCGTCGAGCACATGTTCCTGCACACCATGAGCGCAGACCTGGCCCAGCTCGACCTCTTCGCCACGCACCTGCTGGAGCCGTTCCGGGACCCGCGGCCGGCGAGAGCGGAGGCGTAGGGGTGCGGCCGGAACCCCTGGGCTTGCTGCTCGAGGGCAGGACGGCCCTCGTCACCGGCGGCACGAGGGGCATCGGGCTCGCGATCGCGCGCTCCCTCCACGCCGCCGGCGCCAGCGTGGTGGCGGTCAGCCGCTCGCAGGAGCGCGTCGACCGGATGCTGACGGAGTTCGGGTCCGACCCCCGCCTGGCGGCCCGGACCTGCGACGTCCGGGACCGGGCCGCGATCGAGCGGCTGCGCGAGTCGCTTGGCTCGCTCGACATCCTGGTTCCCAACGCGGGCGTGAACACCCGCAGGGAGGCGCTGGAGCTCGAGGACTCCGCCCTGCGGGACATGATCGAGACCAACCTCTACGGGGTCTTCGTGACCTGTCAGGTGCTGGGGCCGCTCCTGCTGCAGAAGCCCGGCGGCCGGTGCGTCATCACCTCCTCCATCAGCGCGGTCCACGGCCAGCGCCTGCGCGCGGCCTACTGCGGAACCAAGGCGGCGCTGGCCGGGCTGGTGCGCGCGCTGGCGGTCGAGTGGGGTCCCCGCGGCTGCACGGTCAACGCCGTGGCGCCGGGAGTCATCCGGACGCCCCTGACCCAGGAGTACATGGACGCCAACCCGCAACGCCTGGCGGCGGCGATCGCGCACACGCCCCTGCGACGGGTCGGCGAGCCGGAGGACGTGGCCGGCGTGGTCACGTTCCTCGCGTCCGACGCCGCCCGGTTCGTCACCGGCCAGACCGTCTTCGTGGACGGCGGGATGACCGCGGGCAGCGACTGGTGGTGAGCGCGTGACCGGCCGCACCATCCACGACGTCCCTGTCGGCAAGAGCACGCGGTTCTCGAAGACCGTCAGCGAGTCGGACGTCTACCAGTTCGCGGGGATCACCGGCGACCTGGACCCCAACCACGTCGACGAGGAGTTCGCGTCCAGGACCTCGCTCGGCGGGCGCGTCGCCCACGGAGCCCTTCTGCTCGGCTACACGTCGGCGGCGTCGACGCGGATCCTGGAGGACTTCGAGCGGCCGATGGTCTCGGTGGGCTACGACCGCGTGCGCTTCCTCAAGCCCGTGCGGCTGGGCGACACCATCACCGTCGAGTACGTGATCACCGCGGTGATCCCGGAGAAGGAGCGGATCGTCTCGCGAATCGAGGTCGCGAACCAGCGCGGCGAGCTGGTCTGCGTGGCCGACCACATCATGCAGCTGGTCGACTGATCATGGCACCGCTGCGAACGCTGCAGGGGATCCGGATCGCGGCCTTCACCCAGTTCCTCCTCGGCCCCGCGGCCGTCCAGTACCTGGCCGACCTGGGGGCCGACGTGATCAAGGTGGAGGCGCCGGGGGACGGCGCCTGGGAGCGCCGCTGGGCCGGCGCCGACAGCTTCCCCGGCGGCGTCTCGGCCTTCTTCCTGCTGGGCAACCGCAACCTCCGCTCCGTGGTGCTCGACCTCAAGTCGGCAGCCGGCCAGGAGGCAGCCCTGCGCCTCGTCGCCTCCGCCGACGTCGTCGTCGAGAACTTCCGGCCCGGCGTCATGGAGCGGCTCGGCCTCGGCTACGAGGACACCGTCCGGGTCCGTCCGGACATCATCTACGCCTCCGCATCCGGCTACGGCACGGACGGCGTCGCGCGGCACCTGCCCGGCCAGGACCTGCTGATCCAGGCGCAGTCGGGCCTGGGCTGGCTGACCGGGCGGGAGGGCCAGGACCCGGTCTGCGTGGGCGCCGCCGTCGTCGACCAGCACGGTGCCGCGCTGCTGGCCATGGGGCTGCTGGCCGCCCTCCTGCATCGCGAGAGGACGGGCGAGGGGCAGCGGATCGAGGTCACGATGATCCAGGCGGCCCTCGACCTGGCCACCGAGCCCGTGGTGTACCGGCTGAACGGCGCCTCCATCGAGCGGCCGGTCGAGGCCATCGCCGACACCTTCCACGCCGCTCCCTACGGCTTCTACCGCACCCGCGACGGCCACGTCGCGATCTCCATGACGCCGGTGGCCAGGCTCCGTGAGGCGCTCGGGCAGCCCGCGGGGCTGGAGGGCCTGGACGACCCCGACATCGCGTTCTCGGAGCGGGACCGTATCCGCAGCGTGCTCGGACCGCTGGTCGAGCACCACTCCACCGAGGAGCTGGTGGCGCTGCTGCGGTCGCACGGCGTGTGGTGCGCTCCGGTCAACTCTCTGGACGCCGCGCTGGCGGACCCGGCGATCCAGCACCTGCGGCCGGTGCTCGAGATGGACCATCCGCGGGCCGGGCGCGTGAGGGTCCTGCGGCACCCGGTCCGCTACGGGGCGGGCGAGCCCGAGCTGCGGCATGTCCCGCCCGAGGTGGGCGAGCACACGGCGGAGGTGCTGGCGGAGCTCGGCATCGCGACGGTCGAGCCGGGCTGGTCCGGCTAGCCCGGTGGTCCGGCCGGGCAGGAGGAGGAGGAGCCTTGGCGTACGACAGAAAGCAGGAGGGACACCTGGTCGCCCAGTCCAGCCGGCCCGACTACCGCCTGGAGGTCGGCCGGGCGGAGGTGCCCGTGGGCGCGGCTCGCGGCTTCGCGGTCCTCGACCCGGCGCGGGCCGCCACGCTGACCGCCTGGGTCTCGACCCTGATCCCGGCGGCGGGGCGCCGGCCCGACGCCGGCGAGGTCGGCGCCGCGGAGTACGTGGACGCGACCGTGCTCCAGGTGTCCGCGCTGCGGCCGGCGCTCCTGGGGGCCATCGACGCGGTCGACCGGCTGGCGATCGCCAGGGCGGGCCGCCCGCTCGCAGAGTGCGGCGGCGAGGAGCGTGAGCTGATCCTCCGGGAGTTCGAGGCCGAGGACGACACCGACGCCTTCAACATGGTCCGCGACTTCACCTACGAGGCCTACTACGGTCATCCCCGCGTGCTCGCCGCGCTGGAGGCGGAGACCGGCTGGAGGGGAACCGCGCCCGTCACCGGCAGCTCCATGGCGCCGTTCGACGCCTCGCGGCTCGAGCGGGTGCGCGCGCTCCCGCCGCGCTGGCGGCAGGTCACGACCGAGAAGGCGGCGCCGGCATGAGCGACGAGATCGCGGACGTCCTCGTGATCGGCGCCGGGGCGGCTGGGGCCGCCCTGAGCCTGCGGCTCTCCGAGCACGGGGTGCGCGTCGTCTGCTTGGAGCAGGGGGACTGGGTCGATCGCGCCCGACTGCCGAAGTCGCACCTTGACTGGGAGGTGCGCGGCCGGCGCTTCTGGGCGGCCAACCCCAACGTCCGGCGGTGGCCGGTGGACTACCCGGTGGCCAGCGAGGGCGACAACCCGGTCGACATCTACCTGTACAACGCGGTCGGCGGCAGCACCGTGGGGTTCGCGGGCAACTACTGGCGGATGGCGCCGTCGGACTTCCGGGTGCGCCTGCTCGACGGCGTCGGGGCGGACTGGCCCCTGACCTACGAAGAGCTGGCGCCCTACTACACGATCAACGAGGCGGTGGTGGGCGTGGCGGGCCTGGCTGGCGACCCCTGCGGCCCCGCCCGCGAACCGCTGCCGGTGCCCCCGGCGCCGCTGGGACGCCCCGGCGAGCTGCTCAGGGACGCGTACGAGAAGCTGGGCTGGTACTGGTGGCCCACCGAGCAGGCCGTCGCGACCGGAGCCTATGGGGGGCGGCCAGCCTGCGACAATCGCGGCTGGTGCCCGTTCGGGTGCCCCCAGGGCTCGCTGTCCACCGCGGACGTCACCTACTGGCCCCGCGCGCTGCAGAGCGGCGTCGAGCTGCGCACCCAGGCGCGGGTCCGGGAGATCACCCTCGGCCGGGACGGCCGCGCGACCGGCGCCCTCTACTACGACGGAGACGGCGCCATCCGCGAGATCCGCGCGCGCGTCGTGGTCGTGGCGTGCGGAGGCCTCGGCACCCCTCGCCTGCTGCTGCTCTCGGCCTCGGCCCGGCATCCCGACGGGCTCGCGAACTCGAGCGGTCTCGTCGGCAAGAACCTGATGGTCCACGTGCAGAGCTTCGCGGTCGGGCGTTTCGAGGAGGCGGTCGAGGGCTGGCACGGCACCTGGGGCGGCACCGTCTCGACCCGCCAGTTCTACGAGAGCGACCGCGCGCGCAGCTACGTGCGCGGCTTCATCATGAGCGGCTGCCGCGGCTGGTCCCCGCTCAACCTGGCGCTGCAGATCGCGCCGTGGGGTTCAGGGCATCATGCCGCGATCGACGCCCGGCTCAACCGCGAGGTCGTGATGTACCTATGCGGCGAGGACCTGCCCGAGGAGTCGAACCGCGTCGAGCTGGACTGGGAGCACCTGGACGGGTTCGGGCTGCCCGGCGTGCGCACCCACTACACCCTGAGCGAGAACAGCCGGATGCTGGGCGCCGACATGATCGACCACGGACGGCAGGTGCTCGAGGCGGCCGGGGCGGCGTCCGTACGCGACTTCGGCCTCTCGCCCGTCTTCGGCTGGCACCTGCTCGGGACCGCCCGCATGGGAGACGACCCCGACACGTCGGTGGTGGACGCCTTCCACGTCGCCCACGATGTGCCCAACCTCGTCGTGGTCGACGGCAGCAGCCTGCCCACGAGCGGGGCCGTCAACCCGACCGCCACCATCCAGGCGCTGGCGCTTCGCTGCGCCGACGGCATCTGGGCGCGGAGGCGCGACTGGAGCCTGCCCGGTTAGGAGCCCTCCTGCGAGCCTGGTCTAAGATCGCTGGGGTGCGGCGGGTGTCGGTCGTCGGCAACTCGGGGTCCGGCAAGTCGACGATCGCCAGCGCGATCGCCGAACGGCTCGGCGTTCCCCACGTAGAGCTCGACGCCATCCACCATCAGGCCGACTGGGAGCCCACGCCGCCGGAGCGGCTCCGCGAGGCCGTGCTGCGGCGGATCGACTCCGATGGCTTGGTGGTGGACGGCAACTACGCGGGGGTGCGCGACCTCGTCTGGTCCCGCGCGGACACGGTCGTGTGGCTCGACCCGCCTCGCGCCCTCGTGGTGTGGCAGGTGCTGACCCGCACGCTGCGCCGCATCGCCACCCGGCAGGAGCTCTGGAACGGGAACCGCGAGCGCTGGCGGTACCTGTTCACCCTGGACCCGCAGGTCTCCGTGGTGCTCTGGGCGTGGATGCGCCACGACATGTACCAGGAGCGGTACGAGCGAGCGATGGCCGATCCGGCGTGGGCGCACCTGCGCTTCGTCCGCGTCCGCTCCCGCCGCGACGCCGCGCGCATGCTCGCCGCGCTCGGGCCGGCCGGGCCGGGATAGCGGTCGCCGGAGGCTCAGCGCCGGCGGTCGGCCAGGTAGTTCCCGATTCGCTCCAGGCCCGTGCGCAGGTCGTCCTCGCCCTGCGTGTATGCGAGGCGCAGGAAGCCGGCGCCGCCGGGCCCGAACGCGGTGCCGGGCAGCAGGGCCACGCCCGCCCGCTCCAGGAGCTCGTCGGCCAGCTCGCTCTCGTCGCGGCCGGTCTCCTCGATGTTCGGGAAGGCGTAGAAGGCGCCCTGGGGCACCCGGCAGCGAACCCCGGGCATCGCGTTCAGGCCCTCCACGACCAGGTCGCGGCGAGCGCGGAACCGTGCCACCATGCGCTCCACCGCCGCGCCGGACTCCGGGGACTCCAGCGCCTCGATGGCGGCCATCTGGGTGAACGCCGCCGCGCATGACGACGAGTTGATCATCAGCGCCTCCAGGCGGGCCGCCAGCTCCCGCGGCGCCACGCCGTAGCCGAGCCGCCAGCCGCACATGGCGTAGGCCTTGGAGAGCCCGTCCATGAGGACCGTCCGCTCCCGCATGCCCGGCTGGGAGAGGACGGAGGCGGGGGTCGGGCCGTAGACGATCTGGGAGTAGATCTCGTCGGAGAGGACCAGCAGGTCGCGCTCGACGGCCAGCCGGGCGATCGTCTCGACGTCCTCCGGCGTGAGCACCCCGCCCGTCGGGTTCTGCGGCGAGTTCAGGATCAGGAGGCGGGTCCGCGGCGTCACCAGCGCCGCCAGCTCGTCGAGGTCCATGCGGAAGTCGCGCTCCTCGCGGAGGCGCACCGGCACCGGGACCGCGCCGATGAAGTTGACCAGGGACGCGTAGATCGGATAGCCGGGGTCCGGGAGGAGCACCTCGTCACCGGGCTCGACGCAGGCCAGCAGCACGAACAGCAGCACGTTCTTGGAGCCGGGCACGAGGACGACCTCGGCCGGGTCCACCTCGATCCCGTGCCTCTGCGCGACGAAGCGCGCGACCGACTCCCTGGCCTCCATGACCCCGCCGGCCGGCGTGTAGTGCGTGTGGCCCGCGTTGAGCGCGGCGACGGCCGCCTCGGTGATGTTGTCCGGGGTCGCGAAGTCCGGCTCGCCGATCTCGAGGTGGACCACCCGCCGCCCCCCGGCCTCCAGGTGGCGGGCCCTCGCCAGCACCTCGAACGCTCCCTCGGTCCCGAGCCGGTCCATCCGGCTTGCGAAGTGGATGCCCATGTGCTCAGTGAACCCCCCTGAGAGCGCCGCCGTCGATCCCGATGGTCTGGCCGGTGATGTAGGCGGCCTGGCGCGAGCAGAGGAACGCGCAGGTGGCGCCGAACTCCTCCGGGTCGCCCATCCGGCCGGCAGGGATGGTCCGTACCGTCTCGACGGGGTCGGCGTACAGCTGTCGGACCCGGTCCGTCAGGATGGTCCCTGGCGCCAGGTTGTTGATCGTCACCCCATCCCCCGCCACCTCGGCGGCGACCGTCTTTGCCATCGCGGTGACCGCCGAGCGGAACGCGTTGGAGAGCAGGATGTTCGGGATCGGCTGGCGGACCGAGATGGACGTGATGTTCACGATGCGGCCACGTCCCGACTGCTTCAGCAGCGGAAGGGCCGCCTTGGTGAGGCGGACGGTGCTCATCAGCGTGAGGTGGTAGCCCTGCTCCCAGGCGTCGACCGGCGTCGACTCGAAGGTGCCCGGGGGCGGGCCGCCGGCGTTGCACACTAGGATGTCCAGGCCCCCGAGCGCGGCCGCCGCGGCCGCCACCGCGCGCTCCGGCTCGCCGGGCACGGACAGGTCGACGCCCAGGTGCCCGGCCGCCCCGATCTCTCGCTCGACGGCGGCCAGCCGCGCGTCGTCGCGCGAGACGATGAAGACGCGCGACCCCTCCGCGGCCAGCGCCGTGGCGCAGGCGCGGCCGAGCCCCTTGCTCGCGGCGGTCACCAGCGCGCGTGTGTCCTTCAGCCCCAGGTCCATAGAACTCCTTCCCTGCTGCGTCGATCAGTCGCCGGCCGCGAGGACCGGCTCGCTCTCGGCGGCGATGTCGGCCAGCGTGGCCGACTCGATCTCCGCCAGGTTCTTGCCGCGGTCGCGCTCGAGCACCCGCATCCGCCTGTCGAACTGCGTGCTGGCGAAGTCCAGGAACACCTCCATCCGCTGCCCGAACGGGCCGTTCTCGGGGTCGAAGTGCTCCCAGAACTCCGACACCACGCCCATGGCGGGACCCAGCAGGACGTTCATCCGCTGGTTCATGACCTCCCAGCCGTCCGGGGTGTCGGCGATCAGGCGGTTGAGCAGGTAGACCCCGTAGCGGATGTGCCGGCTCTCGTCGCGGGCGATGAGGGTGATGCCCTGGAGGAGGCCCGGCAGTAGGCCGTTCGCCACCAGGGAGGACCGGAACCCGTGGTAGCCCGTCTCGGCCAGCACCCCCTCGATGATCATGTTGTAGGTCGTCGAGGCCCGGATCTGCGAGGCCGGCGAGGGATCGTCGCGGAGGGCGCCCATGGCCCGCGGCAGCTCGTCTGCGAACAGCGTCCGGTAGCTCGGCGTGGCGTAGCCCCAGAGGTCGCCGCGCGCGTCTGCCACCTCGTCCAGCCAGCGCCGGAAGAACTCGACGTGCTTGGCCTCCTCCCAGAGGAAGGAAGTCAGGTACATCTCCTCCTCGATCCGGCCCTCCCGCGCGATCACGTCGATCAGCGGCAGCAGGTCGATCGTCACCGCCTCCTCGCCAGCCTGGAACAGCGCGAGCGTCCGGAGTATGAACTCTCGCTCGTCGACGGCGAACGAGACCCACTGCTCGCAGTCGGTTGTGAACTCGATGTCGGCGGGGTCCCACGTACCGAGCCGCTTCGCCTTCTGCCACAAGCGCATCGGCACCGAATCCCACCGAAGTCCGCGCTCCGACGTCGTCGCGTAGCCGGTTCTCGTTGCGCTCATCTCGGGGAAAGGGTAGCCTTACCCGGATTCCGCCGCGCGAGCGGGATGCACCCATGTGTGTCCTGTGTCGTCGGCGCGATCCGGCTCAGCCGCCCGGCAAAACATGCCCTCAAGAACATGCACCAGCTGAAGATCGTCCTCGTCGGCGGCGCGGTCGTCATGGCCCTGCTCGGAATCCTGGTCGTCTCCACCGTCGCGGACTATCTGTCGCATCCCCAGGTGGCCAACGTGAGCCTGCCGCCTGTGCCGGGCGCGGGGCCCGCCGCGCAGCCGATCGGGTCTCCCCTGCCGACCATGCTCCCGCTGCCGGCCCCCGGCACCGCCCCCACCCCGTACCCCGGGCAGCCAGGGACCTCCGGGTCCGGCCGGACCCCGCTGGATCAGCTGATCCAGCAGCTGCTACAGCGGCGCAGGTCCCGCCGTCCGGGCTGAGAGCTCCCCGCCGGCGTAGTGGCTGATGTTCAGCCCGACGCCTGAGTCAATCGGAGTCCCGTAAAGGCTAGACCCGGCTGCACAATGCCGCCCGAGCAGTGCGAACCGCATCACGTCCGGCACTGGGCCGACGACGGGCCCACCGACCTGTCTAACCTCCGCCTGCACTGTCGCCGCCACCACCGGCAACTGCACCCAGAGAACCGGCGCTTTCGAGAGTGACCGAGGTCCGACACCTGATCGGGCAGGTGTGGAGTCGAGTTCGGCGGGGATCCGTAGACCACGCCGTGTAACGGCGTTCCCCCAGTCGCCTCGTTCAGCGATCCGCCGGCAACGGCCGGCTGCTCCAGGAGATCACGACGCAGCTTCCCGGACGGTGACCGGACGACCCCGTCGGGGGTCTCCGGACGCTACGATGCCGGCCGTGCTGATCTTCGCCGCGATCGCTCCCCACGCCACGGCCGCGCTCGTCGACCACGGGCCGCCCGGGGCCCGGACTCGGGCTGCGATGGCCGAACTGGGCCGCCGCTTCGAGGCCGGCCGGCCCGACGCTGTGGTCGTGCTCACGCCGCACACGGTCCACGTCGAGGGCGCAATGGCCGTCGTCACGGCCGCGCGTGCCGCCGGCGACCTTGCCATGTGGGGCGAGCCCGACGTCCGGCTGGAGGTCCCGATCGACGTCGAGCTGGCGGCAGCGGTGCGCGACGCGATCCGCGCTGCGGGGGTGCCCGTGGTCGGCGTCTCCTATGGCGGCAACAACCCCTCGGAGGCGGTGATGCCGATGGACTGGGCGACGCTGATCCCGCTCTGGTGGATGGGCGGCCGTTCGGACCCCCAGGTCCCCGTCGTGATCGTCTCGCCCGCGCGTGACCTCACACCGCAGGCGCACGTCCGCGCCGGCGCCGCGATCGCCGGAGCGGTCGCGGGCCCGGATCGCCGGGTCGCGCTCGTCGCCAGCTGCGACCACGGCCACGGGCACCTCGCGGACGGCCCGTACGGCTTCCGACCGGAGTCCGCCGTGTTCGACCAGGTGGTCTGCGAGCTGGTTCGCGAGGACCGGCTGGCCGCCGTGGAGGGGCTGGACCCCGAGCTGGTGCGGGCGGCGGCGGCCGACAGCTGGTGGCAGATGCTGATGCTGGTGGGAGCGCTGGATCGCGGCTGGCGGGGCGAGTTCCTGAGCTACGAATGCCCCACGTACGTGGGCCTGATGTGCGCCGCGTACGAGCCTGCCGGCGCCCGCTGACGGCCGGCCCGAGCCTTCGGGCATGGGGGCCCGTCCGGGCCGACCGGCCCTCTTCGTGCGATTCCATGCCTTCACATGGTACTAGACGGAGCAGTTTACCTTGTGGTACGATACCGTGTAGTTTACCGAGTCTAAGGAGGAGGTTGAAACCCATGACCCAGGACATCGTCACGCGCATCCCCGGAACGCCGAGCGCACCGGCTGAGACGACCAGCGGCAGGACGGTGACGCGCGTCCTCCTGGCGTGCGGCGCCGTCGCCGGCCCGCTGTTCATCGTCGTGTCCCTGATCCAGGTGCTGACCCGGCCGGGGTTCGACCTCCGGCGCCACGCGATCAGCCTGCTGACCCTCGGCGACCTGGGCTGGATCCAGCGCTCCAACTTCGCGCTCAGCGGCCTGCTGGCCCTCGCCTGCGCGGTCGGGATCAGGCGGGCGCTGCAGGGCGGCAGGGCCGGAACGTGTGGCCCGTTGCTGTTCAGCGGCTACGGCGTCGGGCTGCTCGTCGCTGGGCTCTTCACGCCCGATCCGGCGCTCGGCTTCCCGCCCGGCGCTCCGGCGGGCATGGCCACGGTCATGAGCTGGCACGCCGTCCTGCATACGGTCGCGTTCTTCGTGGCATTCATCTCGCTGGTCGCGTCCATCTTCGTGTTCGTCCGTCGGTTCGCCGGCCTCGGACGGCGGGGGTGGGCGGCCTACTGCGCGGCGACCGGCGTGGCCCCGTTCCCGCTGATCGCCCTGAGCCTGGCCGCGGGCGGGTCCGGCGTCATCCTCTTCGTCATGGGGGTGATCACGTCGGCCTGGGTGGCCGCGCTGCCGGCGAAGCTGCTGACCGAGCTGACCCCCGCGACCGATTGAGCCGATGGAGCCCCTCCCCCGCACGGGGGAGGGGCCGTCACGGCACCACGAAGAAGTGGCTGTCGCCCGGCGCGAGCTCCCGGACCTCGTCCCCCACGCGGACCGTCACCGGGGCGTTGAAGGCACCCGGCTCCGCGGTCACCCGAAGGCTGCCGTCAGCCAGGGCGACCTGTACCAGGCCGCCCCGAAACCGCAGCGGCATAACGAGACCCTCGAGCTGGCTCATCCGCACCGGCCGAAAGGCGAGGACGCCGTCCCGGACCTCCTCGCCCAGGTAGGACCGCTGGACGAGGTCCAGGGTCCCGGCCATCACCCCGAGGTGGATGCCCTCGGCTGTCGTGCCGCCCTGGACGTCGCCTACATCGCTCTCGAGCGCGACCATGAACCGCTCCCACGACGCACGCCGGTCGACGCCGGCCAGGACGCCGGCATAGGCGACGAAGCTCAGGGTGGAGCCGTGGGTGGTTCGCCGGTCGTAGTAGGCCAGGTTCCTAGGGATCGTGTCCGGCTCGTAGCGGTAGCCGAGGCGCTCGAAGATCCGGCGCAGCTCGTCCTCCCGGAACAGGAAGAACAGCAGCACTACGTCGGCCTGCTTGCTGACCTTGTACCGGCCCGGGTCGTCGCCGGCGGCGCGCAGGATCCGGTCGAGGCGCTGGATGTTCCCGTGCCGCGCGCGATAGGCCTCCAGGTCCAGCTCCTCCAGCCGGTCGTAGCCCTCGAACTGGCTGATGATGCCGTCGTCGTGGAACGGCACGAACATGCGCCGGCTCATGTCGCGCCACCGCTCGACCTCGTCGGCGGAGAGCCCCAGCCGTCCCGTCAGCCGTTCGCGGACCTCCTCCGGGATCAGCTCGAGCAGGTGCAGGACGACGTCAGCGATCCAGGCCACCATCACGTTCGTGTACGCGTTGTTGCGCAGCCCCGGCTCGGGCGAGCCCGGGTACTTCTCGTGGAACTCGTCGGGGCCCATGACGCCGTGGATCTCGTAGCGGGCCCGCTGCGGGTTGAACTGGGCGATGCTGGCCCAGAAGCGGGCGATCTCCAGCATCATCTCGGCTCCCTGCTCGACCAGGAACTCCTGGTCCGCAGTGGCCTGGTAGTAGTGCCAGACGTTGTAGAAGATCGCGGCGTTCACGTGGCGCTGGTTGCGGCTCAGGTCGGGGTCCCAGCGGCCGGACATCGGGTTGAGGTGCACGACCTGGGTCTCCTCCCTCCCGTCGCTGCCGCTCTGCCACGGGAACATCGCGCCCCGATGGCCCGCCTCCCTGGCCAGCGCGCGCGCCTGGCCGAGCCGCCGGTACCGGTACGTCAGGAGCTCGCGGGTGACCCTCGGCAGCCGGAAGTTGAGAAACGGGTAGACGTAGAGCTCGTCCCAGAAGACGTGGCCGCGGTAGGCCTCACCGGTCAGACCGCGGGCGGGGACGCCGGCATCCAGGGCCGCGGTGTGCGGCGAGCAGGTCTGGAGCACGTGCGAGGCGTGCAGCCGGAGCAGGAGCTGGACCCGCTCGTCCCGCGGGACGCGTACGTCGCAGCTGGCCCACAGCTCCTCCCACGCGCGCATATGGCGCTCGCATGCGTCGGCGTAGGTGCCGAAGTGGCGCACCGCGTTCTCGGCGGCCGTCCTCGGCTCATTGATGGCCCGGTCCCGCGAGGTGAAGAACGCCACCATCTTCTCCACCCGGACCGGCACGCCCTGCTCCAGCCGGAACGTCAGGGTCTGGTGGATGTAGTCCTCCATCTGGTACAGGCCCCGCCTGACAACCGGGTCGGCGGCGCCCGCGGGGCCGACACCCGAATGGACGCTCGTTCGAGCCGCCTGCGCGACGTAGATGCGTGACTGGCGCGTCTGCGCGATCAGCGAGATCGCGTCGGGCCTGGGGGACCGGCTGGCCACGGGGTGGACGTGGCGGCCCTCCAGCTCGCGATAGCGCTCGACGCCCTGGTTGGTGACCCTGGCGTCCAGCGCGGCGATCACCGTCACCTCGCCCGACCAGTTCTCGGCCGTGATCGTCCACTCCACGGCGCCGAGGTGCACGTCGGCAATGCTGACGAAGCGCCTGCTGTGGAGCGTCGTCTCCCGGCCGGCGGCGTCGCGGAACCGCAGGCTGCGGCGGACCGTCGCGCTGCGGATGTCCAGGTCGTGCCGGTACTGGAGCAGCCGAACCGTGTCCAGCCGGAACGGATCGCCATCCTCGATCTGCAGCTTGAGGACGAGCCAGTTGGGCAGGTTGACCAGGTCCTCGTTGAGCACCGGCCGCCCGCCCAGGATCGTCGTCTCCCGGTTGTAGCAGCCGTGGGCATAGGTGGCGGGGTAGTGGACCGGGCCGACGTCCGCCCACTCGGCGGCGCCTCGCGTACAGAAGCTGCCGTTGCCCGTCGAGGTCAGGACCTCACGCAGCCGCTCCTGCGCCGGCTCGAAGCCGTCGTACGTGAGCGTCCAGCCCCCCATCACCGTGCCCCGGCGCTCCGGGCGCCCACGAGCCCGCCGTCGCGGATCCAGCCAGCGAGCCCGTCGAGAAACCGCTGCACCTCGTCGGTCCCATCAAGGACGAAGTCGGCGCGGGTCGTGTGGCCGGCCATCTCCGGGTCGCCGGGGCGGCCCACGAACACGCCAACGCCCCGGTCGGTGAGCGCCTCGAACGCGTCCTCGTCCGTGACGTCGTCCCCGAGGTACAGCGGCACGACGTCGTCGCGGTCGAGCCCGAGCGCCCCGAGCAGGTAGAGCACCGCCCTGCCCTTGTCCCAGTCGATCCGAGGCTGGACCTCGTACACCAGCTTGCCCGGTGTGACCTTGAGCTCGGTCGGGTGCTCCGCCAGGACCGCATCCACGGCAGCCTTCACGCGAGGCCTCTCCTCCTCGGCGACCAGGCGGTAGTGGACCGCGACGGAGACGCTCTTCGGCTCCACCAGGGCCCCGTCGACCGCCGCCAGCTCCTCGCGGAGCCGCGCGTCCACCCGTCGCAGCAGGTCCTGGGACTCCGAGCCCTCCAGGCGCTGGACGGCGCCGCCCTCCGGGCTCCAGATGTCGAACCCGTGGCTGCCCGCGACGACCAGGTCGTCCACCCCCATGAGCTCCTGCACGACCCGGCGGTCGCGTCCGCTCACCACGCACACGGGGCAGCGCGTCGCGAGCCTGCGCAGGGAGTCGCGCATGCCGGGGGACATGCGCGCGTCCTCCGGCCGGTCCACGATAGGGGTCAGGGTGCCGTCGTAGTCGCAGAACAGCGCCGGACGCCTTCCGGTCAGGCGCCGGGCCAGCTCCCCGCGGCCGGCGAGCGCGTTGGGCAGGTCCTGGATCCGCCTCGCTCGCGTCCCCATCACACCATGGATGCCCGTTCCAGGCTGCCGCGGTCGAGCGCCTCGATGGCGACCTCGTCGAGCGCCGTTACGACCAGGTCGGCGCCCGCCTGCTGCAGGAGCGCCTGGTCGTGCATCCGTGCCACGCCCAGCGCCGCCATCTCCCCCGCCTTCGCCGCCTGCACCCCGGAGGTGGCGTCCTCCACCACGAAGCAGCTCTGCGGCGGCAGCCCCAGCTCGCCGGCGGCGGTGAGGAAGATCATCGGGTCCGGCTTGCCGCGCGGGAAATCGCGCCCGGAGATGTCCGCGTCGAAGATGCCCTGCAGGGTGAGGCCGTCCCGGACGAAGTCATAGGGCAGCCCGTGCTCGGCGGCGAACACGTCCAGCCGGATCCTGGACAGGAACAGCCCGGCGTTCTTGGACGACGAAGCCACCGCGATCGGGATGCCCCGGCCCTTGACCGCGAGCACGAAGCGCAGGGCGTCGGCGAAGGCATGGAACTCGCCGGCCTCGATGAGCGCCACCACCCTGCGCTGCTTTCGCTCGCCGTACTGGTCGGCACGCTCCGCAGCGTCCGGCACCCCGAAGTACTCGAGGGCGGCGAGGGCGCCGTCCCGGCGGGGCTTGCCTGCCATGACCGCCTGGTAGACGGCGGACGTGAAGCGCTCGGGGCTGTACGTGGTCCGATCGCGGACGTCGCGCCACTCGTGCTCCATCAGGTCCTGCAGCGCCTCGCGCCAGGCACGCTCGTGAGGCGAGTCCACCAGCACCCCGTCCACGTCGAAGATCGCTCCGCGAAAGCCCATAGCGCCCTCTTTCAATGCACGGTCCGCCCGACCTGCCGAGCGCCGGGGCCGGCGGTCGCGGCGAGCAGCCGCAGCCCCTCGCCGGCGGCGCCCAGCAGCGCCATCTCGTCCATGGCCACGAAGACCGGAACCCGATTCAGCATCGCGCTGAAGCGGCCCGCCCTGACGAAGGCGTCGAGGAAGGGCCCGCTCCCGAGCTCGCCGCGCAGCGCCTGCGCGATCCCGCCCGCCAGGTAGACGCCGCCCGTAGCCAGGACCTTCAGCGCCAGGTTCGCCGCCTCTCCGCCGAGGATGCGCAGGAAGAGCGTCACCGTGGCCCGCGCCAGCGGGTCGGGATCACCGCCGCCCACGGCCGCCTCGATGACGGCACGCGCGCGTTCATCGGTTCCCGCCAGGCGGTGAGCAAGCTCCGGCGACTCCGCCATCCCCTGCTGGTCGCGGAGGAAGGCGTAGATGTTGGGGATGCCGACGCCCGACGCCACGCGCTCGACGCTGACGTGGTCGAAATGCCGCCAGAGGGTACGGAGGAGCTCGGCCTCCAGCTCGCTGGACGGCGCGAAGGCAGCGTGGCCGCCCTCCGACGCGTGCGGGACGTAGCCCGTCGAGCCGCTGCCGCCCGGATCGCCCTCCCAGGTGAGGAACGCCTCGCCCAGCCCGGTGCCCGGGGCCAGGACTGCGATCGGGTCCCCGGGCCGGGCCTGGCCCTCCTTCACCTGCCGCACCTCGGCGGGACGAAGGAGCGGCATGGCGCAGGCGGTCGCCACCAGGTCGTTGACCAGCCAGACCCGGTCCAGGCCCAGCTCGGCAGCCAGGGAGCCCTCGTCGAGCCGCCAGTCCAGGTTGGTGAGCCGGGCCCGGCCGTCGATGACCGGCCCGGCGACGCCGACGCACATGGCCCGCACCCGCAGCCCGGCGTCTGCCAGGAACGCCCTCGCCATCTCGGCCAGGTCGGGGAACGAGGCGCTCGCGTACCGTCGCCTGGCCAGCGTCTCCCGCGGCCCGCCCGCGGCGGACACCACCGCCAGGTCCGTCTTCGTGCCGCCCACGTCGACGGCCAGGAGCAGCGGACCACCGTCGCCGACTCCCATGCTGGTCGTCACCATCCTGCCCTCGCGGCTACGGTGCGGGCACCGCCCCCGCAGTTGTCATGTACCTCACGTCTACGCCCCCCGGCGGGCGTCAGTCAAACCGCCTACGGCAGAGCGAGGCGTCAGCCCTGGACGGCCGGGGCCTGGCCTACTGATCTCCCGCCGCGAGTGGCTTGCGCAGGATCAGGCGCTGGGGCAGCTCGCGGTACGTCTCGTAGCCCAGGTCCCGATAGGCTGCCAGTGGCCCGTAATGGCCGTGAGCGTCGGCGTCGAGCTCCCTGAGCGGATAGGCCTCGGCGACCCGGCAGCCCAGGCCCGCGAGGTACTCGCCCGCAGCCTCGACCAGCAGCCGCGCGATGCCATGGCGGCGATACTGCGGGGCGACTACCAGGCACCCGATGATGCCGACCCTGTCGGCCTCCGGCGGCATCCAGTCGCGCCCCACCAGGCCGGGCATCTCGGACTTGGGGCACGCGCTGCACCAGCCCACGGCGCGGCCGTCCACGTAGGCGAGCAGCCCGTGGGCCCGTCCGCGGACGATCGCGTCCCCCATGTCGCGGCGGTTGTCCGCCGCGGTCCGCCCGATGCCCTCCGCTTCACCGCCTGCGAAGCGAAAGTTGTAGCAGTAGCACCACGCCCAGCTCGGGTTGTCGGCGAACGCGCGGTTGTCGAAGAGGTCCAGGAAGTCGTTCAGTCGCTCGGACGTCAGCGGCAGCACCTCTGCCCGGCCGATCGCGTCCAGCCGGCGCACCGCGGCGGCCGCCTCCGGGTCGACGAGGTTGCGCAGGCCCCCGAGGACCGGCTCCAGGTCGGCGCTGTCGCGGTAGCTGGCGTTCTCGTCCACGAAGCCATCGTGGGTCAGGCGCACCCGGGTGCGGCCGCCGCGGGCGGGGGCGACCTGCCAGGTGATCCGGTACGGCGGATCCTCTCTGGCGGCCGGGTCCCAGAGGTTGCTCGCGGTCAGCCGCAGCAGGCGCGGCGGATCGGCCTCCAGCACCGTGCCGACGATGACCGCCCGGCCGCCGGCCTGGTAACGCCACGGCGCACCCGGGCGCCACTCGCCCTCGATGTCGCAGCCGAAGACGTACCGCCGCGTCAGCTCAGGGTTGGTGATCGCGTCCCAGACCGCGTCGGGGGGTGCGTCGACCTCGATCTCGGCCGACCATGCCAGCTCTCCCATGGTTGAGAGGGTAGCCGGCCGGTCGCTGGCCCGGTGTGCCCGGGTGCTCGCCTCACGCTCGGCGCCAGCCCTCCAGGACCTCGTCGACACGCGGCCCGACCCGCTCTCGCGCCCGGTCCCGGGGCACGCCGGACATCAGCAGGTCGTCGTAGGACGTGTCCTCGTGCCGAACGGAGGCGCCGACCGCGGCCGCTACTGCCTCGGCCTCCAGGGCCCGCCCCCCGGCCGTCCGGCCGACCCGACCGCTGCCGCGGGCGCCAGTGTGGCGCGCGATGGTCTCTGCCCGCTCCGGCGGACAGCCCGGGAACAGTTCGAGAATCCTCCGGGCGAGGCGGGCCTGGAACTCGACGTCCTCCACCTCGCGCCGAGCAGCGGCTCGCAGCCGGCCACGGGCGCGCGCCTCCTCGTCGGCCAGGCAGTCCCGCTCCGCCTTGGCGAGCGCCTCCTCCTCGACCAGGATGCCCTGCCGTTCGTAGCGTCTCCGCGACCGGCTGAACCTCACGACGACCGCCGACAGCCGGCTGGCCTTCTTCGCGCGCCGGCTGAGCGTGCCGTCACCGGAGGGGAGGTAAGCGAGATGGTCCATGTCGGCACACGCGAGGCAGACCGGTCCGGCGTCCTCCATCAGGAGCAGGCTGCCCGTCCCGCCGCACAGCGCGCATGTCCAGTCGTTCAGCGCGCTGATCACGACGACGTCTTTGGGTCGGCTGAGCCGCTCGGCGACCTGCTCCTCCTCCCGTTCCGACAGCTCGGGTGCCACCCAGTGCGTGCGGTAGGCTTGCTCGATCTCCGGGTCCCCGCTCGCGCTGAACCGGAGGGGCCGACGATCGCGGGTGGACGCTACGTACGTGGTCTCGCTCGGCCGGAGGCCCCGGCGCTGAGCCCAGCCCCGGAAGAGACGCATGGCGGCAGAGAGCCGGTCCGCGTCGACCTGGGCGCTGCCTTCAAGGTCAGCCAGCCGGCCCTGCCGCCACCGCGAGACGGCCGACTCCGACACCCACCGGATGCCGACCAGGACGTCGATGGGCGTCGCGAACCTGCGCGTGGCGAGCGCCGCCTCCGCGGCCCGCATCACCCGCTCCTCGAGTCGCTGTTCGCTGGCCGAGATTCCCGGATGGTATCGCGAGCCTGCGGGTTGTCTCCAGCACGCTACGCTGGACCGCAGCCATGCTCCTCGCGCGCCCCCTCTACGCCACAGATGGCACCGCCCGCGTCCTGTACTACGCACTGCTGACCCTGTGGATCGGCGGCGAGCTGGCGATCCTCATGCGCTCCCTCCCCCGCAGGGACGCTCAGCGCCGCGACCGTGGCTCCTTTCTCGTCGTGTTCGCCTCGATCTTCGTCGGCTTCGCGCTCGGCAGCGCGATGGTCTCCGCCGTGCCCGCCGCCGCCGTCGGCGGCGCCCGCTCCACGGTCTTCTTCCTCGGGACGGCGGTCATGGCGATCGGCATCGCCCTGCGCTTCTACGCCGTGGCGGTGCTTGGTCGCTTCTTCACCTTCGTCGTCATGGTTGGCGGCGACCAGCACATCGTGAACACCGGCCCCTACCGCTGGGTGCGCCATCCGTCTTACACGGGGAGCCTGCTCACGGTCACGGGCGCCCTCCTCGCCGCCACCAACAGGGCGGCCCTG
>DATFRD010000246.1:0-15840 GCA_035263645.1 Candidatus Dormiibacterota bacterium | reverse complement strand
GCCACGTCTGCACTGATGTGGACGCTGCCACTGTTCTTCGGCCAACAGTGGGCAGGCTGCATCAATTCACTGATCTCAGCTGGCATCTGCATCGCCAATTGGTGGCGCAACCGGCCGCAAGACACCGATCGATCGATGAGGTGGGAACTGCCCGCGTCCAGCCCCGTAAGCGGGCAGGGTGAGCAGCGGAGCCAGCGCCTGGCCCGTCGCGGGCGTCGAGGCGGCGTTCACCACGATGCCGAGCCCCGCCACGGCGGCCAACACCAGCGTGAATGCGGTCCTGGGCGTGTCGCTCATACGCGGGCGATCTTGACAGGTTCACCCGACCGACCCGGTCCCCTGCCTCGGCGCCCACCTTCGCGACCAGTCGGACGGACCGCAGATCCAGGTAGCTATGGCTAGCTGCAAGCCGTCCCGTTCGAGACCTTGAGCATGAGGGGGGTGCCCGGGTCGATCGACTCCCCCTTGTGGGTGACGCCGCTCCGGGTAACGATCGGCATCTCCTGAGACTGGTAGTCGATGATCACCTCCGCGACGATTCCATAGGGGACGCCCGTGCTGCAGACGTACTCGGTGCGGATGGGATCACTGTTATCAGTCGAGACACGGACCACCATCTGCCCCACCCAGTCGTACGTACCCACCGCGTGGGCCAGATCTCGCAGCCAGCCCAACGCCAGAGCGCCGGCGGTGACCAGCACCGCGACCACCGCGACGGCCGTTCGGAGGGACGAACGTCGGCGGACCGCCGGCTGTATTCGAGGCGCCGGGTAGTAGGACTGCTCGGTCGCTGCCGGCCACTGTGCCGCGGCCGCGGCGCC
Organism: Candidatus Dormiibacterota bacterium; assembly: GCA_035263645.1. Classification (GTDB taxonomy): domain Bacteria; phylum Chloroflexota; class Dormibacteria; order Dormibacterales; family Dormibacteraceae; genus CF-161. Next base: position 15,019 of record DATFRD010000246.1, on the reverse strand, counting down.
GACGGCCGTCTCCGGCGCGCGCTCGACGACGCGGAGCGTCACGCGCACCGTGCGGGCCCCTCCACCGTCCTGGTCTCGCACCCGGATAAGGCCCCGATTGACACCGACCTGCGGCGTAAAGCGCAGCCAGAACCGATCGCGCTCCTGTGTGATGGCGATCCAGGCGTCATCGGTTTCCGCCGTCCAGCGAAGCTGACCGCCGCCGCGATTGAACACCTCGACGACCTCCGGCGGCACGTCCTCGCCGAGGTAGACGTCGGGGAGATGGATGTCCGTGTCGGACAGGTCCAGGATGGCACGCTGGCGGGGCGGCATCGCGGCCTTCCATGTCTCGCCGGTTGGACCGGGTGCTGCCCGCGCCAGGATGACGTCTCCGACGGCGTTGTCGATGTGTCGCTGCGGGATCTGGCCGGTGGTCTCGCGGAGACCACTCAGGACGTGGTCATAGACGTCGTTGAGCGACACGTAGCCGTCGCTGTTGTGGTCCAGCGTGCCAAGCCGGAGGGCCTCGACCAGGTAGCTGGTGAACGCGCTCGTGCCGGTCTCCTCGGCGGAGTCGGCGGACAGCTCGCGGCGCCTCGAGCTGCTGAGGACAAACCGTCCCGTGCCCTGGAGCCCGGCCGCCGCGCCAGTTCCCTTGAAGGCCCCGCTGTGGCAGCAGTCGAGGATTACGACGAACGTCTGCGCGCTCGAGTCGCGGATGATGCCGTTGATCTCGGAATCGCTTATCGCCGTCGAGACCAGGAAGTCGGTGCGCGTGTCGCGAGCGCACAGGAAGAGGCTGCCGATCGTGTCCTGCTGCCCGTGGCCGCTGTAGTAAAGGAGCAGGGTGTCCTGCCGGCGCGCCGACCGGAAGAAGCGCTCCATCGCGGACAGGATCTGCGCCTTCGTCCGTTCTGGGAGCAGACGCACGTGCTCTGGCTTGAACAGGCCGGTGGTCAGGTTGGTTAGGGCATCGCGAAGCAGGGCCACATCGTTGATCGGTCCCCTCAGCTCCGGAAGGTTGTGCGGATCCTCCGGAAACGTCGAGTTGCCCACGAGAAGCGCCCTGTACGCTGGAGCTTCCATCTCACCTCATCGGCAGGCGCCGCGCCATCACCTCCGCCACGTCGTGGAACGTCCGGCTGTCGATGGTGTCACCGGTGATCTCCACGGTGTGCCGATGTCGCTCCCCGTCGGTCACGACCAGGCGCAGTCGGCGGGTGCGGTCTCGCGCCAACCACGCGCGGAAGACGGCCACGGCGGCCTCGAACGCGCCGGCCGACCCCAGAGCGAGGATCAGGGCATCGACTCCGCCCTTCTGCCCGGATGCCGGTTCCCGCCGCCGCTCGAGGCCGCCGACATCCTCGCGCAGCCGGTCCACCAGATCGACGACCTGGTCGAGCCAGCGCTCGTCCGATTCGTCGTAGCGCTCGCTCAGCGCCTCGATCGTCAGCAGGGCCGGCGCACCCAGCGCGTCCTCCTGCTGCTCGTCCCGGTCAGCGTCGACGCTCGAGTTGGCCATGTTTCGATACCACGGCGCCTTTTCAACGCCGTGCCAACATTGTTAGCCGGCGACGATAAACGGTCAATGAGCCAATCGCCCACGCAAGCCAGGACACGGGCGTCCATGATCGACCGGGTGACTCAGCCTCCCGACGGGTGGTCCGTTGAGCGCTTCCTGCGGGCGCGCGCGCAGATCGAGGAGGGGAGGTTCGTCCCCGAGCTCTTCGGCGATGTCCTCATCGCGGCGGTGACGATCGCGGTCGGCGCTGGTCGTCTACCTGGTGCTGTCGCAGTGAGGGACCGACATCGGGGTCGAGACGCCCAGGCCTGGGGATCCTCCGCTGCAGCCGGTGGAAGCCACCTGATCTGAATCTCGAAGGCCCCGCCAATTCTTATAGTGATAATGTGATCTTTAGCTGGTAACCCACTTACGGATTGCATGGTGCGAGGTTCTTCCGATGGCGGTGTTGGTACAGCGCAGGTATGGAGGCAGCGATCTCGGCGATCTCGGCAAGCACCGGGAGCTGATCGTCCACAGTCAGGATCCCTTCAACGCCGAGCCGCCGCTGCGGCTGCTCGGCCGCGAGTTCATTACGCCCACTGACCTGTTCTACGTGCGCGACCACGGGACCGTGCCGGAGATCGATCCGGGCCGCTTCCGTCTCCAGGTCGACGGGCTCGTTCGCGACGGGCTGGAGCTCTCCCTGGAGGACCTGCGGTCGCGCTTCCCGAGCCGCACGGTCTCGGCCACGCTCCAGTGCGCCGGCAACCGGCGCCGCGAGCTGATGGATATCGAGCCGATCCCCGATGAGGTGGCCTGGCGCGAGGGGGTCATCGGTACCGCGCGCTGGACGGGCGTGCTGCTGCGTGACGTCCTGAAGGCAGCAGGCGTCCGCGACGGTGCGGCCCACGTCGCGTTCGCCGGCCTGGACCAAGTCGAGAAGGACTCCCGGCGCTTCGGCTTCGGCGGCTCGATCCCGCTCTCGAAGGCGCTGGGCGACGAGACCCTGCTCGCCTGGGAGATGAACGGCCAGCCGATTCCGCCACTGCACGGGTTTCCCCTGCGGGCGGTCGTTCCCGGCTATATCGGCGCCCGCAGCGTGAAGTGGCTCGAGTCCATCCGGGTGCAGCACGAGCCCTCGGACAACTACTTCCAGCAGCGGGACTACCGGCTGTTCCCGCGCCAGGTCCGACCGCACGCGGTCGACCGGGACCAGGGCCTGATGCTCGGCGAGCTGTCCGTCAACGCCGTCATCTGCAGCCCAGGCGATGGCGACACCGTCGCCGCCGGACCGGTGGCCGTCGAGGGCTACGCCACCGCGGGCGGTCCGCGGTGGGTTGCGCGTGTCGACGTCTCCGTCGACGACGGGCAAAGCTGGACCGGCGCGGAGCTGCTCGGGCCTGACGAGCCGGGGGCCTGGAGGCTGTGGCGGGCGGAGCTCAACCTCGAAGAGGGCGAGCGGCAGATCGTGGCCCGTGCCCTGGACTCCTCTGCCAACATCCAGCCCGACCAGCCCGGTCCACTGTGGAACTTCAGGGGCTACGTGAACAACGCCTGGCACCGCGTCACTATCACAGGCGTCTGACCATTGCCCGCTGCGGCCGTGCGGCGGGTCTGAAATACCCAAACCGGCCAGGCCCGGCACGGGCTGGAGTGGCGCCGGGTCAGGTCGATACGGCGGAGTACGCCAGGGCGCTGCGCCGGCGTGTCCAGCTCGACGAGCCGCTGAAGAGTGGTCCTGAACGTCATGATGCTTGCCCAGATGATCACGCCGCAATACTCGCCGGACGGACGGTGGTACTGGGACGGAGAGCGGTGGCTGCCGGTCGGCCCGTCGCCAGCAGTGACGCCCTACCGGTCGCCGCGAACGCGGTCGCGCTGGGCAGTGGCCATGCTCGCGGTGATGGCCGCTGTCGGCGCGCTGTGGCTGTTCGCGTTCGGGGCCGAGGCGCTGCTTGCGACGGATCACCAGTATTCCGACCCGAGCCTCTACACCACCCCAATGCTGTTGGTGACCGCGCTGGCGTTCGTGCTCGGGATCCCCACGGCAGCAGCGGTGATCACGTGGCTCTTTCGATGCTGCCGAAACCTGCCCGCGTTGGGCGTGCGAGAGATTCGGCGTGCCACTCCGGCCGAGGCGATCGCGGGCTGGTTCCTCCCCTACGTCGGCACGCTGTTCTGGCCCTGCCTCGTTGTACGTGAGGCATGGCTGGCCAGCGACCCCGCCGTCCCAATCAGCACGCGGACGTCCCGCAGGGGAGTGCCCGGCGTCGTGCTCGGCTGGTGGATCGCGTACGTGGCCGCGGTGAACCTCCTCTCTGTTGGCGTCTACGTGGCCGGGTCCAGCACGCCGCGTACAGCGACCATCGGCGCGCTCGTGGGCATGCTCGGCGTCCTCGCGGAGGTTGTCGCCGCAGGCCTGGCCATCGCCATGGTGCTCGGGATCACGTCACGGCAAGATGCGAAGAGCCGCGCCCTGGGGCTGGCGGACGCGGGCGAGCACCGTATCACCGAAAAGTGGTAAGCCGTCGTGGACGCTGACCTGGTCGCGAGGTGGCGCTCGAGACTCGGGATCACGCGCCACCGATGAGGACGGCCTGGAGTACGTCCGCCGTGGTGATTGTCACCGGGATCCAGGCCGCGGGCAAGACGACGGTCGGCCGCCTCCTGGCGGAGAGGCTGGCTCGCGCCGCATTCATCGATGGCGACGTGCTCGCCCGGATGGTGATCAGCGGGCGCGAGGGGATGACGCCCGACCCTTCCGAGGAGGCCGTCAGGCAGCTGCATCTTCGCTATCAGCAGGCGGCCGCTCTGGCAGACTCGTTCCACCGTGCTGGCTTCACAGCGGTGATAGCAGACAACTTCTACGGCGCGGACCTCGTCAGTCAGGTCGACCTCGTCGGCGCACGCCCCGTAATCGTCGTGGTGCTTGCGCCGAGCGATGAGGCTGTCGTCGAGCGCGAGCTCGCACGCGGATTGGGCGCGTACGGGCACTGGATGAGAGGCGCCGGCCTCCAGGGGGCGGTGGCCGACTTCCAGGACTACCTTGCCGCCACGCCTCGCATCGGGCTCTGGCTCGACAGTACCGGACAGACGCCCGCAGTGACGGTCAACACGATCGTCGCTCGGGCCTGGACCGAAGGCCGGGTGCGATGATGAAGTTCGATCTGGCAGGCTCCAGCTCGGTGCGCCGCACCATCCGGCCCGGCGTTGACATTCTGTCGACCGTCAGCGGTCACACCTCCCGCCGCCGGAGGAGCACCGTCGCCAGCCCGAAGCCGGCGACCGCGATCGCCAGCATCGCCCACAGTCCGTTCCAGAAGACGTCCGTCAGCAGCGGCGTGCCGTAAAGCTGGAAGACAGAGAGATCGGCGACCCAGGCGGGCCAGCTCATGAGGGCGTGCAGCTCGGCGACGACGAAGCTGTAGAACGCGAGCAGGCCCAGCACCCCGATGGCCGCCCGGGGCCAGCGCGCGGCGGTCACGGCGCCGGCCGCGGCGAAGGTGAGCCCGAAGGGGACCAGCGGCCACGACGCGCGGAAGACGCTCGCCGAGTCGAGGCCGGCGCCGAGGGCGGCGGACACGATCGCCGCCGCCAGCGACCCTACGGCAACCACGACCGCGGTCCCGGCGACAGCGGTGCCGGCCCGCTCCGCAACGACGCTCCAGCGATGCCGGGGCGCGCTCAGCTCCGCGGCCAGGATGCCCTCCGTATCGTCGGCCGCCCAGCCGGACACGAGATGGACGGCGAAGCCCGCGACCAGGAGCTCCGCCAGCCCGAACCAGAACGTGGCGATGAACCCCTGGTAGCGGTCGCTGCTGCCGTGCGTGAGGAACTCCCGCATCCCCGGCAGCCGGACGACGGTCTCGACCGAGCCGTGGGCCAGCACGACCATGAAGATGGCGACCGCGGCCGTACCCAGCGTCCAGCACGCCAGGGCCCAGCGCTGCCGGTAGAGCAGCCGAGCCACGGGCCAGCCGAGGGCGGGCGACGGGCGCACGTCCCTGGCCGGCGCCGCCCGGACGGGGAGGCTCAGCAGGGGACCGCGAAGGTCGCGGCGACCGAAAGCGAGCGCCGCCAGACCGCCGGCGGCGAGGATGGCGCCGAGGCTGAGCCCGACCCCCAGCACGGCCAGGTGACCGCCCGGGGCGAGCGCGTCGGTCGCGTCGTACCACCGGTACGGCGAGACCCACGAGAGCCCGTCGAAGGAGTGCTGGCTGCGGGCGACGACGTCGCAGAGGTAGAGCACGGCGACCAGGGCCGCGCCCGCCGCCTGGGCGGCGCGCGGCGACGCGGTGAGCTGCGCCACGAGGGAGCAGAGCGCGAACAGCGTCACCATCAGCAGCCAGAGCGAGAGTGCCTTGCCCGCGACGCCGGTCAGCCCCACGGCCTCGTAGCGCGCGGCGCTGAGCACGGTGCTCAGGCCCGCGGCGAGCACCGCAACCAGCGCGGCCGCCGCGAAGGCCGCCAGCCGCGACGCGACCAGTCGGGGCCGGGACACCCGGGCTGCCAGCCAGCTGTCCACCAGCTGCTTCTCCTCGTCGCCGCGGACTGCGCCCGCCGCCGCGGCGACGACCCAGACGGTGATCACGACGGAGAGCGTGCCCCAGGCCCGCCACTGCAGGTACCCCGCCAGTGTGTCCACGCGGTATGGCCGCGGCAGCAGGTAGCTGAGCTGCACGGCGAGCACCGTCATGTCGCGGGCGAACGCCGCCCTGCTCGCCGCCGTGGAGCCGGCCGCCTGCGCGAAAGCGGCGGCCTGGATGTACGGGGAGATGACCAGGACGGCCGCGAAGCCGATCAGCCCCCAGCGGTGCAGCCGGAAAGCGTACCTCAGCATGGCGACGTCACCGCCTCCGGGCTGACGGCGCCGGCCGCGCCCGCGCCGCCGGCCGCGTGCGCCGGCTCCGAGTAGTAGGCGAGGAACGACTCCTCGAGGGTGGGCTCGTGGCTGGACAGGTTGACGACGTGGGCGCCGGCCACGGCGGTCATCAGCGGCTCGAAGCTGCCGCTCACCACGCAGCGGACGCGCCGGTTCTCGGCGACCACGTCGCGGACACCGGCGGCCGCGCGGATCGCCGCCACCGGCACCTCGCCGGCGAACTCCATCTCGACGCGGTGGACGCGGATCTCGTGCAGCTCTTCCAGGCTGGCAACCGTCGCCAGCCGGCCCGCACGGATGATGCCCACGCGGTCGCAGACGTGCTCCACCTCCGAGAGCACGTGCGAGGAGAGGAAGACCGTGGCGCCGTCGCGCCGCGCCTCCCGGACCATGGCGTAGAACTCCTGCTGGTTCAGCGGGTCGAGGCCGCTGGTCGGCTCGTCCAGGATCAGCAGCTGCGGGCGGTGCATGAATGCGACGACCAGGACGAGCTTCTTCTTGTTGCCCGTGCTGTACTCGCGAAAGCGCCGCGAGAGGTCGAGCCGGAGCCGGTCGCTCAGCCGCGTCACGTGCGCCTGGTCGACGCCGCCGGCCATCGCACCCAGGTAGGCGATGATCTCCCGTCCGCGCAGGCCGCCGAATTGGGGCGGCTCGCCCGGCGCGTAGCCGACATGCCGCTTCACCTCGACCGACTGCGTCTGGCAATCGAGCCCCAGGATCGACGCCGAGCCGCGGTTGGGCCGGGCCAGCCCCATCAGGAGCCGGATGGTCGTGGTCTTGCCGGCGCCGTTGGGGCCGAGGTAGCCGAAGACCTGGCCCGGCGGGATCTCCAGGTCGAGGTCGAACAGGCCCCGGCCGGCGCCGAAGTCCCTGGTCAGTCCGCTGGCTCGGACTGCGCTCGCCATGCTCTACCTCCTCGTCCCGTCGCTGACGATCGGGACCAGCTGGACGACCCCCGTGCCGGGCACCTGGGCCGTGTGGACGACACTGCGCACGGCCTCGGCATCGGCCGCTTCGAACGTGCAGACCAGGCGCGCCTGGCCCGGGACGAGGTCCGCGCTCAGCAGCCTCACGTCGGTGCCCCCGGCGGCCAGCCGGAGCGCGGCCTGCGACAGCAGCCTGCCGATGTGCGGTGCGTCGGATTCGGTGGCGCGGGCCAGGGTCAGCTCGTAGAGGAACCGGGGCATGCCTCCAGCCTGGGGGCCGGGCCCCCAGCTCGGCATCCGGTCAACCACGGAGCCGGTACGGAGCGGATCAGCTACGCCCGGCGCGCCGTTCGCCGAACCAGGCGGCCACCTGGGTCCGAGAGCCGAGTCCGAGCTTGTCCAGGATGTGCTCGACGTGGGACTCGACCGTCCGCTCGGAGATGAACAGCCGCTGTCCGATCTCCTTGTTGGTCATGCCCTCGGCGAGCAGGGCGGCCACCTCCGCCTCCCGCCGGCTGAGCTGGCCGGCGGGCAGCGGGGCAGGGCTGGCAGCCGGCGCGGACCGCTCGTCGAGGCCCAGCGCGGTCGCCTCCTCGACGGTCAGGCCGGCGCCGCGCTCGCGCTCGCGACGGTAGGCCTCCTCCCCGAGAGCGCTGCGGGCCAGCGTCGCCGCACCCTCGCGCAGCGCGACCCAGATGATTCCGAGGAAGGGTGGCGCCCCGTCCCACGCCGCGGCGGCCGCGCCCAGCAGGCGCGCTGCGTGCTGCGGCCTCGACGCGGCCGCGACCATGGCGAGGGCATCCAGGCAGAGCGCGATGTTGTACTCATCACCGAGCGCCGCCGACAGCCGCAGCGACTCCCGCATCTGCCTCGTCGCCAGCACGGGCTGACCGGTGAGCCAGTCGCACATGCCGAGGCTCCGGAGGACGTCGCACTCGCTCCAGCGGTCGCCCGCCAGGCGCGCGAGCGCGAGGCTCGCCTCGATCTCGGCCCGTCCGGCGGCGAAGTCTCCGCGCAGGCAGAGGTACTGGCCCAGGTACAGCCGCGTCAGGTAGGCGCCGATCGCCCGACTGCCGAGGTGGTCGAACATGACGCGGGCGGCGGCGGCGATTTCGATCGCCCGGTCCAGGTCGCCCCTGAAATAGGGGGCGACGCTCAGCCCGAAAGTGGCGGAGGCCTCTGCCTCGCCGGCTCCGAGGCGCCTCGCGGCATCGCGGGAGGCCGCCAGCAGCGACTCCCCGGTCTCGACATCGCCCTGCAGGATCGCCAGCCGGCCGCCGACCATGAGGCCCTGGGCCCGAGCGGGCGACGGCTCCGGGCTGACCTCCAGCAGCTCCGCCAGCCAGCGCCGGCCTTCCGGGATGCGGTTGCGGGCCTGCCAGTAGACCCACAGCGCCGCGGCCAGGAACAGGCCGGCGTCCGACTCGCCGGGTGTGCGCAGGCTGAAGTCCAGCGCGCGCCGCAGGTTGCCGTGCTCCCGGTCCAGCCGGTCGAGCCACTCGGTCTGGCGCTCGCCCTGGAGGTGGGGGACCGCGGCCACGGCGAGCCCGACCATCCAGTCGCGGTGCCGGCGTCGAACCTGCCACTCCTCGCCGGCTGCCCGCAGCTGGTCGAGCGCGAACTCGCGCATGGTCTCGAGCAGCCGGTAGCGCGGCCGCCCGCCGCGGTCCTCCCGCTGCACCAGGGACCGCTCGAGGAGCCCCGTCAGCAGGTCCAGCACCTGCCCGGCCGCCAGTTCGCCGTCCGCGCCGACGGCTTCGGCCGCCTCGAGGTCGAAACCGCTGAACACCGCCAGCCGCCGGAACAGGACCTTCATGGGCGGCGGCAGCAGGTCGTGGCTCCACGCGATCGTCGCCCGCAGGGTCTGCTGCCTGGGCAGCGCGCTCCGGCTGCCGGACGTCAGCAGGCCGAACCGGTCCCCCAGCCGCTCCAGCACCTGGTCCGCCGTCAGCGCTCTCAGCCGCACCGCGGCCAGCTCGATGGCCAGCGGCATCCCGTCCAGACGGTGGCAGAGCTCGATCACCGCCGGCTGCGTGGCCGCGGTCAGCTCGAAGTCCGGGGCCACGGCAGTCGCGCGTTCGCGGAACAGCGTCACTGCCTCGTACTGCAGGAGGCGGTCGGGGGCGCCGACCCAGCCCTCCGCGGGCAGGGTCAGCGGGGGGACGGGGAAGACCAGCTCGCCGCCGATGCCCAGGGGCTGGCGGCTGGTCGCCAGGACCCGCAGCTCCGGGCTGGCGCGCAGCAGCGCGTCGGCCAGCACGGCGCAGGCGTCCAGCAGGTGCTCGCAGTTGTCGATCACGAGCAGGAGGCGCCGCTCGGCCAGGTACTCGGAGAGCGTGGTGACGAGCCAGCGCGGGCTCAGGTCCCGGATCCCCAGGCCATCCGCGACCGCGTTCGCCAGCAGGGCGGGGTCGTCGACGGCCGCCAGCTCGACGAGACGGACCCCATCGTCGAAGGCCCGGACCATGTCGGCGGCGGCCCGCAGCGCCAGCCGGCTCTTGCCCACTCCGCCGGGGCCCGCCAGGGTGAGCAGCCGCGTGGCGGCCAGGAGTCGCTTGACCTCGGCCAGCTCGTGTCGACGGCCGACGAAGGAGCTGACCTCGGCGGGCAGGTTGTGACGCGCGCGCCGGCGAGCGGCGGTGGCCTGCGCCTCCATCAGCAGCCATGATGCAGCGCCCGTCTCGGTACTGACCGCGTTCCGTACTTGTTCCGTTGACGTACGGATGCCAGCGCTGGCCCGCGGCCGCAACGCTGGCGGTGAGCGCCGCGCTCCGGCGCAAGCCCGCCAGGCTCAGCTGGCGACCAGTTGGAGAGGCCGAGCCAAATGCAAGTGATAGAGGCGTCCACGGGGACGCGGCACTCAGAGAGCCTGGTGGTGGCCGAAGCGGTGTCCAGGGTCATCGGCAGCAACGGGACCAGCACGACGATCCTCGATTCCGTCTCCTTCACCATCCCGTACCGCAGCCTGTTCGCGATCAACGGGCCGTCCGGAAGCGGGAAGTCGACGCTGCTGAACATCCTGACCGGAATCGATCAGGCCACCTCGGGCACGGTCCGGTTCGCGGGCCGGACGATCGACGCGATGAGCGAGAACCAGCTCGCCAGGTGGCGCGGCCGGAACGTGGGCATCGTCTTCCAGTTCTTCCAGCTGCTGCCGACGCTGACGGCGCGCGAGAACGTCGAGCTGGCGCTGGAGCTCGGCGGGACCATCCCGCGACGGGAGCGCCGCGGGCGCAGCCTCGACGTCCTGGCCGAGGTGGGGATGGCCGACTACGCGAGCCGGCTGCCCAGCCAGCTCTCGGGCGGCCAGCAGCAGCGTGTTGCGATCGCCCGCGCGCTGGCCAACGACCCGCCCGTGCTGGTGGCGGACGAGCCGACCGGAAACCTGGACTCGAAGACGGCGCACCAGGTCTTCGACCTGCTCCAGCACCTGACGGAGCTGGGCAAGACCGTCATCTACGTGACCCACGACCGCGAGCTGGCGGCGCGGGCGACCAGCCGCGTCGACCTCCTCGACGGGCGCGTGATCGGCCTGTCCGCGGCCGTGGCGGAGGCGACGTCATGAGCGCGCTCACAACGAAGGCTGTGCGCGACGTCACGCGGCGCCGGCTGCGCACTGTCCTGACGGCCCTCGGCATCGCCATCGGGGTGATGGGCCTGACGAGCATCTCGCTGGCCTCGAGCCAGTTCTCCACCGGCCTGGAGGCGGTGAACGACACCACAGGCCAGCCCGACATCCAGTTTCTCACCGCGCCGACGACCGTCCCCGTGGCGGCGCTGCTGGCCGCCCAGCCCAACGTCAGGGTGGTGACGACGGAGACGGCGGTGACCGCCCGCTGGGCCGTTCCCTCCGGCCACGAGCGACTCACGATCGTCGGCGTCGGCGACTTCGGCAGCCGCCCCTTCCAGCAGTTCTCCGTCACGGCGGGCACCCTGCCGGGGCCGGGCGAGATCCTGATGGAGTCGTCGGACCGGTCGGTCCACCCGTTCCGGGTCGGCGACACCATCGAGATCCAGGTGGGCACGACGACGCGCGCCCTGCGGGTGTCGGGGCTCGCCCACACGCCGGGTACCGCTTCGGCGGTCTTCACCCAGCGGGGGTCGGCGTACATGCGAGAGGCCGACGTACAGTCCCTCTTCCGGGTGGACGGCACGAACGTCGCGCTCCTGCGGCTGGACGACTACGGGCAGCGCGCCGCCACCGCCCGCCAGCTCGGCGACGTCCTGCAGAGCAGCCAGGTGGTCGTGCTGCAGAGCCAGGTCGGCCGTGACGTGTCAGGCGGCGCCGGCGGCACGATCAACGGCATCTTCACGATCATGGGCGTCCTGTCCGTGGTCGCGCTGCTGCTCAGCGCGTTGCTGGTCGTGAGCACGATCACGACGCTGGTCAACGAGCAGGTGCCGGTGATCGGCACGATGAAGGCCATGGGGGCGCGCAGCTCCCAGGTCATGCGCAGCTACCTGGCCGGGGCGGCCGTCTACGGCGCGCTCGGCACCGTGGCCGGCTTCGCGCTCGGCGTCCTCGTCGGGGACCTCCTCTACCGGTACTTCGCCGTCAACCTCGGCATGGACTCCAACGCGCTGCAGATCACGCCATCGCTGGTCGTCACGGCGATCCTGGTCGGCATGGGCGTGCCGCTGCTCGCCGCGGTGCTGCCCATCTACCTGGGGACCCGGGTCACGGTCAGGCAGGCGCAGAGCGGCTACGGGCTGCACGGCGCCGGCGGTCGGAGGGGCCGTGCCTGGACCTGGCTGGCCGCCAGGGCACTCGGCTTCCTGCCCGGGACCGTCCAGCTCGGCGTGGGCGGGCTGTTCCGCCGACGCACCCGCGCGCTGCTGACCATCTCGGCGCTGGCCCTCACCGGGGCAGCCTTCCTCTCGATCCAGACGACGACAACCTCGTGGAACTCCGCTCTCGCCGACGTCTTCGGCAGCTACCACGCCGACGTGTTTGCCACCTTCGACAGCCCGCAGCCCGGCGGGGCGGTCCAGCCGCTGCTGGCCGGCGTTCCCGGCGTCGCGCGCACAGAGCCGCTGTCGCAGACGCCCGTGCAGACGAACTACGGCGCTGCCGAGCTGACCGGGGTGCTCCCGGACGCCGTCCTGTATCGCAGGCACGTCGTCTCGGGCCGCTGGCTGACAGACTCGGACCGGGGCGCCGTGCTCATCAGCCAGGACGAGGCCAGGCGCTCCGGCCTCCACGTGGGCGACAGCATCGACGTCCACACCGATCTCTCCCGGGCCCACTGGCACGTCGTCGGCGTCGCCACCGACCTGAGCAACGCGGCCGGTGGTGGCGTCCTGCTCACCACCCTGGCGCAGGCGAACGCCTTCAACCATCTTCCTGCCGACTACGAGCAGGGCGTGATGATCGGCTCGACCAGCAGCAGGCAGTCCGACATCGACGCCCTGGCCCGGCGCGTCGACGGCACGCTGGGCGGCACGCCGGCGCAGGCGACCGTGATCACGGCTGCCGCCCAGGTCCAATCCAACCAGGCCTTCTTCCTGATCCTGGACGCGCTCTTCTACGCGGTGGTGGCGATCGTCGCGCTGGTGGGCGGGATAGGACTGTTCAACGCGCTCGCGATGGGCGTCATGGAGCGCCGCCGGGAGATCGGCATCCTGCGCTCGATGGGCGCCACCGGAAGGAGGGTGGCAGCGGTCTTCTGGACGGAGGGCGTGAGCCTCGGGATCGTGGCGTGGCTGATCGCCTGCCTGATCGGCATCCCCGTGGCCTACGGCTTCATCCAGCTCGTGGGCGCGCTCCTGATCCAGACCCCGTTCGCCATCAATCTCCTGAGCATGCTCACGATGCTGGTCTTCATCGTCGCCGTGGCATCGCTGGCGACGATCGGACCGGTCCTGTCGGCCTCCCGGATGAAGGTCGCGGAGACGCTCCGGTACGAGTGTGCTGGGGTCCACCAGCGTCGGGCGGGCCGGGACGGGGGCGGATTCCCGCCCCCGTCCCGTGGCTGGGCAGGGTGCTGCTGGAAATCGCCTGCCAGCCGCCCGGCCGCCGGCGGGCTCAGCGCGGGGGCTCGAACCGGTAGCCCGCCCCACGCACGGTCACGAACGGGTCGTCCGACCCGGCCGCCGCCAGCTTGCGGCGCAGCTGCCCGATGTAGACCTCGACCAGGTTGTGGCCGCCGTCGAAGTCGTAGTCCCAGACGTGCTCGATGATCCGGGTCTTGCTCAGCAGGCGACCGGGGCTGAGCATGAAGTACTCCAGGATCGCGAATTCCTTCGGGGTCAGGTCCACCTGCTGGTCGCCCACCAGCACGACGTGCGCAACGGGGTCGAGCTGGATCCTGCCGGCGCGGAGCCGGGCGCTGTGGTCGGTCCGGTGGCGCCGGCTCAGGGCCCGGATCCTCGCCATGAGCTCACGCTGCGAGAACGGCTTGACGAGATGGTCGTCGATGCCGGCGAGCCCCACCACCTCCTCGTCGGTCGCGTCCAGCGCGGTCAGCATCAGGATCGGCGTGTGCACCCGCTCGTCGCGCAGCCGCCCGGCCACCTGCCGTCCGTTGAGCAGCGGCAGCCTCAGGTCGAGGACGATGACGTCGTATTCGGCCCCCATCGCCGCGGCCAGCCCCTCTTCTCCGTCGTAGGTGACGTCGGCGACCATGCCCGACTCGCTCAGCACGCGACGGAGGCTGGTGGCAAGGCGATGGTCGTCCTCGACGATCAGCACACGCATCGGGTGGCGGCCGGCGAGGGGAGGTCCATGGTCAGCACGTCGTTAGCAAACTACCGTCCCTGGCTACGGTATCTCCTCAGCGGCGCCGGCGCTGCCCACCCCTCCGTCTCGCGCCTCCGCGGTTCTGCACCGGCACCTGCTCCGGCCTCTCTCTGGCCGGCACCTGCTCCGGCCTCTCCGTGGCGCCCGCCGCGACGGCGGAACGGCGTCTGGCCGCCATCAGCGGGATGCCCGCCAGGAGCACGAGAACCGCGGCGGCCCCGGCCACCAGCACCAGCACCGGCGGGCCCGCCGCGCCCGCGCCACCCGACGCGGCCGGAGCCGCCGTCGACGCCGGGGCGCGAGGGTAGCCGACCACGAAGTACCCGAGCGCCTGCGTGCTCGCGGCGACCGTATAGGGCACGGAGCTGCTGATGGAGCTCAGGGACTTCCAGGCGCTCGTAGGGCTGTCCGCGGCGAAGATCTGGCTGGGCGGCCGCTGCTGCTGGCTGCCGTAGCGGAGGGTGACCACGATCGGGCTGATGAGACGGGCGGAGGCGGAGACCAGGTACACGTTGCCGGCCGGGAGGATGCCCACCAGGTCCGGAAAGCTCGTGACGGCCTTGATCTCGAGCGCCACCGACGCGCCGTTCGGCGGCGCGGCAAACGACTGCGAGGGGAACGTGACGGCCGCCTGCTGGTCCGTGGTGAACACGTGGCCGGCCTGGGAGACGCCGTCCTGGACCGCGATGGTGCCCTGGCCGCTCGTGGGCGGCTGGTTGCTGTTCCTCAGGTCGGACGGTGGCGTCACCCAGTGGTACGGCGCCGGTGGCGCGAAGCCGTCGAAGAATCCGGGCGCCACGAGCCAGGCCGCGCAGACGTAGGCCACCGCCGCCGCGCACAGGGCCGCGGGGGGGGCCAGGCGCCTCACAGCGCCAGGTCCGCGAGGCAGTGGGCGACGATGGGCGCCACGAGGTCGCCGCACGCCCAGCGCCAGACCGCCAGCAGCGTGCCGGTGGCGGCGACGGCCACCAGGAACTCGGGCGGGT
>DATFRD010000245.1:0-4647 GCA_035263645.1 Candidatus Dormiibacterota bacterium | reverse complement strand
TGCTCCGCACGGCGGGACAGCAGCGACGGACCTCGCCGCCGCGGGCCGCCAGCCGCCGGTCGTCAGGGATGGGCGCGATGTCGGGTGTGATGCTCAATGCCACCCTGAGGATTGCCGGCGGCACGAAGCCCGGGCAATGGGAAAGGCCGTGGCGGCTGTCCCGGGCCGCCCATTTCGGCCCGGGACTGGCGTCCGCACCACCCGTGCAGGTGTCCTCGATGGAGCTCTTCGACACCCATGTCGGCTGCGCGTACGGAGCCCGCTCGGGGCCTGGACGCGCCAGCTGCAGAGGCCTGGGCGTTAGTCCCGGTTCCCAGCATCATCGCCCGCTTTGCGAGCGCGGACCTGGCTCTAGAATCCAGTGTTCAAGAGAGAGGTAGTAAAGATGATGACGATCGAACAGGCGCTCGACTGCCTGCTCAAGTTGGGGGGGTCCGATCTGCTCGTGAGCTGCGGCAGCACGCTCCGGATCCGCAGAGACGGGCAGCTGGAGGCGCTGGGCGGCGAGGCGCTGTCGCCCGAGGCCATCGAGCGCATGCTCAATGAGCTGCTGGACGCCCGCCAGCGCCGGGACCTGGAGCGCGATCGTCACGTCGACTTTGCCTTCACCTGGCGTGACCGGGTGCGGATCAGGGGCAACGCGTACTTCCAGCGGGGCTCCCTGGCGGCCGCGTTTCGCCTGCTGCCGCTCACGATCCCCACCTTCGAGGAGCTCGGCGTGCCCGAGGCCGTGAACAGGCTCATCGACCGCCACCAGGGCCTGATCCTGGTCACCGGGGCCACCGGCAGCGGCAAGTCCACGACCCAGGCGGCCATGATCGACTACATCAACCGCCACCGCCCGTGTCACGTGGTCACCGTCGAGGACCCGATCGAGTACGTGCACGAGCATCGGGCCGCCATCGTCGACCAGCGCCAGGTGGGCAGCGACACCCCCTCGTTCGTCGACGCCCTGCGCGCCGTGTTCCGGGAGGACCCGGACGTGGTGCTGATCGGCGAGATGCGCGACCTCGAGACCATGGCGTCCGCCCTCAGCATCGCCGAGACGGGCCATCTCGTCCTGGCCACGCTGCACACCAACGACGCCTCTCAGGCCGTGGACCGGATCCTGGACGCCTTCCCGCCCGGCCAGGCGCAGCAGGCCAGGATCCAGCTGTCGGCCTGCCTCGCCGGCGTCATCTACCAGCAGCTGCTGCCGGCCAACGGCGGCGGCCGCGTGGCCGCCTTCGAGATGCTGATCGCGACCTCGGCCGTGCGGGCGCTGATCAAGGAAGGGAAGACGAACCAGCTGCGCAACGTCATGCAGACCAGCCTGCGTGAGGGCTCGCAGACGCTCGAGCGGGCGCTGACCCACCTCGTCCGGAGCGGGCTCGTCAGCGAGCAGGCCGCCCGCGCCCGCTCTCTGTATCCCCAGGAGATCGGCTGAGCCTGAGGGTGCCCGGGATCCGGCTCAGCTGGCCGCGGTGACCGTGCCGTTCCCGGTGCACACGTACGGCCGACGCGTGTACCGGCCGCGGAGATAGTGGGGGTAGAGCGGCAGTGGGCGGTGGCCGGCGCTGCCCGGGCTCGGGCTGGGGGGCGGCGACGGGGCCGTGGCCGGGAACGCGGCCATGTCGGTGACGCCCCGGGGGCCGCCGGCGTAGGCCGAGCAGGCTATGTCCGGGTCGACCAGCTGGTCGGTGAGCATGAAGTTCATCGCGGACTGGACGGTCATCAGCTCGCCGTCGTCCGCCCTCTTCTGGGCCAGGCCGTTCAGGCCGACGAGGCTCATCGACACCACGGCCGCCAGGATGCCCAGGATCGAGATGACCACCAGCATCTCGATGAGCGTGAACCCGCCCTGGGAGCGACGGCTCGCCAGCTGCCACCGCAGCCTGGCAGGTATCGCAGTCCGTCTCACCGGTGACATCCAGACGCGGGGATGGGCACGGGCCCTCGATCAGCACGGAGCCCGCGCCCTTCCTCCAGGGTCTCCGTCACTACGGCGGGCTGTAGCCCGTCTGGTGGACGGTGCCATCCGGATCGCAGTAGTACTCGCCGTAGGTCTTCTGCTGCCTCAGGTACCGGGGGTAGAGGGAGACCGATTGGCCGGTCGGATTATCCGTGAGGCCTGCGCTGGAGGTGCTCGACGGGAACGTCGTCATGTTCTGGGTGGACGCTGGGGGAGGGCTGGGGCAGATCTGGCCCACTGGTACCTGCTGCTCGTTGGCCATCGTGTCCATGGCGAGCTGGACGACTTGCTTCTCGGCGTCGGCTGCTCGATGCTGGGCCAGCTGGGTGACGCCCACCATGCTCATCGTGACCACCGCGGCCAGGATGCCGAGGATGGAGATCACCACCAGCAGCTCGATCAGCGTGAAGCCCCTCTGGTCGTTCTTCCGCAGCTTCCGCAGAAGCTCGCGATATCTCTGGTTCACTCTCCGTTCCTTCCTCCAGGTTCTGAATTCTCGACAGTCGGGCTGATGGTGGCGAAGTCCTCTCAGGTACCGGGCGCCAGCGGGGGGTGCCAGCCCAGCAGGAGCGCCACGACGACCCCGGCGACGGCCCAGACCGCGACCACGAAGACGACCAGGGCCATCTCCAGGACGCCCAGCGACCGGGTCCGGCTGCGCTGGCGGCGGGGCTGCCCGAACAGGTTGACCTGCGGCACGCGGTAGCCCGGAGCAGTTGTTTTCATCGCGACCTCATTGCCAGGCCGAGGTTGGCCAGGAACCTTCCCGCCCGGAACCCGGGCGGCGCGGCGGGCACGGAGCCGTTCAGCACCCGGCTGACGGGCCTGCCCATCACCGGCAGCTGGAGGTCCGCATCCTCCAGCTCTCCGGCCAGCAGCACCGGGGGCATGCGCGTGGAGCCGTTCGACAGCGTCGACTGGTAGCGGAACGCGTGCTGGAGCATCCGGTCGATCACCTCCTGCTGCTGTGCGGCGCCGTGGCCGGCCGCGTGATCGTCCACGAAGATGGGCTGTCCGTCGACCAGGAGCGTCAGGTAGACGCGCGTCGAGCTGCCGTCCACGAGGAGCGCCCGGTCCTGGCGCAGCGCGCGGGCGATCGCCGCAGAGCGGGGCTCCAGGACCTCCGGCTCCAGGCCGGCGCTGCGGGCAACCTGGGCGTATCGGTCGATGATGTCGCTCCAGGCGGCGACCAGGTAGACCCGCACGTTGACATCGGTGGTGTCGACCACGTCCCAGACCCAGCGCGTCCGGTCGATCGAAATCGGCAGGTGCCGCTCCGCCCAGTAGCGCACGGCCCGTGTCAGGTCGCGCCGGGGCATCCTCGGCAGCGTGAAGTGGCGGCTGACGGCGACCTCGTCGGGCAGCGTCATCCGGGCCCGCCTGGCCTCGATCCCGGCCAGCCGCAGCGACTCGCGGACGAGGTCGCCGAGCGCCTCCGGCTCGGTCGGGTCGCCGTTCCTGAGCAGCCCGTCCGGGAGCGACCGCAGGTCCCAGCCGGTCACGGCCCGGTCGACGACCTCGAGCACGCTCAGCTGCCCGTGCCCGAAGTCCAGGCAAGCCGCGCGAGACCTGCGAGCCAGCCTCACGTCACACCCCCCAAAGAGGAAAGACTCAGCGGGAGCGCAAGCAAGGGCTTCGCCCGAGCGTGTGAGTCCGTCTTCCCGACGCCGACCAGCACCACAGACAGCCCCGAAGGGATGCGCCGAAGGCGCTCCGAACGTCCAAGGAAGAGGGGGGGTTCCGGAAGGGGGGGCCTGCCCCCCCTTGCATCTCTCACAGTGGTGCCTCCCAGAGCAGGCGGTTCGTGCCGCCGGCGGGTGGGACCAGGAGGATGGACTGCTCGTACGGCCCCGCCCCGTCCGCCCGGGTGGCGGCGGCGATCAGGTAGATCGAGCCTCCGCTGGCGTCGTGCTGCACGATGAAGATCCGGCTCGGGGACCGCTCCTGGTTGGAGATGTGCACGTACCAGCCGGCGGTGGCGCCGGTCAGGTCGCAGTCGAGGGCCAGCTGGATCATGGTGACCTGCGCCGCCGGCGCCATGGTCGCGCCGCAGGCCACGCAGCCGGGTATCGAGCTCTGACCCTGACAGGGGGTCGACGCTGCCCACCTGGTGTTGCAGGCCTGGCTCCGGTCCACGTAGACGAAGCCGGGAGCGGTCCACCGGGCGGCGAAGAACGTCTCGACGCGCTGCCCGGAGATGGCGCTGGGCACCAGGGTCGCCGGGCAGGAGGTCTGCCACTGGACGTCGGTGCTGAAGTTGCTCCCGATCGTGGTGGAGACCTGGTCGATGCGCGCGCAGTAGGCAATGGAGGTGAGGTTCGCCATCCCGCTCGGGAACGAGATCGCGAGCGGGGTGGGGACGGCCCCGTTCAGCCTCGCGTAGGTGGCCGTGGTCGTCGGCATCGCGCAGCGGGTCGCGGTGCCGGCCACCTGCGAGATCGCGTCGGCGGTGGCGCTCTGGGCGCCGAAGTCGTCCGTGTACGCGCGCGTGGTGGCGGCCTGCTGGCGCAGCAGGCCGGAGGCGGCCACCGCCACGGCGCCGGCCAGGGCGAAGAGGATCACCATGACCACCATCGCCCCCACCAGCGCCTGTCCGCTCTGCGGCGCTCTCATGTCGGGCACCCGGACTGCGGCAGCGGAGCGTGGTAGTACACGCTGAAGCCCTGGTCGGTCGGCGTCCGCGGATCGGGGCGGAA
>DATFRD010000244.1:0-13629 GCA_035263645.1 Candidatus Dormiibacterota bacterium | reverse complement strand
CCGGCAGTCCGGCCAGGCCCTGCCCGGCGTCGAGCGAGCGCTGGTTGAGGTCCGCCTGCTCGAAGTACGTGACCTCGACGCCGGGGGCCACGCCGCCGCAGCTGGTGGTGCCGGCCGGGAGCAGTGCGTGATTGAACGTGTCGTCGTAGTAGATCCCGGTGCTCGACGGATCGCCGCCCGTCACCTGGCCGACCAGGCCGGGAAACGAATCTGACGGCACCGGCGTCTGGGCGTTGGTGAACTCGACGCCTCTCTTCACGAGGCCGGCCAGCGCGGAGCGGGGATGGTGGGCGACGAACCACGCCAGGTCGGACTGGTGCAGCCCGTCGACCGACAGCAGCAGGACGTGCTGCGCCGCCGGGCGCCCGCGGTCGTGAGCGGACGCAGCGCTTGCGGTGCCCAGGAGACCGGTGGACAGGCCGACAACGCAGGCCAGGCCCAGGATTCCGGCGCGGGTGGGGGCCATCGGCTCCTCCTCGTGAGTGAGCGGCAGCGGTGCGGCTGTCGCCACGGAGATCTGACAGCAGGGCAGCCGGGCAAGGGTAGGCGCGGGAGTTTATCGGGCGGTGCCGGGCGCGTTAAGACCTCGACGCGACGTCAGTCGTGGTCGCCTGCCCGGGCCCGCTGGTACAGCTCGACGTACTGCTCGCACACCGCGTCGATGCCGCAGAAGGAGCGCATCGAGGTCCAGTTCTCCTCCACCCAGCGCCGCTCCAGCTCATGGTCCTTCAGCAGCCCGACCGCCGAGTCCAGCGCCCGTTGCAGGACGTCCTCCCGGAGCAGGTGGAGACCGCCGAACTCCTCCAGCCTGCCCAGCCCGGCGACGTCGCCGAGCGAGATGTAGTGCGGGATGTGGTCGCGGACGTAGGCCTGGAAGACCGGGTACTCCAGGACCACGAGCGCGCGCCTGGCCCACACCGTTTCGATCGCCTGGTTGCCGAAGCCTTCGTGCTCGGGCGGATAGCAGACCAGGTCGACCGTCTGATAGGTGCTGTAGAAGGGATAGCGCTCGCGATCGCCCGGAGTGAACCTCCGGTCCGGCACGACGATGTTCCCCCCGTAGGCGAGGGTCACGCCAAGCCGGGCGGCATAGGCCACGAGCCTCTCGAAGTACTCACGGTTCTCCTCGAGGTCCTCTCCCTGGGGGAGCAGGAGGACGACTCTGCCGGCCGCGTTCAGCCTGCGCCCGCGGGCTCCCAGCCCACCGGGAGCGTGCTCGAGCTGCGGTCGTCTCCCCTGCAGGCCGGCCACGAACTGGATCGCCAGCTCGATGGCCTTGTTGATGGCCACTCGGGCCGGCATGGCGACCACCAGGTCGTCGGGCGCGACGGGCGTCCGGTCACCGGTGAGGACCTCGAGCCGGCGCCTGAAGGCCACCTCGTCGATGACGGTCACGTCGCGATCGAAGTCGAACCCATCCGGGATCACAACGCCCTGAACGCCCTTCCGGTCCAGCAGCGCCCGCGCGGCGATGGGATTGATCAGCACGTGCGTGGTGTTGGCCGGATCCGGGCACGTGATCCTGTCGATCAGGTCGGCGATCTCCGGATACGGCGTGTGGAAGTTCCTTGCGTTCGGGCCCTCCCAGTAGATGTCGTGGTGCTGCAGGAGGAAGTGGATGTCCGGTCTCTCCATCACCAGTCGGTAGAGGGCCAGCGTGGCCGGCACGTTGTACGGGAGTGACGTGACGTTGCGAACGTGCAGCAGCCGGATGCGGTGATCGTCGACGTACGCCTCGATCCGCTCCCGTATGACTCGGGCGCGCTCCTCGATCTCCTCCACGAGGCGCGGTCCGGTCGCGTATCCATCCGGACCGGCGTCGGCCCGGAAGATGCGCCTCCGCAGGGCGAGCGCATCGTCGGACTGGTAGGACAGCTCGGGCAGCCGCAGTCCCTCGGCGCCGGCCGGGAGGTCCGACGCGCACGGATGAACTCGCCAGCCCCGCCTCCGCAGCGCCTTCGTCAGCTCCTGTGACTGCAGCGACACTCCATCGGTGCCGAAGAGCTTGAAGTGCACTTCCAGCGTGGCGCCCCGGTCGCTCCCCATGCTGGAGCGAGATTGTAGCGGCGGCGCGGCACGCGGCCGCGCCGCCGCTTCGCCCGCAGGAAGCTCAGCCTTCGTCGCCGGCCAGGTCGGCGACGCGCTCCAGGAGGTCGCGGCTCTGGTCGACCAGGCGTTCCGCCCGGCCCTCGTCGATCGCGCGGCCGCCGAACGCGGCGCCCGAGATCAGGGCCTCCATCTGCGCCGCCAGCGCGTTGCGCTGATCCGTGATCGTCGTCAGCTGCGACTCCAGCCGCGCGTAGCGGCTGTCGTCGGCGGCCGAGCCCGAGGCCAGCGCGGCGGTCGACGCGCGCACGCCGTCCAGGCCGAGCTGGCCGACGGGCGCGTCGATCTGCTTGAACGTCTTGGCCAGCGTCAGCAGCTCGGCGCGGTGCGCCCGCAGCGAGCTCGGCAGCGCGTGTTCGTCCACCAGCTCGAACAGCGGCCGGCCCTCGCTCTGGGAGTTGTCCCTGAGGCCGGCCAGCAGCAGGATGGTCGGCCGCACGTCGGCGTGGTCCGACCACAGGGTCTCGTTCCGGCCGACGTGCCGGACGCCGGGGCCGACCAGGCCGAGCCAGGTGCGGTTGATGTCCGGGGAGATCGTGCCGTGGATCCACGCATCCTCGCCGAACGACGGCGGGCACTGCACGACGGCGGGCCCGGGGCAGTCAGCCGGCCCGGAGGCGACGAAGTAGTCCGGCTTGCCGAACGCGACGACGGTCGGCGTCCGGCTCGGGTCGCCGCTGACCATGTGCAGCAGCCTCAGGCCGACGGGGTCAGCCAGGAAGTTGAACAGCGGCTCGGTGCGGCCGCTGAGCGGGTTCGCCACGTCGATGCCGTGCAGCGTGCGCTCGAACGCCCGGGTGACGGCGGCGTCGGGGGCCGGGTGGCCGTCCAGGTAGATGGCGGGCGACGAGTCCGAGTGGATCCTGAACGGCGTCGTGATCCCGGCCTGCTGGAGCAGCCGCGTCAGGTCGGCGTGGACCTCGCCGATCGCCGCGTACGTGCAGGGCGTGTGGACACCGTCGCAGCCGGTCGGGCTGCCGGGCCCGCCGGCGAAGTGGTCGTTCTCGTCGGACGTGATCACGAACAGCGCGTTGCTGCGGTTGATCCCGTCGCGCTGGAGGCGGGCGAAGAACTTGCCCCACGCCTGGTCGTAGGCGCGCAGGCGGGCGACGTAGCCCGCCTGTCCGGGCCCGGCGTCGTTGCCGTTCTCGTCGACGTGGGCGGACGAGATGTAGCTGTAGGTCACCGGCACGCCGTGCTCCTGCATCGCGGCCGTGTAGGCGAGCGAGACCGAGGCGCTCATGCCGTCGAAGCCAGGGAAGCCCGGCGAGACGACGCCGTTGAAGTTGTCGGCGATCACGTTGCCGTCGAGGTCCAGCAGCGGCCCGCTGCTGATCTGGGGGCCGACGTACTTGTGGCCGTACAGGGCGTTGAAGCCGGTGTATCCTCCCGGCTCCTGCGGCAGGACGTCAGCGATACCGTGGTTCGCGGAGGAGCACAGGGCGGCGCCGCTGGCGCAGTGGACGGCGATGCCGATGAAGTCGGCGAAGGCGTGCGGCGAGTGAGAGCTGACCTCCTTCGCCTCCGGCGAGCCGGGTCCGAACACCTTCGCCACGTCACCGAGGCCCTCGAACGCCGAGTTCGCCGTGCCGATGCTGCCCACGTTGCAGCCGGCCCTGGTGAACGGGACCCACGGGGCCGGGGCGTTCACGTCGGCGCCGGTCACCATGTTGAAGCTGCCGTCCGGCGTTCTGTCCGTCCAGTACTGGAAGGATGACGAGAAGACGGCGCTGGGCGACGTGGCGGTGAACTCGTCGTAGCTGTTCGCGACCGGCTGGCCCTGCTGGTCGCCGTACACGCCGGTGTTCGTGGTCAGGATGTCGTCGGCAGTGTGGGCGATCAGCGGCGTGTGATGGTCATCCAGCAGCGCTCCGCCGCCCTGCAGGAAGTTGAGCAGGTTCGGCATCTGCTCCAGGTCGGACGGCACGTCGGGTCGATCTCGGCGCAGGTGGACGTTGTCGAACTGGATATCGATGACGTGCCTGACGCCGCTGGTTGACGGCAGCGAGCAGCCGGCGCTCGGGCTGGCGGCGGCCGCGGGGGTCGCCCCGGGCAGCACCAGCAGGAGCGGCGTGAAGCCCAGGAGAACCCTCCACGTGTTGCGCAACCTCATATGGAAAACCTCCCCTCAGGTCGATCGGCTCACGAGCGACACGTCAGAGGCTAGCCCGCCGAAGAGGCCGGTCAGACTAAGGCACGGTTAACCATCGCGGAACGCCCGCCTCGGTGCGCGGAGGACGTGCGACAGAGAACCCCCGGGCTACGAGGGGTGGCATGCCTCGACGACGTCCGACATGACGCCGTCGGGTGAGCGCTCGAGGAGCGATGCGTGCGTCTCGAGGTCCTCGGCGGTCCACAGGAATACCGCCACGCCCCGGGCCCGCGCCGCCGCCAGCACTGCGTCGTCGCCGAGCCGGTGCTGCAGCATGACTGCGTCGGCTCCACAGGCCTCAGCCGCGCCGGCGATCGCGCCCGCGACCCCGTCCGTCTCCCAGGGCGGCCGCGTCAGCACGTCCAGGGAGAGGCCTGCGCCGAGCCGCGGATGCTGAACCTTGAGCGCCGCTACGGCGGCTGGCCGCTCCGAGCTCACGATCGTCTGGCTGGTCAGGCCATGGCGTCGGGCCAGCTTACCGACGAGCGCGATGTCCCCGACGCCCTTCCAGTCCAGGCACAGCATCGTGTCCCGGCTTTCAAAGAGCTCGAGCACCGGCTCGGCTCTCAGGATCGGGAAGCGGGAAACGCGGTCGACCTCCTCGGGCAGGAGCTCCGAGAACGGCACCCGCCGGCCGGCACAGGCGACCCAGCCGTCGTGGGCCACGACCAGCGTCCCGTCTCGCAGGCTGCAGACGTCGATCTCGACGCCGGCGACGCCGAGCTCCAGCGCCCGCTCGATCGCGCTCAGGGAGTTCTCGGGGCGCTCGGGGCCGTGGGCGCCCCGGTGGGCGAAGACGGCGGGCCCCGGAGTGGGAAGCCGCAGCGGCATGAGCGTCTGCCACCGTAGACCGCGGCGGGTAAACGGCGAGCAGAGCGCCTGCTAACAGCCGGTTATATGGAACCTGCGCGCCGGCCGGACGCCTCCTGAGCCGATTCCACCCGCGGCCGTCGGTAGGGTCGCCACGGATGGCGCTGTCTGCCCTCCGGCGCCGTGCCATCATGACCGCCATGTCAGCCGTCCCGACCGTGGAGTCGGCGACCGCGACCCCTGCGCCCGCCCTCCCTGCCGGCCGGCGCGCCGTGTTCGTCGAGGTCGCGATCGTCCTCGTGATCGCGTTCGGCGGCAGCACCCTGGCGGCCGTCCGGTACCTGGCCGCCGCGCTCACCGGCTTCCTCCCCGCGCCCAGCCAGGCGTTAGTCGGGTTCCCAACGATCCCGTGGCTGAACGCGATCTACGACGTCCTGCTCTGGGCGGCGATCTCGGCTCCTGCCGCGCTGGCCGTATTTCTGGTCGTGCGCTCCGGCGCGGAGCCGGCGAGCCTGGGCATTCGGCGGCCTCGGTGGCGCGACGCGGCGCTGGGCCTCGGCCTGGCGCTGGGCTATCTCCTGCTCGGGCTCGTGATGAGCGTCCCCGACCGGTTCGTGCAGCGAATCACCCACTTCTTCCCGGTGACGCCCTCCTACAACGGGTTGAACGGGGTGCTGGCCAGCGTCAACGCCGGGATCCTGGAGGAGACCGTCGTCCTTGCTTACGTGGTGCACCGCCTCGAGGTCGCCGGGCTCCGCACGCGGAGCGCCGCCGCGATCAGCGTCGTGGTCCGGCTGGCGTATCACGTGTACTACGGCCCCTTCCTCCTGCCCGTGCTGCTGTTCGGCATAGGGCAGACCCTCTACTTCGTGCGCGCCCGCCGGCTGCTGCCCCTGGTCTTCGGGCACGCTGGCTACGACCTGCTCGTCCTCGTCCTGCTGCGGGCCGTGATCCATTGACGCGGCCCCAGAAGCACGGCGGCGCCGCCTCGGGTGGACCGTGGCCACCGATGGAGGACGGCGCCAGCCTGCCTGTCTAGCGACTGACCGCACCCGCCGGCACCGCGACCGGCGGCGTGGACGGCGCCGGCGACCGGCGCCGGCCGCTCACGCCCAGTGCCGCGGCTGCGCCGACGAGGGCCAGGGCGGCGGCGGCCCCCAGCGCGGGCCGCATGCCGGCCGTGAAGCCGGCGGCGGTCGTCATCTGCCCGTTGGCGGTGAAGATCGCGGTCGCGACGGCGATCCCGAATGCTGCGCCGAACCGCTGGAAGGTCCCGTTGGCGCCGGATGCCTTACCCATGTCGGCA
Source organism: Candidatus Dormiibacterota bacterium (assembly GCA_035263645.1). Lineage (GTDB taxonomy): Bacteria > Chloroflexota > Dormibacteria > Dormibacterales > Dormibacteraceae > CF-161. Next base: position 7,255 of record DATFRD010000244.1, on the reverse strand, counting down.
GGCGAGACGGCGCTCAGGGCTGCCGACGGCGCCGTCGCGAACGACATCGAGACGCCGGCGCCCGCGACGAGCAGCGGGAGGACGAGCGGCCCGTAGTCGGCGCCCGCAGTGGCCACGAGCGCGAGCCAGCCCAATCCCACCGCGAGCAGGACCAGCCCCACCATCATCACCGGCCGGCGCCCCACCCGATCGGACAGCATCCCCGCAGCCGGAGACACGACCAGCGGCGTCGCAGTCATCGGCAGGAAGCGCAGGCCCGCCAGCAGCGGCGAGCTGCCCTGGACGACCTGGAGGTACTGCGAGACCAGAAACGCGGCTCCCAGCAGGGACGCCGAGGTCAGGAACGTGCTGATGTTGGCGGCCACGAACTCCCGCCTCCGAAACAGACGGGGCGGCAGCATCGGCTCCGGCGTCCGCCGCTCCCAGACGGCGAACCCGGCCAGGAGCAGAACGCCCAGGACCAGCGACCCGACGACCTGCGGGGCCCCCCAGCCGAGTGCGGCGGCCCGCACCAGGCCGAAGACCACCCCGGTGGCTCCAGCGGACACGAGCGCCACGGCCGGGATGTCGAGTTGGGTCGCGGGGCCGCGGCTCTCCGCCAGCCGCAGGCACGACAGCGCGGCGGCGACGACGCCGATGGGAACGTTGACCCAGAAGATCCAGTGCCAGCTCAGCCCCTGGGTCACGGCGCCGCCGACGAGGGGCCCGGCCGCGATCGCCAGGCCGCCGAGGCCACCCCAGATGCCGACGATCGCGCCGCGCCGCTCCGGCGGAAACGCGGAGGCCAGGATCGTCAGGCTCGTCGGGGCCAGGAGCGCGGCGCCGACGCCCTGGACGGCCCGAGCCCCGATCAGGAACTCCGCTGCCGGGGCCAGCGCGCAGGCGGCCGACGCGGACGTGAACAGGACCAGGCCGCTCACGAAGACCAGGCGCCGGCCGAGGCGATCGGCCAGCGCGGCCGCCGTGATGATGCCCGCGGCTGAGGCGAGGCTGTAGGCGTTGACCGTCCACTGAAGCGTGGCCAGGCCCGCGCCGAACTGGCGCTGCATGGCCGGCAGCGCGGTCATGACGACCAGCAGGTCCAGTGCTGACATGAAGAAGGCGGCTGAGGCGAGCGCCACCACCCACACGGGGGACGAACGACGGCCGAAGGATCGAGCAACAGTCATGTGAAGGGTCCTCCTCGAACGAAGGGCGGCGTGCTGGCCGCCTGGAGGACACGCTAGATTTCGACCCCGCGGACGGACTTCCGGGCCGACCCTCAATCTCGGGGTCGCGAACCCTCAACTTTGGGCGCACGGACAGCGCCGATCCGCGCCCCGGCGGCCACCGCCTCGGCTCGGGTAGAGACCTGGAGCTTGGCGAAGATGCCGGCCAGGTGCCGCTCCACGGTCTTCTCCGAGAGGAAGAGCCGGGCGGCCACCTGGGCGTTGCTGAGCCCCGTCGCCACGACCTCGAGGACCTGCAGCTCGCGGCCGGTGAGTCCGGCGGGGTTGGCCATCGTCGACGGTCGGGGGCCGCGTGGGACCGATGAGACGCCGAGCTCGCGCAGCCGCCGCCGGGCGTACGCCGCGGCGGGCGCCGCCCCCAGCCGATCGAGCAGTTCGATCGCGCGCCGGACAGCGTTCGTGTCGTCTCCGGCCGCGAGACTGACGGCCGTCTCGTATGGGCAGCCCCGCTCCTCCCACCAGACCGCCGCCGCCGCCCATGCGCCTGCGACGGCCAGACGATACGGCTCGGCCACGACCGCGCGGCCGTCGGCCGCGCCGCCGGCCAGCCGGGCCCAGAATGCCAGCTCACCCGCGTGCCAGGGGTCGCCCGCCCCGAGCTTCCTCGCCTGCGCCGCCGCGACCTCCCGCAGGACGCGGGCCGGGTCGCCGGCCAGCCACCCCGCCTCGGCGCGGACTGGCCAGACGATGCCCAGCGCCGCTCGGTCCTCACCCGCGGTCTCGGTGACCTGCTCCAGGTAGGCCTCCCCGTCGGGCTGGCCGCTTCGGAGAGCGACTCGCGCGAGGGTCATCAGCGCCATGAGCCTGGACCGCCAGGCCGGGTCGGGCATGTCGAGGACGGCGCGCGCGTGCCGGACGGCGTCGTTCCAGCGGCCGGCGTCCAGCGCGCGGACGGCGCTGGCGCCCGCCTGCATGCTCTGCCAGTACTCGAGGTTGTTGTCCACCGCGTAGCGCCAGCCCTCGTCCAGGTAGCGGTCGACGTCGTCGTACTGGCGGCGCATCGTCGGGATCAGGGCCAGGTAGAGGGTCGCCCGCGCGAACGTGTCCCTCGCCAGCGGATCGCGCAGGCTCCACTCGTACGCCGCGTCGCGGAGCTCGCGCAGGTGCGCATGTGCGGCGTCGCGGCCGGCCATGAGCCCGAGCACGGCGGCAGTGATCCGCGACTCGAGCGCCAGGTCGGGATCGCCCAGGTGGTCGGCCAGGGCCGCCCCCCGCTCCGCCCAGGCCTCGGCCGCTCCCAGCTCGCTGGACATGAAGAGGCGGCGGGCTTGTGCCTCGTACGACATCGCCAGCTCGCGCGAGGGGGGCAGCGCCTCCAGCACCGTCGTCGCCGCGGCGAGCGCGGCCTCGCCGGCGCTGTCGCCGGCCGCCAGGGCGACCTGCGAGAGCCAGACCAGGTTCCGCCCCTCGCTCAGCCGGTCGTCCAGGTCCCGGAAGATGCTCGCGGCCGCCCGGTGGTCGGCCATGGCGTCCGCGAAGCACCTGGTCAGGTAGTGCTGCACGCCCCGGCGCTCGAGCAAGCTCGCCTAGGCGGGGCGGTCGCGGGCCCGCTCCAGCGCCTTGCCGTAGAGCTGGGCCGCCTCGCGGTGCGCCCCCACCGCGGCCGCCCGGGCCGCCGCTGCCGGCGCCAGCTCGAGCACCGCACTGTCATCGCCGGCTGCCTCGGCGTGGCCGACCAGGACGACGTGGTCGTGCAGCCCGGCCCCGTCGCGCCTGAGCTCCGCGAGGATGCCCGCGTGCAGCCGCTGCCGGCGCTCCGGCGGCGTCGCGACGGCGATGGCGGCCTGTGCGAGCTCGTGCCGGAACAGCAGCCAGGGCCCCTGCCGTTCGAGCAGGCCGGCATCGACTGACTCCAGGAGGCTCCAGTGCGGCGTGCCAGTCGCCTCCATCATGCGGCCCAGCAGGCCCGGCTCGACGCGCACTCCGATCGCGGCAGCGATCTCCAGCAGCCGGCGAGCCTCGCCCGTGCGCCTGACGACGCGCGCGAGCACGGCGTCGCGGACGGTCGGCGGAACCTCCTGGCCCTGGGCGCCCAGAGCCTCCGTGATGAAGAACGGGTTGCCCCCCGTCTTCCTGTAGAGGTCGTCGACGTCGGTGGAGCTGCCCTGCGCCAGCCGCATGGTGGCCTCGCGCGACAGCGGTCCCACAGCGAGCCGACGCACGCCCGGAGTGGTAGCGAGGTTCCCGAGCACGACGGCCAGCGGCCCTCCGGCCTCCACCTCCTCCTCCCGGAAGGTGGCGACGATCAGCACCGGCAGGCGCTCGGCGCGCCGGGCGAGGAAGGCGAGGAGCTCGAGGCTGGCCTGGTCCGCCCAGTGCATGTCCTCGAACACCAGGACCATCGGCTCGGTCAGGGCGGTCAGATGGGCGAGCGCCGCCGCGAACACCTCCGCGCGCGATGGCGAGCCCCCGAGAAGCTGCGCCACAGACGGGCCGAGCGCGGGGGCCATGTCCAGCAGCGGGCCCAGCGGAAGCGACGTCGCCGCCGGATCACTGACGCCCGTCGCGACCGGGATCCCATCCAGCGCTGCCGTGAACCGGCGCACCAGCGTCGTCTTGCCCGCGCCCGCCTCGCCAGCGAGCAGGATCAGCGAGCCCCGCCCGGCGGCGGCTGAGTCCATCGCCTCTCTCAGCTCCGCGAGCTGCTCCTCGCGCTCCAGCAGCGGCCGTGCCGGGGTCATCTCCGCGTCGAATAGTCTGACGCGCGCGGACGCGCGGAATCGGCCGCCGGGCTCAGGTGGTGCCCCAGCGGTCAGCCGGCTGGCCGCCAGCCGGCGTACACGGCGTGGCCGGCCCTGACCCAGACCGCATCGACGCCCTCGTACCCTGCCGCCTCCAGCCACCGGAGGTGGTCGGCGAGTGGCGCCATCATGTCGGTCGGGTCGTCGTTGCCGGGCTCGAACGAGTTCCAGCGGCTGGCTGCGAAGGCTGCGTGGGCGGAGAGGTCGCCGGCGCGGGCCAGCGATTGCTCTCGGACCGCCCGGTCCCACTCGGCCGCGGCCAGGCGGACGGCAGCCCGTGACGCGGGCTGGATCACATCCGCGATCACGAGGGCGCCGTTCGGGCGCAGCATGTGCAGCACGTCGGCGTACAGGCGGCGCTTGCTGCGGTCGTCGAGATGGTGCACCGCAAGCGACGAGACCACGGCTCCGCACGTGTCTCGCCATTCAGACCGCCAGCCGCTGTCCGCGATCTCGAACCGGCGGACGTCCTGGCGGTCACCGAACCGGGCCAGTCGCGCGGCCGCCCGCGCCAGCATCGCCGGAGAGGCGTCCAGCGCGACCACGCGGCTGTCCGGGAACCGCTCCAGCAGGCGCTCGGCCAGCCGGCCCTCGCCGCAGCTGAGCTCCACCACCAGGCCCGGCGGCTCGGGCACGAGGGCGCAGAGGGCGTCCAGCTGCGCCTCCCGGTCCGGAACCAGGACGTCGCCGAGCCGGATGAAGGTCTCGGAGTTGGCCTCGGTCCAGCCCGGTTCGCCCACGGCCCCATGGTGCCACGCGGGTTGCGGCGAGGCGGGGGAGGACGCTCCTTCCCGCTCTCCAGGCTCTCAGGGGAGGAGCAGATCGGCCACCACGGGGTAGTGATCGCTCGGGTAGAGCGGCGGCTCGGCGTCACGCACGATCCGGCAGGATTCGACCTCGACGGCGCCCCGCACGAGGAGCCAGTCGATCCGGCGGCTGGCCGCTCCTCGGAAGCCGTGGAAGGTCCCCTGTCCTCCCCCGCCGACCCTGGCCTCTGACGGGAGCGCGTCTGGCGAGATGTCCCGGAAGCCCTCCTCGGCGAGGAGCCGGTGGGGCGGGCTTCCCGGGACGGCGTTGAAGTCGCCGGCCAGGATCTCGGCCGGGGCCTTCGGCAGACGCCCGGCGATCAGGCGGGCTGCCTCCCGCCTGGCCAGCTCGCCTTCGCGGTCGAGGTGCGTGTTGCAGAAGAGCAGTTCGCCCGAGCCGCCTCTTGGGTGCAGTCGCACCCAGGTGGCGACCCGCGGGCACGCGGCGTCCCAGCCGGTGGACCAGCGATCCGGGGTGTCGCTCAGGTAGAAGCTCTCGCTCGCCACGAGCTCGAAGCGGTCCGGGCTCCAGAACACGGCCTGGTGCTCGGGCCGGACCTGGCTGCTCGCGTCGAGCCCAAGCTCGCCGTGGAGCTCACAAAGAACCGGCTCCAGGAGCTCCACGTGGTCATTCTGCATCTCCTGGAAGCCGACCAAGTCAGGCGCCTGGGCACGGATCACTCGTGCGCACAGCCCCGCACGATTCGGCCAGTGATTGGGCCCGTCCCGGAGGGTGACCATCCGCACGTTGAAGGTCATCACTCGAACGCGCTGGGGAAACACTCCGTCGATCAGTGTAGAGCCGCAGGCGGGGCCGGCTGGGCCCGCGATCTGAGCTAGCAGGGTGTTGAAAAGCTCTTGCCGCAGACGCGACCAACCGGCCCGGCGCCTGAGAGCGCGGCCCGACGTCTTGGCGACAACCGACGCTTAAACGACCGGATGCAGGCTGTCCACGAGATCCCTCGTTTGCTCCTCGTTGAGCGCAGATTCAACTTCGACCACCACTCCGTGCTCCGACCTGCGCGCGTAGAACCATTGGCCTCCAGGATCCGACCGACGCTCCTCGAGAATGGCCTCGATTGGCTCTGTGAGAGGTCGTTAGTTCAGGACAACATTCGGTAGGTCGTCGATCATCACACTCGCCTGGGGCGTCAGCAGATCAACCACGATCATCAGTTGGGTTGCGGGGTCCAGCGCAGGCATGAGGATCGCCTCCCCGGTGGCTCGAAACCTCGACGAGTTCGACAGCGTCGCCTGCGGCGCCCACCGCTTGTCGGACCCCCTCCAGCCAGCCCACGGTCCCGTCGAATCGATCGCGGGAGGGGGATGAAGGCCGGCGTGGTCTCGTGCTGAACGTGCTCGGCGGCGGCGGGGAGTATCGTGTGCAAAAGCGGCGCCGCCGTGGTCGGCTGTGAACAACCTTCGAACCGGGGCGTCCGCGCTTCAGCTACGTCGCCCGCACCCCCCGCCAATGCCGGCCGACATCCCCAACCAACCCATTCCACCAGCCCGCTGAGACGTCCCGGAGCCGCACCCCGTCGATTTCGATGGCACGAAGCGAAAACCGCGCCGCCAGTACACCTCGTCTGTGAAGCCCATCCTTCGGTAGAGGGCGGCGGCGGGACCACCTTCATCGGCGTTGATGAGGAGCGACCGGCACCCTTCTGCAACACCATTGGCAGCCCAGCGTCCCAGTAGAGCCTGGCCGATTCCCCGATGCCGGTAGGGGACACGAGTGGCCAGGTTGAATGCCAGCTGGTCCCGACCCCTGTACCAGGCGAGGGCTGCGACCGGCTCGCCGCCGAGGCTGGCCAATTCGTAGCATACCGCAGACGCCTCGGCCCGACGCTGGGTGATCTCGGAAGCCAGGGCGGTCGGGTCTGCCGGTTCCTCGCTGTCGGCAAAGCCCTGAAGCTTGACCTCCGCCCAGGTCCTGAGCCTCGCCCCGGTGACCTCCTCGACGACCAGGTGTGCCGGTCCTGGATCAGCGACCATCGGACCGACCAGCGCGAGAAATGTGATGCTCCGCGTAGGTTGGCAACCGGATGCCACCAGGGCGTCTTGTACTCGATCGGCGCGGCCGCGATCGTCAACCCACACGTCTACCTCGCGCCCGTCGTAGAGGCTCGCCACCTCTGAGAGGGCAGCCGGGACCTCTTGAGCCTGGTCTATGGTCAGGACGAGTCTCGGCCGCACATAGCTGTCGGGATCCGTGACGAACCCACACCAGCGTTGCTCGATGCCGAGGCTGATCTCTGGGGACGGTCTCGTATACCAGCTCCGAACCTGCTGAGCGATGGCGTCATGGTGGGGATGGCTCCGGCCAACCATCATTTCATTCTCCATTGGGCCGTGCCTCGAGTACTGGCGTTGCCACCTCGGGCACGAACACGCCCGCGTCCATTGTGCCCGCTATGCCGACGCGGGGCCACGCCACCTCGCGCTCGTCGCCTGATGGAGGTCACTCCAACGGAGCTCT
>DATFRD010000243.1:0-2349 GCA_035263645.1 Candidatus Dormiibacterota bacterium | reverse complement strand
CTGGCGGTGAGCGGCGTGCAGCCGCTCGCGCTGGGCTTCCACGCCGGGAACCTGGAGTTCGCCACCGCGACCGACGTCCAGTCCGGTGGCCAGCAGCGCCTGGCCAGCCTGTCCGAGACAGCCACGGTGGCCGACTTCTCGTCGGCCGGCGACCACCTCGCGTACATCGGCGCCTCGGGCCTCCACCTCGTGGACCTGGGCACGGGCAGGGACGTCGTGGTGGGCCCGGCGACCGGGCTCGGGGACTGGTCGCCGGACGGCCACCAGTACGCGTACCCGACCGAGACGGGCGTCACGGTGGCCGATACCACCACCGGCGCCGGCGCGAAGCTCTTCGACCTGGCCGGCGTCACCGGGCTGAGCTGGTCGCGGGGCAACCAGGTCCTGGCCAGCACCGCCGGCTCCCTGTACCTCTACAACGCGAGCGACGGCATCGGGCTGCGCAAGCTCGCGGACGGCTCGTACGGCGGACCCGAGTGGGCGCCGGACCGCAGCGGCACCTTCGCCTACCGGCAGGCCGGGCAGGTCTGGGTGGCCCGGCTGGTGGGAGCGCTGGCGGGCACGGCGTCGCCGGCCGCGGGCCCCAGCCAGGACGACCTCGTGAACGCCTTCATGGCCGCGCGCAAGAACCAGCTCAGCGACCAGGCGATGTCCTACCTGGACAGCGCGGGCAAGGACGCGTTCGGCAAGCTCACCCTCATCTACACCGACCCCTCGGCGCCGCTGTCCCGCTACTACGTGCTGCTGTCGCAGCCGGGCCGGGTCGTGGTGAGGCTCGTGATCACGAGCGGATCGGGCCAGAGCGCCATCGACGAGACGCTCATCATCCAGCGCGACGCGAGCAGCCGGCCCTGGATCCACGGCGTCTCGGAGGCGCCGCGGAACTCGTTTGCGAGCGGGCCGGAGGTCGTCAAGGTGACGGTGCAGAACGGCCAGGTGCAGGTCTCGTTCGACTCCGACCTCGACGCCGCGAGCGTCCGCGCGGGCGTCAGCATCAAGGGCGTGACCAGCCGGGCGACGTACGACCCCGCGCAGAAGATGGTCACGCTGACGGTGCCCGGCGGGCTCAACCCCGGCCAGACGTACGACCTGCTGGTCGGCACCGGCCTGGTGGACGTGCAGTCGCGCCAGGCCGTGCCGTACGACCTGCAGTTCACCGGGGATTAGCAAGAGGGGGCGGGCCCCCCCTTCCGGAACCCCCCCGGCGCTGCAAGGGGGGGCGGGCCCCCCCTTCCGGAACCCCCCGGCTCTTCTGCGATTTTTGGGGCACCTCCGGTGCGTCCCTTCGGGTTTGGGGGGATCCGTGGGGGAGGCGGGGAAAGCGACTCACACGCTCGGGCCAAGCCCTTGCTTACCCGGCCCCTTGCTTCGGTTTCCCCCCTCCCCTTGCGGGAGGGGGCTTGACGGGGGTCAGTCGTCCGGGTCGGTTTCGAAGAAGGGGGAGTCGGGGAGGGGGCGCTTCGGCCAGGCCGACCGGGCGCCGCCCAGGTCGCGCACCAGGTGGTCCAGGTCGTTCATGCTGGCCAGGGTTTCGGGGTGGTCGGGGCCCAGCACGTTGACCCGGACGGCGACCGCCTGCTCGTAGCGCTTCCTGGCGCCCTCCCGGTCGCCGAGGTCACGCAGGAGGCGACCGAGCTCGTGAAAGCTCGCCGCCGTGAGCGGGTGCTCGGGGCCCAGCACCTCCTCGCGGACCTCCAGGGCACGCTCCAGGTATGCCCGGGCGCCGTTCAGGTCGCCGTAGGCCACGTGGAGGGCAGCCACGTTCGAGAGGCTGGTCGCCGTCTCCGGGTGGTCAGCGCCCAGGCCCTGCTCGCGGATGGCGAGCGCGCGCTCCAGATGGGGCTGGGCCCCGTAGAGGTCGCCCAGCTGCAGGAGGAGCGTGCCGAGGTTGTTGTAGCTGGCCGCCGTCTGGGGATCGTAGGGACCCAGGATCCGCTGGGAGACGATCAGGGCCTGCTCCAGGTGGGGACGGGCCCGCTCCAGGTCGCCCACATCCCGCAGCAGCATGCCCAGGTTGGTGTAGCTGGTGCCGGTCGCCGGGTTGTCGGCGCCGAGTGTGCGCTCGCGGATCGCCAGCGCCCGCTCGATGTGCCGCCGGGCCCCGTCCAGGTCACCCTCGGCCTGCAGGAGGGTGCCCATGTTGTCGAGCGCGGCCGCGGTGTCGGGGTGGTCAGGTCCCAGCGTCTCCTCGGAGACCGTCAGCGCGTGTTCCAGGTACTGCCTGGCGAGGGCGAGCTCGCCCTGCTCCCGCAGGAGCAGGCCGACGTTGTTGATGGCGGCCAGGGTCCGTGGATGCTCCGAGCCGAGCGCCGCCTCCAGGACGAACATCGCTCGCTCCCAGTGCACGCG
>DATFRD010000242.1:0-11733 GCA_035263645.1 Candidatus Dormiibacterota bacterium | reverse complement strand
CTGATGGCCGGCCACACGTTCGTCTACAACCCGGCGGTTCGGGAGCTGCGCCGGCTGGTTCAGGAGGGCGGCCTGGGCCGGATCTACTACGGCGACGCGGCCCGGCTCAACCTGGGTCTCTTCCAGCGCAACGCCAACGTGCTCTGGGACCTGGCTCCTCACGACATCTCGATCCTGATGCACGTTCTCGACGAGAAGCCGGTGATGGTGAGCACGAGAGGGAGGGCCTACGTGTACGCCGACGTGCCCGACGTCTGCTACCTGGAGCTGCAGTTCTCGTCGGGCGCGAGCGCCCATGTCCACGTCTCCTGGCTCGATCCCGACAAGGTGCGCCGCCTGACCCTGGTCGGCGACCGTCGCATGGCGGTGTTCAACGACGTCTCCTCGACTACCAAGCTGCGCATCTACGACCGCGGCGTGGAGCGGCCATCCGTTGACAGCTACGGGGAGTTCGAGGTCGCCTATCGGCACGGCGAGATCGTCATCCCGTACATCGCCTGGCGGGAGCCCCTCAGGCTGGAGTGCGAGCACTTCATCGAGTGCGTCCGCAGTGGCGGCCGGCCTCTCAGCGACGGGGAGCAGGGCCTGGCGGTCGTGGCCGCGCTGGAGGCCGCCGAGCGATCGCTCCGCGCCGGCGGCCTGGAGGTGCCCGTCGAGATACCGCCCTGGTCGCCGGAGACGAGCGCACCCCATCCCAATGGGACGGCGGCCCTAGCACACGCCGATGTGTGATGAGGCGGCCGCATGACCGCGCGGCACGTGACCGATCCGGCGTGGCACGAGCTCGTGGCGGAGGCGGCGGGGGCGACCGCGTTCCACCTCCCGGCGTGGGGGTGGAGTGCTCGCCGAGACCTGCGCCTGGACGCGGCTGGCGAGACAGAGGTCGTGCCGTGACCAGGCCCATACGGAAAGGAGAGAAGTAAGGAGGAGGAGGAGGAGGAGGAGAGCCATGTCTGGCACCCGCCCGACCCATCTGTACGCGAGCCGGCAGCGTGCCAGCGTCTCGTCCCTGTGGTGGAAGCGACCGTTCGATGTGGTCCTGGGGACGGCCCTGCTGTTGATCGCACTGCCGGTCATCCTCTGCCTGGCGCTCGCCGTTGAGCTGGAGGACGGCGGGCCCGCGTTCTTCGCTCAGGAGCGGGTCGGGCTCAGCGGCCGGCGCTTCCGGATGTGGAAGCTGCGCACGATGCACGCGGGCTGCGAGCAGGTCACGCACCGGCGTACCGCCGCGAACTGGTTCACCGGCCGCGCTGACGGCAGCGCCTACAAGACCCTGGCCGATCCGCGGATCACGCGAGTCGGACGCCTGCTCCGGCGGTTCGACCTGGACGAGCTGCCGCAGCTTTTGAACGTGATGACGGGCGACATGAGCCTCGTTGGGCCACGGCCCGCGATTCCCTACGAGCTCGAGCACTACGAGCCCGTTTACTTCCGCCGCCTCGCGGTGCCGCCGGGCATGACCGGACTGTGGCAGGTGAGCAGCCGCGAGCAGCTCTCGGCCGCCGAGATGATGGACCTGGACCTGCGGTACGTGCGCGAGGTCTCTCCGTGGCTGGACCTTCAGCTCCTCGCCAGGACCGGAGCGGCACTGGTCGCGGCCGTGGCAAGGAGGGACTGAACCCATGCCGCACACCGCCGAGCGTACCCTCCGGCACTGGCACTGGCTGATCTGGCTGAGTATCCTGCTCGCCGCTGGGCTGGCATGGGCTGCGACGCTCGTGCGCCCGCCGGTCTACGAGGCGAGCACGCTGCTCTCGATCGACGAGAGCCAGTCAGCCACACAGGGCTTCGACGTCGCGATTCAGGCCGACCAGTTCCTGGCCCAGCGGTTCATAGCTATGGGGACCAGCCGGGACGTCCTCCAGGCCGTCTGCGCCCGCGAGGCCGGCGCCTGCGATCCGGCGGCCCTCGCCCGCCAGGTCAGGGTGACCACCCCCAGGGCCACGGCGCAGCTCGAGATCGCCGCCGACGCGTCTTCACCGGAGGCCGCCGCCAGGCTGGCCAACGAGGCTGCCGATGCGCTGATCGCCCGCAACCGGGCGCAGATCGAGGCGCAGCTCCAGTCCCAGCGCACGTACCTGCAGGGTCAGGTGCGGCAGCTCAACGCCCAGATCGCGCAGCAGCTCCAGCAGAGCTCTGCGGCGGAGGCGGCCGGACACCCCGACGCCGCGGGCCTGGCGCAGCTCAGCTTCCTGCAGACGCAGTACTCGACTGCGTACCAGCGGCTGCAGGACCTGGACGTGCAGGCCTCGCAGCGTGCAGATGTGCTGTCGGTCGAGCAGCGGGCGATGCCGCCGCGGACGCCGGTCGATCCGGACCCTGTGCGCTACCTCCTGGTTGGCGTGGTCTGCGGGCTGGGCGCGGGTGTGCTTGCAGCCCTCCTGGCCGAGCGGCTCAGACAGCGCATTCGGGATGCCTCGGACCTGGCCGCGGCGGCGGGCACCGACGTCGTCATCGACCTGAACGGGGGGCGGGACGGGGCCACAGCAGCGCGCTACGGCCTCCTAGGGCGCCTGGGTCGGGCGGCGCCGCCCGGGCGCCCGCGGGCGTTGTGGCTCGTCGCGTCCACTCCGCGAGACCGGGTGAACGACGTGGCCGCGCATCTTGCACAGGCGGCGACGGCCGGCCACCAGCGGGTGCTCGTGGTGCCGGCGCAATATGCGGCTGCGGTGGACCGGGACAGTCCGGAAGGCGACCGCCCTTCCGCATTCCTCCTGGCGCCCGAGGGTGGCCGCGGCGGCCCTGGCGCAGCGCCAGAGCGGCCCGAGGAGGAGATCGACCTCGTGGTCCACTGTTTGCTGCCCCCGATGCAGACCCCCGCCGCCGAGCCTCTGGGGCCGGCGCCCGACAGTGTGATCCTCGTCGCGACCCGCGGCCGGACGACGTTCACCGAGGCCCGCCTGGCTGCCGGCCTGCTGCGTGCCATCGGCGTCGAGGTCGCCGCTGCCGCGCTCCTGCCCGTCCGGCCGGAGCCGGTGCCTGTGCCAGCCCACAGATCCGCACCGGCGGATCGCGTGCCGGCCGCCAAAGTGGCGGCCGAATGACGCCAGTCATCCGGGCTGACTATCAGGCCCGGAGTCGCGTGCTCCCGAGCGCTGGCCGGCCGGCCGGCGAGGTCGCCTCGTGCCGGCGGTGAGTCCGCTGCTGGCCCTCGGGGCGGCGGGGGCACTCGCTCTGCTCGTGGTGGCCATCAGCCGGCCACCGCTGGCCTGCGGACTGCTGGCAGTTGCCGTTCCGCTCACCGCCGGGATGGCGCGGGGCGGTGTCGTACCCGTGCTGCGCGTCAACGAAGCGCTGCTGCTGGTCGTCGCCGCGGGCTTCACGGCGAACTGGCTGGCCAGACGGCGGCGCCTCGCCTTCATCGGCCTCGACGTCGTTGTCCTCGGGTTCTGCCTGGTCGGCGTGGTCGTCCCCTGGGCGGTGATCCTGCTGTCGCACGCGGAGGCGGATCAGAGCGACTGGCTGCTCGTGCTGGCGCCAGTCCAGTACCTGGTGGTCTACCTGCTCTTCTCGCGGACGGAGTTCACCAGCGCGGACCTCAACCGGCTGTTCAACCTGTGCATGGTGGCGAGCCTCCCTGTCGCGGCGGTGGCCGTGGCAGAGGCACTCGACCTGGGGGGCACGCGCGACCTCGTATCCGCCTATTACCCGACGGCCGCGCTGCCCTCGTGGGACACCGTCTATCGGCCGGCCTCGCTGCTCGGCCACTACAGCGCGCTGGGCGCGTTCGGGCTCCTGAACTTCCTGCTCGCCCTCGCCCTGGCGGCCACGCGGCACCCGGGCTTCTCGGGGCGGTGGCTGGGTGTCGTCATGGGCGCCAACCTCCTGTCCCTGCTCGCCAGCCAGACCTACGCTCCGGTGGCCGCGCTGTTCCCGGGCGCCGCTGCGGTCGTCCTGGGCGCCCGCCGCTTCCCCTGGCGGCAGGCGGCCGCTGCACCCCCCGTGCTGGCGGCGGCCGCCGTGGTCTTCTGGCCGTCCATCACCAACCGCATCGCCTCCCAGGTGGCTGCCCCTGGCGGCTCGGGCCTGCCCGAAACCCTGCAGACCCGGATCGACTACTGGCAGGCATTCTTCGTGCCGGCCCTCCTGCGCCACGGGCTCTGGTTCGGCACCGGCACGCTGATGCCACCCGAGGTGCCGCGCCCGCTCGTGGACTTCGTGGACAACGGCTACCTCTGGCAGCTCTTCCGGGCGGGTGTGCCGGGCCTGGTCGTCATGATCGCGATGCTCGCCGCGGTGGCGGCGGCCGGCTGGGCTGCGCGGCAGAGTGATGCCCCGTCCCGCCGGATGGTCGGCCTCACCTGTCTGGGCGCGGTGATCGCCGTGGTGCTGATGGACGTCACCGCCGAGTACCTGACCTTCACCGCGGTCAGTCAGGAGTTCTGGATGCTCGTCGGCATCCTGGCGGGGTTTGCGGCGGGCTGGCTGCCCGCTGGCGGCGCGCCCGGTGCCCGCCTGCTCTTCCGCGCCCCGGGTGCCGTCATCGTTGGCGCCGCCTCACGTCATCGCCCGCTCTTCCTGTCCGCGGCGCTGCGGGTACGACGGCTCATCGCCCCCGGCGCGCTGCTCCGGTCCTCGGCGGTGCTCACCCTCGGCAACGCGACGGCGCGGCTCCTGAGCCTGCTCTTCTCGGTCGCCGCCGCGAGGTTCCTGGCGCCGGCTGGCTACGGCCTGCTGGCCTATGGGCTCGTCATCGCCAACGTCGGCTCGATCCTCATCATGAACGCCCCGCTGGGGCTGAGCCGGTTCCTGTCCCGCCACCGCGACGACCCGCCCGAGAGGGACGCGTACTTCACGAACTGGATGCTGGTCGTCGCCTGGATCGTCGCCGCGAGCCTGGCTCTGATGATCCCGATCGGCGTGCTGGCCGGGCTGGGGGGCTGGCTGCTGCCGGCGCTGCTCGTGAACCTGCTCGGGACGGCCGTGCTGCAGACGTACCAGCAGGTCCAGTGCGGGTTGGAGCGCTTCGACCTGATGGTGGGCTTCTGGGCCCTGGCCAACCTGCTCCAGCTCGGCGCCGCCGTGGCGGCCGGCCTGCTCGGGTTCCGCACCACGGCCGTGTTCCTCGCCATCTACGGCGCGTCCAGCGTCGCGGCCCTGATCGTCGCACTGCCGCTGGCGCGAACGCCGGTCCGGTTCAGGCCGGAGACCCTCAGCTGGAGGCGGACGTGGCTCGTGGCCCGCTACACCGCGCCGCTCGTCCTCATGAACGCCTTCACGACCGTCTGGCTGGGCGCGGACCTCGTGTTGATCGACCGGCTGATGTCGCCGGCGGCGGCCGGACGCTACGCCGCCGCCAAGGTCGTCGTGAGCGGGTTCGCGGTCGTGTCGTGGGCGGTGTCGACGGCCGTGCTGCCGCGGGCCAGCAGGCTGGCGGGCGCCGCCCTCCGGAGCTACCTGCTGCGTGCGCTGGCCCTGACCGTGGCGGCCGTCGTGCCGCTGCTGCTGATCCTGAGCCTGGCGGCGAGGCCGCTGGTCGGGCTGGTTTTCGGAAGCCACTATCTGGAGGCGGGGGCTCCGCTGGCCGTGCTCGCCGCCGGCATGGCTGTCTACGCCCTCTACATGGTGGTCGAGAGCGCCTGGCTGGGCCTGGGCCGGCCCGGCGTCGCCGCCATCGCCGGAGGGGTCGGCATGACAGGCGTCCTCCTGGGCGGCATCCTGCTGATCCCGCGGCTGGGCCTGACCGGGGCTGCCCTGGCCTTCGGTGCCGGCTCGGTCGCACAGCTCCTCGTCCTCGGCGCGCTTACAGTCGTCAGCCCCCGGCTCCGCGATGGGCCCGGCCAACCGCCCGCAAGTGCCGAGGGCGCAGGGGCGCTGGCGGAGCCTGCGTCGGCTCCGCGCCGGCCGGTCCTCGTCATGGCCGAGGGGCTGACCGGGGCGCCGGATGACGGCTACGCACGCATCGTGCGGACGATGGCCGCCGGCCTGGGCCTCAGACGGCCGGTCGTGCTGCACGACATGCCCGGCCACCGCCGCGGAGGGTCCGCGGGGGCATCCATTCCCTGGCGCACCTGGGGGACGCTGCGCACCGCCACCCGGCCCGAGGTGCGCCGGGCGCGTCCCGCAGTCCTCGTTTACGTGTCTCGATCCTCCGTAACCGTCGCTGCGCTTCTGCGCGCCCGGCTGCTGAAGCTCGTCTGTCGCGGCGTCCCGGTCGCCGTGGTCGGCCTGCACGCCACCTCGGGACGGCTGCCGGCCCCATTCGCGCTGCGCCACCTCGCCCCGGACCTCCTCCTCGTGCCAACGGGCCGCGAGCGCGACGCCGGCCGGGCGGCGGGCGTGTACGCCGACACGGTCTGCGGTGGCGTGGACCTGGACCGGTTCCGGCCGCCGCGGCCGGGCGAGAGGGCGCACCTCCGGCAGCGCTGGAGGCTGCCGGTTCGGGACCGCCTGATCCTCCATGTCGGACACCTGCGGGAGGGGCGCAACCTGCCGGCGCTGGCCCCGCTCGCCCATTCGGCCGGCGTGACGGTGGTCGTGGCAGACACCGGTCACGGGAGATCGGAGTCGAAGCAGCTGCGCAGCGCGCTCGAGGGCGCCGGGGTCGTCGTGATGGACGGCTGCCGGCCCAACGTGGAGGAGCTGTACCGTCTCGCCGACTGCTTCATCTTCCCGGCGGTCTCGCCGGATGACGCGGTCGCGCTGCCGCTGTGCGTCCTGGAGGCGCTCGCGAGCGATCTGCCTGTGGTCACCACGCGGTTCGGCGCGGTGGCCGAGCGGTTCGGACAGACGGCGAGCGTCACGTTCGTCGACAGCCCGGCCGAGATTCCGGAGCGTGCCCTGGCCGCGTGCGGCTCCGCCGCGCGCTCACGCGACCTGGTCGAGCCCTACACGTGGGACGCGCTCGCCCAGCGGCTGGCGGCCCTCTTCGAGGAGGTAGAGCGGAGCCAGGGCGCTGGCGGCGCGCCGGCTTCTGCTGTGCTCGCGGCCCGGCTCCGCAGGCAGGCTCACGTCTTGAGGGAGCTGCCACGGAGTCTGCTGTGGGACGGGCATACCGGCTATGAGGTGCAGCGGACCTCGACGGTCCCCGTGGTGCCCTTCGAGGACCCCGCCCCCGCGCCGGAGCTGACTCGGCCCCGGACCGCGACCGTCGGGGTCGTCACACCCCCCGCCGGGTCATCGCTCGTCGCGGCTGCCGCCCGGCTGCTCGGGCTCTCACCGGAGGAGGCCGATCTCCCTGGAGCGCGGAGCCTGCTCGACCGTGCCCTGCTCGGTCGCTGGGAGCTGGTGGCGGCTTCCGCCGAGGCGGTGCCCGCCCTGTCCGCGGCAGCGGGGGCGCTGGCCGCGTACGTGGGCCGGGGCGGCACCCTGTATGTCGACGGTCTGGACGAGCACGCGAACCTCGTGCTGCCAGCCCTCGGGGCCCAGCTCGGCATCGCGCTTCCGTCTGTCCGGCGGGCGCTCGCCGCCACGCGCCTGCTCCTCCCCCCCGCGCCTGCTGCGTTCGCGGGCGCGCTGGCGGGGACAGCGCTGGAGACGTCCTGCGGCGAGCACGTGCTCGAACCCGCGCACCCTCGCGACGTGCGCGCCTGGGGCGTGGCGCGCGGCGTCCGCGGGGCGCTGGTCATGGAACTGCATCTGGGGCGCGGGCGGGTGGTCTTGAGCACGCTCCCCCGGACGCAGCCCAGTCGGGCGATCGACGTGCTCGCGTCGCCCGAGGCGGCCGGGCTGGTCGTGCCCCTGCTGCTGCTCCACCAGCGCTACGGTCGGGCTGCCTGGCACGCCCCCTGCGCCATAGCCAACTTCACCATCGACGACCCGCCGCTGCGTCGAGGCTCGCTGGGCCTCCGCTACGACATCCTGGCGGCGCAGGCTCGAGACCACCGCTTCCACGTGACCATCGCCACCGTGCCGCGGGAGCTCCCGCTCGCCGATACGACCGTCGTCGGCCGGCTCCGCCAGCAGCCGGAGCTCCTCTCAGCCTGCTACCACGGCTGTGACCACGACGGCTACGAGTTCTATCTCACGGCCGGCAGCCGCATGCGTTACCCCGCCCGACCGCTGGCGGAGCAGCGCGCCGACCTGCGGCGAGCGGTGGAACGGGGTCAGCGGTTCGCCAGCACCCACGGCTGCCGGCTCGACCGCGTCATGGTGTTTCCCCATGGGGTGGGTCCGGCGAGTCTCTACCCGGACCTGCACCGACTGGGCTTCCTGGCGACCTGCAACTTCTGGGACAAGTACCCGCTGGAGGCGGCCGTCCCCGCTCAGGACGACCTCGGGCTCCGGCCCGCGGACCTTGCGTGGGAGGGCTTTCCGCTGCTGTGGCGCCGCAGCATCCGTGACCAGGGCTGCCTGCTCGACCTGATGCTGGGCCGGCCGGTCCTTGTCTTCGCCCACCGGCGCGGCCTGGGCCGGGACTTCCTGCCCTTCGTCGAGCGGGCGGCAGCGATCAACAGAGCGTCTCGAGGCACGGCGGCCTGGTGCGGGCTGGAGGACGTCGCCCGGCATGCGTACCTGCAGCGCCGCGCCCCGGGACAGGGCTGGGAGGTCCTGATGACCACCAACGAGGCCTGCCTGCACAACCCTGATCCGGCTCCGAGGACCTGGATGGTGACTCGGCCCAGTCTCCCGCAGGGCAGCCTTCTCGAGACCGCCGGCCTTCGCGGCCCCGGTCCGCTGCGCGTCACCGTGCCGGCGGGTGGCACGGCGGTCGTTCGCGTGACAACCCGCGATGGGGTCTCGCCACTGGGTAGCGCGCGGCGCTGCTCCGTCGTTGGTGGCGATCGCAAGGAGGTGTGCGCATGATCCCGACTGTCCGTCCGGAGCTCGGACCTCGGGTAGAGCCGGCCGCACTGGAGGTGACGACATGACCACCGTCCTCATTCACGTCATCGACCGGCCGGCCACCATCCCCGACCTCATCGGCAGCCTCTTCGCCGCCTGCCGCCGGCGCTCGGGCATGAGCTCCCACGACTTTGCTGCCGCCATCAACGACCTCATAGAACAGACTGCCCGCCACCCGCTCTTGAACGCGGACGCTGTCAGGGTCATCGAGAAGGGGGGAGACGTGCGGATGGACGTTGTCATGGCGGCCATGCTGCTCGCCGGCATCGACCCCTCAGCGATCCTCCAGGACCTTGTGGACCGGGTGGAGCGGGAGTAGCTCCCCTGCGTGCAGGGTCTGACGCCCCCGCGGCGCCAGCTGGGAACGAAATACGGCGTAGGTTGTGGCCGTGGATGGGCGCCGCTGCTTGGACGTCCAGGTCACCGATTCGGCGCCGCACATCTCGAGCACCCGGGGATCTCCAAGGCGGTCACCGGCAGGACGGTGCCGACGGGCCTGCGGTGATGGTCACGTCGATGGACAAGTACGCTTGTCTCTGAGCGCCCCACGGCCAACTTGCGCCGCAAGCCGGTGCGCGAACCCGAGCGGCCGAGTGGCACAGGAGGAATGAGATGATCGAGCACAGGATCGGGACCCGTCAGGATTGGCAGGCGGCCCGGAACGAGCTAGCCAAGCTCGAGGCCGAGCAGGCGCGCCGAAACGACGAGATCAAGAGGAAGCGGCTCGATCTGCCTTGGGTCCCGGTCGAGAAGGAGTACGAGTTCGCCACCCAGGATGGCAGGAAGACGCTCGCCGAGCTCTTCGATGGCCGCTCACAGCTCCTTGCCTACAACATCATGTTCGGACCTGATTACACGCTCGGTGCCTGCCCCGGCTGCACCGGCCTGGCGGACGGGCTCGACGGCACGCTCGTCCACCTGAACCACCGCGACGTGACGCTGATCTGCTTCTCGCGGGCGCCGATCGAGCGGCTGGCCGCGTACAGGCAGCGGATGGGCTGGCAGTTCCCCTACGTCTCCACCTACGGCACCGACTTCCCCTTCGACTTCGGTCTTGCGATGACCCCGGAGCAGGCACAGCAGATTCCCGAGGTCAAGGAGATGATCGACAACCCGCCGGAATGGCTCCGGGAGTGGTCACAGCAGGTCGGCGCCGAGCTCAAGGACGGCCTGCGCGAGAGCCCGAGCTGGATCGCCTTCGCGCACGAGAACGGGACGGTCTACCACACCTACACGGTGATGGCCCCCGACCCGTTCGTCGCGCCGTACTACAGCTTCCTGCTCGACCGAACGCCGAGGACCCAGCCCGCCGAGCCACGTGCCTGGCGTAAGGACGAGTACCCGGACTGAGTCCGGCGTCGTCCACCCGGCGCGCGTCGGTTCGATACGACAGGCTGGCCGTACAGCACTTGTATGGCCGTGGCCCAGCGTCGCAACCAGGAAGGCCGGGCGGCCCCGAAGCAGAAGCCGAGCGCAACACCGGGCGACACGACCCTCCCGCCTCCGAGCGCAGATAGACTGCGCCGACCAGCTGCTGCTTGTTCGGCCACCAGCTCTCGGGTAGAGCCCCCGGCAGCCTCGATCACGTACCCCTTGCCATGTCCAGCCCAAGCATGTATAGTGATAGCACTCATATCAGAGTGTGTGAGAATGAGGGAGCAAGAACTATGAGCGTCACATTGCCAGGGATCGACATCCCAAGTCATACGATCGACTTCGGGGCCCTGGCCACAAACGACTTCCTGATCCTGCTGGTGGTCGGTCTGATCGCGGGCCTGCTGGCCAGCCGGGTTGTGGGTGTGGGCCTCGGCCTGCTGCTGGACGTCGTCGTAGGCGTCATCGGCGCCTTCCTGGGCCGCTGGCTCTTCGGGCTGCTCAACATCAACCTCGGCCCCGGTGTCATCCCACTGATCATCGTGGCCTTCGTGGGCGCCGCTCTCCTGCTGTTGATCGTGCGCGGGCTGAGCGGAGGCTTCTACCGCGGCCGGAGACGCCTCCACCACCGCCGGCGGGTTCTCTGACTCTCGGAGGAGGCCCCCAGGTGGGCGTGCTGACGACGAGGCCGATGTTGCCCCGTAAGTCTGGGCCACCGGCCCGGCGAGGAGGTCAGAGGCATGGACGAGGTTAACCTGGAGGAAGTCGTTGGTATCGTCAGGGCCGCCGGAGTGACGGCCGTCGTCGGGGAATCCGGTGACGGCAGCGCCACTGTTTACGTCGGCGAACTGCGCGGAGACGGCCGCGTGACCGCCCTGGCTGGGCCGGGGTGGTTCGCCGGCCCCGGCCTGCTTAACCCGCGGGCGGACTCGCTGGACTTCGTCGTCCGCCGGGACGACGACGGCGTGACGCGGGGCGTCT
Source organism: Candidatus Dormiibacterota bacterium (assembly GCA_035263645.1). GTDB lineage: Bacteria > Chloroflexota > Dormibacteria > Dormibacterales > Dormibacteraceae > CF-161. The sequence goes on along the minus strand of DATFRD010000242.1, from coordinate 594 downwards.
ACTGCCATGACGCCAGGTCCGCCGCGGAGGCCCTGCTCGCGATCGCGCGCGAGTGCGAGGCCGGTCCGGCCCATGGGACGGGCGACATCAGCGAGATCGTGGACGTAGAAGAGGATTCGGCGGTAATCCCATGGGATGTGGACGCGATCCAGTTCCCGCGCCTGCTGGCGGAGCTTCACGCCAGTGTCGAACTGACAGACGAACAATGGATGGCGCTATGCCACTCGACAGGCCTGCCGCGGTTGGAGATCGAGGGGCTGTTCGAGCGCGCCGACCGAACCTGGCAGGCAATCAGGGCCGGTACCCGCGGGCAAGGTTGAAGACTTGTTCCTGGCGCTGATCAGCTGGGAACTCGTCGTGGGCGCCGTCGTCGTGGTCCGGCGCATAGCCCTACGGCGGCGTAGCGCCTCACAGCAAGCCGGAGAGGGAACGCCCGCCGCCTTCGGCTGTCGGTGCGGCAATTCGCGGCCCTGGCGACGACCGGCTGCCAGCACTCGGCGCTGCGATCAGTCGCCCGCTGCGCTCGCCTGCCGCCGCTCCTGGAACTCCGGCATGACGTGGGTCGCGAAGCGCTCCATCGAGGCGACCACCTCG
>DATFRD010000241.1:0-20161 GCA_035263645.1 Candidatus Dormiibacterota bacterium | reverse complement strand
TCAGCGACACCTTCCGCGTCACCGAGACCGGGCACGAGCTGCTGGCCGACTTCCCGAGGCAGCTGTTCGTGAGGGAATGAGGCGATCACGCGGGCCTGAGCGGCAGCGAGGGGGCTGTGAGCGCTGAGGCGCCGCTGGCGGTGGTGACCGGAGGTTCGCGGGGCATCGGGCGCGCATTCGTGCTGGAGGCAGCACGGCGCGGCTACCGCGTCCTCTTCACATACCTGAGCCGGGACGGGGACGCCGCGGAGACCATGCGCCAGACCGAGGCGCTGGGCGGCCAGGCGGAGGCCGTGCGCACCGACCTGGGCCGCCACGAAGGGATCGACGCCGTGGCCGCGGCGGTGCGGGCCCGCGGCCCGGCCAGCCTGCTCGTGAACAACGCGGGCGTGAGCGAGGAATGCAGCCTGCGCGAGATGACGCAGGCGGCCTGGGACCGCGCGGTCGCTCTCAACCTGACCGCCCCGGCCTTCCTGGCAAGGGAGCTCAGCCCGGGGCTGGCGGCCCGGCAGGGGGCCATCCTCAACGTGAGCAGCGACGGCGGCGTGGCCGGCTCGCTGCACGGCCCGCCCTACGGCGCGACCAAGGCGGGCCTCATCGGTCTCACGAAGACCCTGGCGAAGGAGCTGGCGCCGGCGGTCCGCTGCAACGCAATCGCGCCCGGGCCGGTCGCGACCGAGATGTGGTTCGCGATCGCGCCGGAGGTGCAGCAGCGGGTGCTTGAGCGCGAGATGCCGCTCGGGCGGATCGCGCAGCCGGAGGACATCGCCAGGGCCGGCCTGGACATCTGCTCCTGGCCGGACGCGACGGGGATCGTGGTGATCCTCGACGGCGGCCGGATCATGTGAGGCCCCGGCGCAGGCCGGCTAAGCCGGGATCCACCGATTCGCGGCGGATCCCGGCTAGGCGCTGACCGTCTTCCTGGCTGCGGCCAGGACCCGGTCCAGGCTGGGCAGGTACCAGTGCTCCATCGACGCCGGCGGGTACGGGATGTCGTACGAGGCGACCCGAGCCACCGGCGCGTCCAGGTCGTAGAAGGCCTCCTCGACCAGCGTCGCCACCACCTCCGCGCCGAAGCCGGCGCTGAGCGGCGCCTCGTGCACGACCACGCAGCGTCCGGTGCGCGCCACGGCCTGCACCATGGTCTCGACGTCGAGCGGGACCAGCGTCCTCAGGTCGACGACCGCCGCCTCGATGCCCTGCGCCGCGAGCTGGTCCGCCGCCCGCTGGCAGAGCTCGACGGCGGCCGACCAGGCGACCAGCGTCAGGTCGCCGCCCTCCCGGACGACCGCGGCCCGCCCGAACGGGACCGTGTAGTCGCCGTCGGGGACCTCCATGCGCTGCTGCCGGTAGAGCCGGTCGGGCTCGCAGAAGAGGACGGGGTCGGGGTCGCGGATGGCCTCGAGGAGCAGGCCCTTGGCGTCGTAGGCGTTCGCCGGCATCACCACCTTGAGGCCCGGCGACTGGACGAAGTGCGCCTCGACCGCGTCGGAGTGGAACTCCGGGCTCCGGATGCCGCCGCCGAACGGGGCGCGGATCGTGACCTGGGCGTGGTAGCGCCCGCGGGTGCGGTGCCGGTACTTGGCGAGCTGGGGGCCGATCTGGTGAAAGCCCTGGGCGGTGAAGCCGAGGAACTGGATCTCCGCCACGGGGACCATCCCCGAGACGGCCAGCCCGAGCGACGCCCCGATGATGGTGGCCTCGGCCAGCGGCGTGTCGACGACGCGCCTGTCGCCGTACTTCTCGACGAGCCCGCTCGTGGTGCGGAACACGCCGCCGAGCCTGCCGACGTCCAGGCCGAGCACCATGACGCGCGGGTCCCGCCCCATCTCCTCGTCGAGTGCGTTGTTGATCGCCTCGACGACGTTCCGCGCCGGCATCAGCCGCCCAGCCCGTCGAGGAATTCGGCCCGCTGCCGCTGGACCCGAGCCGGCGGCTGCGCGTAGACGTTGTCGAACAGCATCTCGGCGGCCACCCCCGGCTGCTCCTGCGCCCATGCGATGACCCGGTCGAGCTCCTCGCGGACCTGGTCGCGGAGCTCCCGGTCGCGCTCCTCGTTCCACAGCCCCAGGGCCGTCAGGTACCTCACCACGCGGTCGATCGGGTCGCGCCGGCCCGCCTCCTCGCGCTCATTCGGGTCCTCGTACCGCGACGGGTTGTCGGTCGTGTTGTGGAACCCGATGCGGTAGGTGACCGCCTCGATCAGCGTCGGGCCCTCCCCGGCCCGGGCGCGCTCGACCGCCTCCACCGCCACCTGGTGGACGGCCAGCACGTCGTTGCCGTCTACCTCCACGCCGGGGAACCCGTAGCCGGCCGCACGGAGCGAGAAGCTGGGTGCCGCCGACTGCAGCCGGCGGGGGGTCGAGATCGCCCACTGGTTGTTCTGCAGGAAGAAGACGATCGGGCAGCGCTGCACGCCGGCCAGGTTGAGCGCCTCGTGGAAGTCGCCTTCCGAGGAGCCGCCCTCCCCGACGTACGCCATGACCACCGAGTCCCGGCCCTGCAGCTTCAGGCCCCACGCGAGCCCGGTGGCCTGCGGCAGCTGCGCGGCCAGGGCGACCTGCGTCGGCAGGACGTTGACCCCGTCGGGGATCCGCGTCGCCTCCGTCGTCTTGCCCATGTAGGTCGCGGTGATCTTCTCCAGCGGGTAGCCGTGGTGCACCACCGCCATCAGCTCGCGGTACTGCGGCACGATCCAGTCGCGCTCGGGGTCGAGCGACATCGCAGAGCCGACGATCGCAGCCTCCTGGCCGAGCCCCGGCGAGAAGACGCCGAGGCGGCCCTGCCGCTGAAGCCCGATCGCCCTCTCGTCGTAGAGCCGCGAGAGCAGCATGAGTCGGAGGGCCTCCAGCAGGAACTCCTCGTCCATGCCCGGCCTCGAGCCGTCGACCAGCGTGCCGTCCGGCCTGAGGACGCAGCGCCGCTCCACCATGACCGCCCTATTCTCGCTGAGCAGGGATCTGGAAGAGGGCGGCGCCGGCGAGGCCGGTCACGCGGTCGACCGCCTCCCGGCGTACTCCGCAGCGAAGTCGGTCAGCCACCGAACAGCGCGCTCCAGGCCCGTCAGCCGGTCCCGTTCCTCGCGCGAGAGCTGCCCGAGCATCTCGGCGGGGGGCGGGAGCGCCGCCAGGAACTCCACGACCTCGCCCAGCGCACGCGGTGGCGACGAGCCCATGACCTCCAGGCCGCCGCCGGCCGGCCCGGCGCCGAGGTCGCCCTGCTCGGCGGCCGGCAGCCTGGGCCGCGACCCTGCGCCGCCGCCATTCCGCGCCGCCGCGATCTGCGCCCGCTTCATCTGGACGACCTCGACCACGATCCGCCTGACCTGGTCCGCCGAGGCTGCCGTCACCGCCCGGCGGCGGATCTCGTCGATGACCTCCGCCAGCCGGAACTTGATCTCGCCCGCGGCGTCGGCCGACAGCTCCGGGATGCCGGGCACCCCCAGGGCCACCTGGAGGGCCAGGAGCACGCGGCCCTGGTCCAGCAGCTGGTACGAACGGCTCCGGCTCAGCCCGAACTCGTGGCGGATGTAGCCCTCCCAGGTGGCGTAGCCGAGCGCCTGCCAGGCCCGGCGCTGGTGGGCCTCCAGGACCAGCATGCACACGTGGTGCATCTGCGTCTTGATCCGTTCGGTCAGCGCGCGGGCCTCGGCCTCGGTCATGGGTTCGACCAGGCCCGCTTCCGGGCCCAGGTGCCGCCTCCCCGCCCGGCCTTCGCCGCTCCGGAGGCGGCTTCTGCGGCCGGTGGACCACGCGACGGCCAGCTCGTCCGCCTCGCACCGCAGGTAGCTCTCCTGCTGCTTGAAGACCCCCTCGATGGCGTCCGCGAGCAGCATCCCGGGGATCAGCCAGGGCACCCGCCGCTCGAGCCGCCTGGCCAGCCGCGACGACACCCGGACCTCGCCCCGTTCGTTGGCGTCCTCCAGCTCCTGGAGACAGCCGTCGAGGGCGCGCAGGACCGTCCGGTCGTCCCGCACGGCGAGGCGGCCGGCGTCGCGTCCGGCCGCCGTCGATGCCGCGGTCACCTCTCGCACAGACCTCCCAAGCCCAATTCCGGACGGTGCACGTCCGTAACCAGCGTACTCAGGCCGGGCCATTTGTCCAGGATCCTGGACACCTGGAGGTCAGCTTGTCGCGGCCGCCACGAGAGTCTCGACAGGAGGCCGGGGCGCGGGCTCCGGGCCGACCCGGCGGACGCCGCGGAGCACGGCGTCGACCAGCCGCTCCAGGTAGCCGTCGATGCGCTCGCCTGCCTCCGCCGGGGGGTCGAGCAGGCCGGCGCGAAGCATGAGGACGTGCACGACGACCGGCCCGACCAGGCAGTCGAGCACCAGGCTCTCGGCCGCCCGCCCGGGCAGCTCACCGCGGGCGATCGCCCGATCGACGATGGCACGGGCGAGGCGGCCGGCCACGATGGCGTGATTGAACTCGCCGAACAGCTCGGGGTGCAGAGCGGCCTCGACGAACAGGCGCAGCGCGATGGGCCCCTGGGGCCCGGAGTAGACGTCGAACAGCTCGTGCGCCAGGTGCAGGAGGTCGGTCCGCACGTCGCCGGAGTCGACCGCCGTCAGCTTCGGCGATCGAGCGCGCAGCGCGTCCCTCAGCAGCCCCTCCTTGGTACCCCAGCGCAGGTAGAGCGACGTCTTGCCGACGCGAGCTCTCCGCGCCACGGCTTCGAAGCTGAACCCCGTCCAGCCCGTTTCGGCATACACCGTCAGCGCCGCCTCGGCCGCCCGCCCGGTGATCGTGGCGTCCCTCGGCCTGCCCGCGCCGACGGCCCCGTCCCTGACCTCTACCATGCCAAGCTCCCGCACATTCTCCGCGCGCGGCAGATCCGTGGCAACGTCCGCTGTCTGAATCCCCCGTTGACAGCATGAGTGATGACGTGACGGATGGGGCGCAGTGGAGCTCGGCTCAGCTCTCGGGCGCGTCGTACCCGCCCTTTCGGTTGTGCCGCTCGTCTCCGCTCAGGGCAGGCCAGAAGACGCAGACGAGCTGCATGTCCGTCGTGGCGCGGAGCAGGTGGTGGTCGTGCCTGTCGAGCGCGTACATCACACCGGGCCGGATGGCGTGTACGGCGCCAGTCGCGAGATCGACCACGTCGCCCTCGCCGGCCACGCAGAGGTTCGCCTCCAGGTGGTGCTCGTACGTCATCTCCAGCTCCGTCCCCGCCCTGAGCTCGGTCCAGTGGAGGGAGTAGTTCATGCCGTCGTCGCGGCGCAGGAGTCGGCGGCTTCGCCAGCGTTCGGTCCGCACATCGCGATCGGTCCCGGTGAGGTCGTCGATCGCCAGCACGATCATGTCGAGAGCGTACGCGCGGTGAGAGGATGCGGTGACGAACGAGGGAGGAGCGCACATGGCACCCGAGCGCGACGCCGGCCGGAGGCGTCGACAGCGGGCACACGTGCGCGAGACGCCGGGCCGGCCGGCGCGGCCCGGGATCTGGACACCCCGGTTCTGCCTGCTCCTGGTGACGGTCGCGATGGGCCTCGCCACGCTGAACCTGGCGCTGCCGGTGCTGCCCATCGCCGTCGAGCGCATGACCGGCCGGACGGGCGCGACGGGCATCGTGACGGCAGGGGTGGCGCTGTTCACGGTCGTCTTCGAGCTGGTGGCAGCCCGCCTCGTCGGACGGCTTCGTCCATCCCTGCTGCTGATCGGGGCGGTCGGCCTGGAGATGGTCGCGATGGCCGGCTTCGCGACGGTCCAGTCGCTCCCTGCGATGCTGCTCTTCGGGTGCCTGGTCGGGGCGGGCTTCGGGACCGTGGCGACCGTCTCGGCCGCGCTGATCGGGGCGCTCGCCCCGCCGGGGCGGCAGGGCGAGGCAATCGGCTACTACGGCCTGGCGGCCTCCGCGCCCGCGATCATCGGCCCGCCGGGCGCGCTCCTCCTGCTCTCGACGCACGGACTGCCGGCGGTCTTCTGGTCAGGCACGGCGGCGTGCACGCTCGCGGCGATCGCGGCGGCGTGGGTCCGGCCCGCCGGCGAGACGCCTGCCGGCCGCCCCGCTGCCGCGCCGCCCAGACCGCCCTGGAGCCGTCGCCTGGTCCTGGTCTGGACCTCGTTCGTCTGCGTGACCTTCACCTACGGCGCGGTGCTCAGCTTCTCGCCGTTCGTCCTCCCGACGTTCGGGCCCGGCTCCGCCGCGGTGTTCCTCTTCGTGTTCAGCGTCACGAGGGCTGTCGCGCGGGTGGGGTCCGGCCGGGCCTTCGACGGGCTCGCCGACCACCGGCTGGTACTGCCCGGCCTGGCCGCCGGCGCGGCCGGCCTCACCCTGCTGGCGCTGCGCTCCCCGGCGCTGACCGTACTGGCCGCGCTGCTGTACGGCACCGCCTTCGGGACCGTGCAGACGGGCACGTTCGTGGGCATGCTGCGCTCGACGGCCGGAGCGGAGCCGAGCCTGGTGGGTGGCCTGTGGAACGTGGCGGTGGACGCCGGGATCGGTCTGGGCGCGCTGACCCTGGCGCCGGTCGCCGCCGTCGTCGGGTTCCCCCGGATGTTCTGGATGCTGCCGGTCCTGCTGGCGGTCTCGTTCGCGATCAGGCTGGCCGCCCTGCGCGCGGGAGGAGCTGTCGCCCGCCCGAGCGCGGGCGGCTGAAGCGCTGCGGCCGGAACGGGACCAGCTCGGGCCGGTCCCCACCGGCCACCTCCGCGGCGACGAGCCGGCCGAGCAGGGGCGCCAGCGTCATCCCGCTGTGGGTGACGGCCACGTAGAGCCCGGCCAGGCCGGGCGCCCAGCCCACGATCGGGAGGCCGTCGGCCGGCAGCGCCCGGACACCGAGCCGAAGCGTCTCCAGCTCGCTGCCCGCCGCGGCCGGGACCAGGGCGGCGAGCCGGCGGCGCAGCTCGCGAGCGAACACGGACGCGACCCCGGGCGGGTCGGCGGGCTCGACGTCGGCGTCGAGGTCGAGCGCCTGGAGCAGCAGCCGCCCGCCTCGCTCGGGCCGGAGGTTGAGCCCAGGAGCGGAGACCACGGATCGGATGCGGACCGGCACCGGGACGGTCGAGGCGAGCATGCCGACCGCCGGCGACCCGCGAGCGGGCCCGACGAGCGGGACCTCCGCGCCGGCCGTCGCCGCCAGCCCGGCCGTCCAGCGCCCGGCGCAGAGCACGACGGCGTCCGCGGCCACCGCCTCGCCGCCTGCCAGCCGGAGGCCGGTTACCCGGGCGCCGGCCACGTCGACCCGCTCGACGCGGGCGATGCGCAGGGCGGCACCGCGGGAGCGGGCCTGGCCGAGCAGGCGCCGGAGGAACCGGGCCGGGTGCACGAAGGCCTCCTCGGGGTAGCGGCTGGCCTCCGACATGCGCGGGGGAAGAGCGAGAGCCGGCTCCAGGCGTCCGAGCTGGGCCGGGGAGATCGTCTCCACGCGGTACCCCCAGCTCCGCAGACGGGCGTCGCGGTCGCGAAGCACCAGCGCCGCGGGCGAGTCGGGCTCGGCCCACTGGACGTGGCCCGACGGGACGTATCAGTTGCCGGCGCCCTCCTCGCGGTGCAGCCGCATCGCGGCCACGTTCAGGTCGAAGTAGGGTCTCGGCTCCTTGGCGCTGGCGTTGATCCAGGCGAACGAGGTGCCGCTCGTGCCGGCGCCGGGCTCGGCAGCCTCGAGGACGAGCACCCGGCTGCCGCCCGCGGCCAGCCCTCGTGCCACAGCGGCCCCGACCACGCCCGCTCCGACCACCGCGACCCGGGCCGGCGCAGTTCGCGACACGTCAGTCGGCACCCGGGTGCTTGCAAGGAGCTGGCTCATATGCGTATAGTTGCAGAGGAGCTAGTTGCAGTGCAGACACCCGCCTACCGCAGCCCGTGGGCCCTGACCATCCTGTCCCTGCTGTTCGAGCGGCCGATGCACCCCTACGAGATGCGCCGGCTGGCTCGGGAGCGGGGCAAGGACGAGCATGTCGACCTCAGGCCCGGCTCCCTGTACCGCACGATCGAGCGGCTGGAGCGCGCCCGGCTCGTGGAGCCCGTGGAGACGACACGCGAGGGCAGGTTTCCCGAGCGGACGGTCTACCAGCTGACGCCGCACGGCCGCGAGGAGCTGCAGGACTGGATGCGCGAGCTGCTCTCCACGCCGATGAAGGAGTTCCCGCAGTTCCTGCACGCGCTCTCGGTCCTGCCCGTCCTGGAGCCGGACGACGCGCTCTCCCAGCTGGAGAAACGCGTGCTCTACCTGGAGGGCGAGCTGGCAGCCATGGAGACGAGGCTGCGCCGGCTCGACGGACTGCTGCCGCGCCTGTTCGTGCTCGAGGAGGAGTACGCGATGGCCCAGCGCCGTTCCGAGCTGGAATGGGTGAAGGGCATCATCGGGGACATCCGCACAGGGCGGCTCACCTGGAGCCAGGAGCAGCTCAAGGAGGAGTTCGGTCACCTGTCCGCGGGACAGCCGGTCGACCTCAGGATCGTGGATACGAAGGGGGAGGTCCCGGACATGGCCTGAGAGCACGGCCCCGGCGGTGGGTGGCCCCCCGCCGCCGGAGGCCAGACCCCGAGTCGGTCCCGCGTGAGCCGGCCCGAGCCCGAGGCTTCTTCGATCAGAGCATAGCGGGTCGAGCTCCGTGGGTAAGCCCTTGATCCGGGGCTGCGTCGGAACCCCGGTCGATTCAGGAGGAGCGTTCGACCGTGAACACACGTGCGTCCGAGCGGCGAGTGAACCCATGGGTGGTGCTGGTGGTGCTGTCCCTCGGCCTGTTCATGACCCTTCTCGACCTGACGATCGTCAACATCGCGATCCCCAGCCTCGTCGACGGCATCCACGCGAGCCTCGACCAGGTGCTGTGGGTGCTCAACGCCTACAGTCTCGCCTACGCCGTCCTGCTGATCACCTCCGGCCGGCTCGGTGACCTGCTTGGTCCGCGCAACCTGTTCGTGGCCGGCCTGGTCGTCTTCACTGCCGCTTCCGCCTGCAGCGGGCTGGCTCACGACCCCGTGCAGCTGATCGCAGGCCGGGCCGCGCAGGGGGTGGGCGCGGCCATGCTGGCCCCGCAGACCCTGCCCATCCTGCTGAGCCTGTTCCCACCGGAGCGGCGGGGCGCGACCTTCGCGGTGTTCGGCATCCTGGCCGGCGTCGCCGTCGTGGCCGGGCCGACCGTGGGCGGCTTCCTCGTCACGAACGTCGGCTGGCGCTGGATCTTCTACGTGAACCTGCCTGTGGGCGTGGCCGTGATCGTAGCGGCCATGGTGCTGGTCCCGGACCTGCGCCCCGGCCTCCGTCACCGGCTGGACGTACTGGGGGTGGCGCTGGCCACGGTGGGGCTGTTCGGCGTCGTCTTCGGCCTGATCGAGGGCCAGCGCTACGACTGGGGCACCGTCACCGGCATCCTGACGATCCCCGAAATCATCGGCGGCGGCGTGACGGTGCTCCTGGTGTTCCTGCTTCACCAGGCCCTGCGCCAGGGGCGCGAGCCGCTGCTCGCGTTCGCGGTGTTCCGGGATCGCAACTTCGCGGCCATGACGCTCGTGCTCCTGGCGATGGGCTTCGCCATCCTGGGCCTGTACCTGCCGCTGACGATCTACTACCAGTCGGTCCTGGGCTTGAGCGCGATCGCTGCCGGCCTGACGGTGGCGATCCAGCCGGTGTCCATGCTCGTCAGCTCCGGCATCGCCAATGGGCCGGCGGGCCAGCGCGTAGGCAGCAAGCGCCTGCTCGTCGTCGGCCTGCTGCTGCTGGCCGCCGGCTCCGCCTACATCGCCTGGAGGGCGCAGGCGGACTCCAGCCGCTGGGACTTCGTGCCCGGCCTGGTCGCCGGCGGGCTGGGCATGGGCTGCATCTGGGGCCCGGTGTTCAGCCTCGCCACGCGCGACCTGCGGCCCGAGCTGGCCGGCGTCGCCTCTGGCGTCCTCAACACGATCCAGGAGCTGGGCGCCGTGATCGCCAGCGCCGCCGTTGGGGCGCTGCTCCAGAACCGCCTGGCCACGGCCCTGCACGACCGCTCCGTGGAGTACGCGGGGCAGCTGCCGGAGCAGTTCCGGGGACGCTTCGTGGACGGGTTCGGCGGCGCGGCCAGAGGAGGCTTCGAGATCGGCGCCGGCCAGACCGGCGGCAGCGTCCCGCTCCCGCCTGGCCTGCCCGCCCAGGTGGCGCAGCTGCTGCAGCAGCTGGCCCACGCGACCTTCGCCCACGCATTCGTCGATTCGATGCGTCCGACGATGGTGCTCCCGATCGCCGTGCTCGTGGCGGCGGCCCTGATCACTGCGGTCGCCGCCCAGGGCCGCGTCCGCGCGGCAGCCGAGCCGGTCAGCGACGGAGAGGTGGCCAGGGCCTCCTGAGCGGGGCGAACGGTGGAGCAGGGCCGCGCCCGCGGGCGCGGCCCTGCCCGCCTGGCCCTGCCCGCCTGGCCCTGCCCTAGTAGATCGAGCCCAGGGAGACCGGGCGAGACGGGCTCCAGCCCTCCAGCAGCTCCGGTTCGAGCCGGTAGACCTCCACGCCGATCGGGCGACAGCTCGCCACGGGGTCCGTCCCCTCTTCGCCCCACCCCCACTCCGACAGGTCGCCGCTGGGGCAGACGGAGATCGCGCAGAGCAGGTCCATCTCGGCCAGGAACTCGAAGTAATCGCCCTCCCTGGCCGGGCTCGGCTCCATGAAGTAGATCTCGTGGGCGGGATCGAGCCCGGTGACCTGGAAGACGTTGAGCACGTCGTGCACGTCGAGCTCCGTCAGGTGGTAGGGGGCGACCGCCCGAGCCAGGTTGTTGTGACAGGTGACCTGGAAGTCGCGGCCGTCGAGCAGCTTGTAGAGGTAGGGGTCGCAGCGCGAGCCGAGCAGGTCGTGGCAGCGGCCGCCGGCGGCGGTGGGCTCGCCGGAGAGGCTGTCGTGGGTGATGGTCACCATCGGGCGCAGGTAGGGGAGGCACGACCAGAGCCGGTCGAGCGTGGTGACGTGGGCGCCCTGCAGCTGGCGCGTCCGCGACGCCCAGAACCGCTCCCGGGGGTTGTCCAGGCTCCAGAGGTTGAGGTCGCAGACCTGCGGCCCTTCGATCGTGACGAGCCGGACGACCTGGCCCGCCCGCACCGGCCAGGCGTAGCCGGTCCTGATCGGGACGACGTGCCGGTGGACGCTCGTCCGCCGCGTCGTCTCGCGGCCGATGCGCAGGTACAGGTCGGTGTCGAACGCCAGCCGGCCCGGCCGGTCGGGGTCTCGGTACAGTCTCACGGGCTGGACTGTAGACGAGCGGCCTTGCGGCCCTCCCCGTCCGGCTGTCGCGAATGCCGGGCGGGGAGCAGGTGCTCACTCGGGCCAGCTGCGGTCGGGCCTCTCACGGTGCATCCCGGTCCTGCCGGTCGTATACGACGAGTACCTGACCATGGCGGTGAACAGCACCGCGCCGATGCCGACGGTGAGTCCGACCAGGATCCCCGCGAACTTGGTGGACGACGCAGCCGTCGCAGTGCCCAGCCCGACCGTGACGACGATCAGGAACGTGTGGAAGCCCAGCACGACCCTGCTCGATCCAACCTCGAGCAGCCGGTGGCTGGTGGTCTTCGTGAGGCGAATCGGCTGGCTCGCCAGCGGCGGATCAGCCTGGGCCTCCAGGTCGAGCGCCCGCTCGACCGCTCCGCTCTGCATGACCGAGTAGTAGAGGTCGATGGCGAACAGTGCCGCGATGAGGCTCATGACGGCGATGAATGCGGCAGTGGCCGCTTCGGGGTGCCCGGTGCCAGCGCCCAGGAGCGCACTCGCGGTGAGCAGCCCGGTGATGAGCGTGAAGCCGTACTTGCGCAGGTCCTGCGTTATGGTGTCCAGGCGTGCGATGGTCGCACGAGACCAATCGCCCGGAGCGAGTGGGCGTCTGACCCACCGGCCTCCAGCGGTCCTGGGCCTCAGGATGAGCGCGGTGGAGCGACACGTCAGCTGGATCGACATTGGCGGCGGCACGCTGCTGCGCGGGACGCCCTGTGGGGAGGTGGCGGACGTCACCCGGCGTCACGAGCAGTTCGGGGTCCGCCGGGAGTGGATCCTGAAGGAGTGCCCTCGCGCCGAGGTGTTCGTTCCGGCCTTTCGGATCGCACGGACACCGGTGACGAATGGCCTCTGGGCGGTCTTTGCGGCGGCGACCGGGCGCCGCCGTCCCGTCGGCTCGCTCGACCATCCGGTCACCGGCGTGCCGTGGAAGGCTGCCTCGGACCGTGGGCCGCCGACCCCACGTCACGCGGGGCGGCTGCTGGCTCCACAACCGGGACCTCGCTCGCTGTGCGCGCCGGCACGGCGTCTACGACACCGCCTTCGAGGGTGTTGGCGTGCGGCTCGCAGCGGACGTCTGAGCAGCCGATGGGCCGGCCGACGGGCGATCGCATCCCTGCGGTGTAAATTGCGGCTGAGATGGCGGAGGCACCCGCCAGGTCGCGGCCGAACAACCTGCCGGCCGAGCTGACCAGCTTCGTCGGGCGCCGGAAAGAGCTGAGCGACGTCAAGCGCCTGCTCGCCCAGACCCGACTGCTGACGCTGACGGGCACCGGCGGTGCGGGCAAGACCAGGCTTGCACTGCGCGCCGCAGCGGAGATGGCGCGCAGCTTCCCGGACGGGGTGTGGCTGGTGTCGCTGGCCTCGATCGACGATCCCGAGCTGGTGGTGCAGGCCGTCTTCCGCGCGCTCGGCCTGCAGGACATGTCCGCGGGCTGGTCGCTGTCCACGCTGAGCAGCTATCTGGCGGACAAGCACCTGTTGCTGATCCTGGACAACTGCGAGCACCTCCTGGACAGCTGCGCGCTGCTGGCCGTCACCCTGCTCAAGTCGTGCCCCGATCTGCGTGTGCTGGCCACCAGCCGGCAGGCCCTGGGCACCACGGCGGAGACCAGGCTGCGGGTGCCTCCCCTCTCGCTCCCCGAGGACGACACCCCGCTGGCGCCGGAGCAGCTTGGCACCTATGAGGCCGTCGCCCTGCTCCGCGAGCGAGCGGCGGCGGTCCTGCCGGGCTTCGAGGTGGGCCGGGCCAACTCGGCAGCGGTGCTCAGGCTGTGCCGGCGCCTGGACGGCATGCCGCTGGCGCTGGAGCTGGCGGCGGTGCGCCTCGAGGGGCTGACCGTGGAGCAGGTCTTGCATGGACTCGAAAGTGAGCTGCCGGTCCTGGCCATTGGAAATCGCGGCGTGGAGGCGAGGCAGCAGACGCTGGAAGCGACCATCGGCTGGAGCTACGGCCTGATGGACGAGAGGGAACGGCGGCTCTGGGCCCGGCTCTCGGTCTTTGCCGGCGGCTTCGACGAGGCGGCGGCCGTAGAGGTCTGTTCGGACGGTGAGCTGCTGCCCGATCACATAGCCGAGGTCCTGGCCTCGCTTGTCGAGAAGTCCATCGTTCAGAGGAGCCTCGCTCTCCAGCAGCCCCGCTACGCCATGCTGGAGACGGTCCGACACTACGGCCGCACGAGGCTGCGCGAGCTCGGCGAGGAGGTCGAGTCGAGGATCCGGCACTGCGACTGGATCCTGCGACTGGCTCGGCTGGTCGGAGCCCACGATCACCGGCAGGCCGACGTCTTCCGTCGCCTGCCTCTGGAGCTCGACAATGTGTGGAGCGCCCTCGACTTCTGCCGCCGCCAGCCCGGCCAGTCCGCGGTCGGCGCCGAGATCTGCTATCAGCTGATCGACTACTGGCTCTCGTGCGGTCCTGTACGAGAGGCTCGGCGCATGACCGAGTCCCTGGCCGCGATGTCGGAGCAGCGCAGCGCGCCTCGCGCGCGGTGCCTGCATGTCGGCGCGCTCCTGGCAGTGATCCAGAACGATGTTCCGGTGGCAGAGACGATGGCCGAGGAGAGCCTCCGCATCGGCCAGGAGCTGGGTGACGCCAACGTCATCTGCTGGGCTTCCGGGTCATTGCTGTACGCAGCCCTGGTCAAGGGAGAGCCTGAGCGAAGCCTGCCACTCGCCGAAGGCATGCTCGAGCACGGCAGAGCAACAGGCAACTGGTATATCCAGGCGATCGCCCAGAACTATATCTGCACGATCAAGCTCGGCCAGGGAGCGTTCGACGAAGCAGTCCGCGCAGGCGAGGCTGCGCTGGACACATGCCGGCAGGCGGGCGAGCTCTGGGTCCGCGGCCTGGTCCTCAATCACCTGGCGGAGGCCCAGCGACATCTGGGTCAGCTGGAGCACGCAGAGGCCCTGGCGCGTGAGGGCCTCGGCTGCAAGCATGCTCTTGACGATCGCCGCGGCCAGGCCACGCTCGCGGAGACGCTCGCCTGGCTGGCGTCGGATCGCGGCGACGGCACCCGTGCCGCCGTCCTCCTGGGTTCAGCCCGGAAGCTGCGAGAGTCGATCGCGCTTCCCCTGCACCAGCACCATCTCGCCCGCCACGAGGCTTGCGAACGGTCCGCTCGCAGCCGCGTGGGGGATGCGGCGTTCACGCGTGCATTCGAGCGCGGCCTTGCGATGTCCGGGGACGATGTGGTCGCCTACGCGCTGCAGCAGGCACCGCCCGCCCCTGCCGCCGCCTCGGCTCCGTCAGCGGGGCGTCGGCCTCCCGCCATCCTGACGCGGAGAGAGCTGGAGATCGCGAGCCTGATCGCGAAGGGGCTGACCAGCCAGGAGATCGCCAGCAGGCTCTTCATCTCGGAGCGGACGGTGACGACCCACGTCACCAACATGCTCAACAAGCTGGGGCTCAGATCGCGGATCCAGCTGGCGAGCTGGGTGGCCGGGTCTCGGGGGCTGGAGGCGGATCCGTAGTAGCGTCGGTTCTTCTGCCAGAATGGCAGAAGTGACTGGCGGCTTGATGCGACGCCCTGCCCGCCTGGGCGCCCGGCATGCAGCTATGTACGGCGATCCCTCCGTCGCGATCTCTTACCAGAATCGTCCGCCGTACCCGGACGAAACCATCCATGTTCTCGCCGACCTTCTCCCTGCTGGCTGTCGGCGCGTGCTCGATGTCGGCTGCGGGACAGGGTTCATCGCCCGACCGCTGGCGGGTCTCGTCGAAGCAGTGGACGCCCTCGATCCCTCGGCAGCGATGCTCGAGGTCGGGAAGCAGCTTCCCGGAGGCGACCGCTCGAACCTGCGGTGGCTCCTCGGCTCGGCCGAGGATGGCGCGCTGCAGCCGCCCTACGGCCTGGTGATTGCTGCATCCTGCTTCCACTGGCTGCAGTGGGACGTTGTCCTGCCGCGCTTCGCGGAGGTGCTGGTCCCCGAAGGCTTCCTCGCTGTCGTGCAACCGAAGGAACGCGGAGGACCCGACCTCCGGAAACTGATTCCGCAGTACTCCACGAACCAGGACTTCGAGGTCGATGACGATTACGACTGGCGGGCCGAACTGGTACGCCGAGGTCTCATGACAC
This sequence comes from Candidatus Dormiibacterota bacterium, assembly GCA_035263645.1. GTDB lineage: Bacteria > Chloroflexota > Dormibacteria > Dormibacterales > Dormibacteraceae > CF-161. The sequence continues at coordinate 4,903 of DATFRD010000241.1, read as the reverse complement.
CCGTCGGCGTCCGCGAGAATGCGTGGACGATGTTTCGCCAGTCCTTTGACGACTTCGTGGACGGCCAGCACTCGATGGGCGGTCTGTCGCGTGAGCGGATGGGTCCACACCGCCTCGCCGAGTTCGATCGCGAGTTGCGCGCCATCCTCGCCCAGACCTACCCTTCCGGTCAGGTTGAGATGGAGGTCTCCGCCGTGGTGGGCTGGGTACGACCGGGAACCGGCCGGCCAGCTTAACTCAACTCAGGCCGAGATCGGCTACGTCTCAGCCTGAGCGCTGGCGGCGTACTCCACACGCTGAGCCAGACTGCGGCGGCTCAGGTCAGGATTCGGCAACAGCGCCTTACTCGGCAAGGCGAATACGTTCGATGCAACCAGCCAATTCCGCTGCCACATCGAAGGTCGCATCCTCCGGGAGGTGAACGACGCACCCCAGCAGTCGAACATCCGGCACGCGGTCATTATGCCCCGCTCCGGCGACCAAGTTCTCCTGGCGCGAACGGCGCAGGGATGTCGCCGCCCGGCGCCTCGCCTGACTGGCGCCCCCCGCCCGCCACTCGCCGAAGCAAAGGCAGGTCGGCTTGGTATCGGAGCTTGCACACCAAACACGGCCAGCAGGAGGGCCGCCGATAGTGCCGCATGGGGCGTTTGACCAGCAGCTGTGCTCGACGCTGGTGGCGGCCGTCGGAGATCGCCCTCGTGAACAGGCCACCTCGGCCCAGCCAGCTCGCCGCCCCGGGCTCGATCCCCCGTCGCCAAGCCGCCCACCGCGGCCTCAGATGCCGCGCCGGCCCGAGGATTCGAGTTCGGCCGGGCCGGTCCGGTATCATGGACGCCCCAGCCGTGGGCCCGTGGCGCAGCTGGGAGCGCGTCTGAATGGCATTCAGAAGGTCAGGGGTTCGAATCCCCTCGGGTCCACCATTCGAATCGGCTTCGTCGTCCGGAGCCGTTCCCAAGCCATCAGACGCTGCCGCTCCAATTCGGAGAGCGTCTCCAGGCCCGCTGGCATCGCCAAACCGAACTGCGCGATGCCAGCGTCCACCCTCCCCCTCTGCTGTGGGCAGATGCACTACGGAGTCGCTGTGACGCAGCGACTCCGTTCCACGCCCGACCTGGCCACGGCCCGCGACGCCGTGGAGCGGATCTGCCGGCTCTTCGAGACGCGCTGCCCCACGAACACGGTGACGACGTCCACCAGCGTCTTCGTGATGAGCGCGGTCTGGGGGTGTTGGTCTCGACCTTCCGGCGCTACGTCTGGGCCACCATGCGGAACGAGCAGGCGCGCCGCGGGCAGGTGACCGTGCGCAAGGACGACCCGGCGGCCGGCGAGGAGGCGCAAGTCGACTATGGCTACCTGGGCGCTGCACGGCCGGCCGACGGCGTGTGGGACGCGCGTGGCGGGACTCCTGTCGCTGGACTCGGGCAATGTCCAGTCAACCGGGAGCCGGTGCCAGAGGTGCGGTTGCGTAGGAGCGCCCATGCAAGTGACGGCGCTCGGCGTCCTCCCGCATGGCGCCAGCCCGGTCATCCTGATCGGCGGCTCGCTCGTCGCGGCCGCGCTCCACGGGACGGCGTTCTCCGGCCTGCGTGGCTACCAGCGCTCACCCGTCAGGCCGCCGACGAGGCCCTGGCGGCCGCGCAGGCGAAGGCCAGCCGCGATCCCTGGCGCAAGGAGATGAGGTCGTAATTGCTGCTGGTCGTGCTCACAGCGCGAGGGGCGGGCGGTCTGGCATCTCACCAGCGAGCCGCTGGTCCCGATGGGGACGTCGACCAGCAGTGCGACGTGAGTCACACCGGCATTGGCTGCATGGATCAAGAGTGGAAGCCTGCGAATGGCCTGATACCGTGTGCCACCTAGTGCGACCATTGGGATGGACCGGACACTGCCTCCCTAGGCCGTGCAGGTCAGGACACTACCAGCAATCGGGTCTTCTGGGTCTATCCAAGGATGTACGGGCTTATGAATGCGATGATGACGTGAAGAGCAGAAGCCACAATCCGCTGGTCCATCTCAGAGTGTGCGCTTTCTCGCCGTGGAAGAGATTGCATCGGATCTGGTGTTACGAGGATCATCGCAGTCGCAATCAGTCTGTCCCCATCGACTCGCCTCACACTCTCATGGCGACTTACCGAAGTCTTGGTCGATGACGGGGGTGGCGCGTGACCTGCCGATCGTGCCAGGCGACCAGGATCGCCTCGACGTCCGGGAAGGACTACAGCGTCGCCCGCCCGATCCCGGCCGCCTCGGCGATCCGGGACATCGTGACCGCATGCAGGCCGTGCTGGGCCACCAGCGCCGTCGCCCTGCGCATCGAGCGCGGCGCGAATCTGGTTCTCCCGCCGGCGCGCATAGCGCGCCTGAGAGGAGCCGCCTTTCGACGTCCGCCCGCGCACGAGCCGTACGGTGACCTTTGATCTCCAGCGGCGCACCGCGAAAGACTCCGGCGGCACAGCCACCGAGGCGCACGAGCAGCACCCCGACGTTGCGGGGGGTCAGGGCGTGGGCGACGAGGAGCTCGGCGGCAGGGCTGTCGCCACGGAGTGGCGGGAAGGGAACGGCGAGCTCGCATCGCGTTCCGTCGGCGCCCACCGCGAGCACCGCTGCGGCTGTCGCCGTCCATAAGGCGGGACCGTGGCGCTGCTCGAAATCGGCGAGCCAGCGGGTGAGTTGCTCCGGGGCGACGACGATGTCAGCCACGGCCTCCGGGCCCTACTTCGGCTTCAGCTTCGACGTGTTCAGCCGTACGGCCTCGGCTATGACCGCCGTCAATGCGGCCTCGTTCACGGAATCGTCCTGGTGGACGTCGATGGCACGGACTGTCCTGCTGTCGAGCCTGGCGTTGAACAGCCGGTGTGGATCCTTGATGAGAGCCCCTTTGGGGAATGTCAGTCTCACCGCGGCCTTGAGCGCCTCTCCCACGCAGATGATCCCGTCGTGAGACCAGACGGGTACGCCCGTCGGCCGGCTCGGCTTTTTCCACTTCACGTCTTCGGTCACGTGCGGATCTGCCCGTTGGATGATGGCGCGAAGGTCCCACAGTGTCGTGCTCCGCCATCCGCCCGGCGCATTGACGCTCGCCTCAATCTCCTGCGAGATCGTCGGGTCGTTCCCCGGAAGGCTCGTTCTCATGGTCATCCTCGGCTCCATTCGCTCTTGTTGCCCGTCACCTGCCAGTGTGCGGTGACGTGGCGGGTAGTTGCACCGTGACGCGGAGCCCTCCATCGGCCCGGGGGCTGAGGGTGAGGGTTCCGTCGTGGGCTCGGGTGATACTTTTGACGATTGCCAGGCCGAGGCCGACACCTGCGTGGTCGGTGCGCATACGTTCGGTGCCGCGCTGAAACGGCTCGGTAAGCGTGGGAACTAACTGTGGGCTGAGCTTCTCGCCGGTGTTCTCGACAGTGAGCACCACACTCTTGGAGTGAACGCTGGTCGTGATCCACACGGTGCCCTGTTCAGGCAGATTGTGGACGATCGCGTTGTGCACGAGGTTCGTACTCAACTGCAGCAGGAGCGCGTGTGAGGCGATGGTGGGGGTCATGTCGCCGGAGGTCTCGATGATGACGCCACGCTCTTCTGCGAGGGAAAGGAGCGTTTCAGTGGCTTCTTCCGCTAAGAGGGACAGGTCGACGTGTTCTCGGGTGAAGGATCGTTGGTCGGCGCGGCTGAGCAGGAGCAATGCTTCAGTGAGGTCGATCGCTCGGGTGTTGACGGCGTGGAGGCGGTCGACAAGTACGCCGGTGTCGCGGTTCAGATCGTTGCGGGCCACATCGAGAAGTGTCTGCGTGATCGCCAGCGGGGTGCGCAGTTCATGGGAGGCGTTGGCTGCGAATCTCTGCTGTTCGGCGACGTGTGCTTCGAGCCGCTCGAGCATGGTGTCGAAGGCGTCGGCGAGTTCGCGGAATTCGTCTTTGACGCCCGATAGCCCGATTCGGTGGGAGAGCGATCCGGCCGCGGCCATGCGTGTGGCGTCGGTGATCCGGGCCAGGGGGGCGAGCATCCGGCCGGCGAGAAGCCACCCTCCCAGGAGACCGAATACCAGCAGGAACGCCAGCACGATGGCAGCGGCCGGAGCGAAAGCGTGCAGAAGGTTGGACCGGACGGGGAAAACACCGTGAACGGGGCTCACGATGAACATACGTTCGGGGACGTAACGCAGGAGGAAGAACCACACGGCGGCGAGCAGCAACGCACCTGCGAGCATGAGGAAGCCGGCGTAGCTGAGCGTGAGTTTGAGGCGAACGCTCTAACCAGGGGCCCTATCCACGGTCCCCTCCCTCACGTCCGCTGCCGGGTGCTGTGTCGATGCGGTACCCGACGCCGGCCACGGTGGCGATGATCCCGGGTTCGCCGAGTCGTTTGCGCAGTGCCGAGACTGTGATGCGCACGGCGTTGGTGAATGGGTCGGCGTTCTCATCCCACGCCCGCTCCAGGAGTTCTTCGGCGCTGACGACACCGCCTTCGGCAGCGACGAGAACTTCGAGCACGGCGAACTGCTTCCGGGTCAGCGCGACATAGCGGCCGTCGCGGTAGACCTCGCGGCGGAACGGATCCAGACGCAGGCCCGCGATCTCTCGCACGGGCGGCCTGTTGTGAGCGCGCCTGCGGTCGAGCGCTCTGAGGCGGAGCACGAGCTCTCGGAGCTCGAACGGCTTCGTGAGGTAGTCGTCGGCGCCGAGCCCGAACCCGGAAGCCTTGTCGTCGAGCCGGTCGGCAGCGGTGAGCATGAGGATCGGCATGCCGCAGCCGGAAGCGACGATGCGTCTGGCGATCTCGTCACCGGACGGCCCGGGGATGTCTCGGTCGAGGACGGCGATGTCGTAGGCGTTGACGCTCAGCAGCTCCAGAGCGGTGGCGCCGTCACCGGCGATGTCCGCGGCGATCGCATCCAGACGCAGGCCATCAC
>DATFRD010000240.1:0-5461 GCA_035263645.1 Candidatus Dormiibacterota bacterium | reverse complement strand
CGATCGTCGTCCTCATCGGCACCGAGGCCGACCCGCAGGGCCTCTCACGACAGCGGGCCGCGTTCGAGGCGGCCGGCGCCCGCGTGTTCCTCTCGAACTCGCGGGCGGCGCGCTCATTGGTGCAAGGGGGGGCGGGCCCCCCCTTCCGGAACCCCCCCTCTGTCGCGGACGTTGGGGGCGCCTTCGGCGCATCCCTTCGGGGCGACCTGTGATGTCCGCGGCAAAGGGAAGACGGACTCACACGCTCGGGCCAAGCCCTTGCTTACGCTACGCCCGGTCCTTTTCGTCCTTTCAGGGGGCGGCCGGCGCCCGCGTGTTCCTCTCGAACTCGCGGGCGGCGCGCTCACTCGTGCGCCAGGGTGGCCGGACGGCCGGGCAGGGAGCGCCGCCATGGCGGTGATCGGGGAGCTGCGTGCCGTCACCGCCGGGGCCGCGATGCTCAGCGAGGGCCTGCGAACCCGCCAGGTCGGCGTCAGCTGGCGGCCGCCCCTGCGGCCGCTCGTCCCTGACCCCGCGGTGGACGCGGCGAACGAGCTGGCGGTGGGCCGCCTGCTCGACGCTCGGCCGGCCTGGGTCGGGGTCGGCGTCGCGGGCGACGTGATCCCGGCCATGCGCCGGGACCTGCTGCTGCACAGCGGGCCGCCGCTGCGCTGGGAGGATGCCTCGGGCCCCATGCGCGGCGCGCTGGAGGGAGCGCTGCGCCTCGAGGGCCGCGACGCCGCCGACCTGGAGCCGTGCCACCATCACCAGGCCGTCGGGCCGATGGCCGGTGTCATCGCGCCGTCGATGCCGGTCGCGGTCATCCAGGACCGGGTCAGCGGCCGGCTGGCCTACTCGAACCTGAACGAGGGCATGGGCCGCGTGCTCCGCTACGGCGCCAACGACGAGGCGGTGCTCGACCGGCTCCGCTGGATGGCGTCCGTCCTGGGGCCCGACCTGGCCAGGGCGCTCGAGGGCGGCCCGATCGACCTCACCTCCATCAACCAGCGCGCCCTCCAGATGGGCGACGAGCTCCACAACCGGCACCGGGCCGCCACGTCGCTCCTGTTCCGCGAGCTCGCGCTGCGCGGACTCCCCGCGGAGTCGCTGCGCTTCGTCGACCAGAACGACTACTTCTACCTGAACCTCGCGATGGCGGCTGCCAAAGTCGCCTGCGCCGCCGCGGCCGGCGTGCCGCACAGCACGCTGGTGGTGACGATGGCGCGCAACGGCACCGAGTTCGGCATCCGCATCAGCGGCGAGCCGGACCGCTGGTTCGTAGCCGCGGCGCCGGTCCCGGTCGGCCTGTTCCTCGGCCGGTACGGCCAGGCCGACGCGAACCCGGACATCGGCGACTCCGCCATCACCGAGACGTACGGCCTGGGCGGCTTCGCCATGGCGGCGGCACCGGCCATCACCCGGGTCGTGGGCGGCACGGCCCGCACGGCGCTGGAGGCCACCCTCGAGATGTACGAGATCACGCTCGCGGAGCACCCCCACCACCAGGTGCCCGCGCTCGACTTCCGGGGCACGCCCACCGGGATCGACGTCCGGCGCGTGGTCGAGACTGGCATCCAGCCGCTCATCAACACCGGCATCGCCCACCGGGAGCCCGGGGTGGGCCAGGTGGGGGCCGGGCTGGTCCGGGCGCCGCTGCAGCCATTCCTGGAGGCCTTCGACGCGCTGGCCGGGACCCGCTCGGATGCCGCCAGGGCCGTTAGAGGAGGATCTGCATGACCCTGCTCGACCTGAGCCAGGACTTCTCCGTCCACACCCCCGCCTTCGCCTCCTACGCCGGGCCCAGCGTGAAGTGGGTCAAGCGGCTCGCGTTCGACAGGGCCGGAGGCCAGGAGATCACCTCCACGCTGCACGTCGGCACCCACCTGGACGCGCCCGCCCACTTCCTGTCCGGCGGCAAGTTCATCGCCGAGCTGCGGCTCGACTTCCTGGTTGGGCCCGCCTGCGTCGTCGATTTGGAGCGGATGGGAATCGGCGACTATGGGCTCTACGGCCCGGAGCAGTTCGAGGCCTGGGAGCGGGAGACGGGCCTGCGCATCGCGCGCGGCGACATCCTGGTCATCCACACCGGCTACCACCGCTACTACCCCGAGAACTGGACCGACCGCTCGCAGGTGGACGAGACGCGCTACTTCGTCCGCCACCCCGGTCCGACGCGGGCGTTCGCGGAGTGGGTGCTGAAGCGCGGGGTGCGCTGGCTGGCCGTGGACGTCGGCTCGGCCGACCACCCGATGAACACCGTGATCCGCCGCCTGCGCCCCGACGAGGCGGAGGACGCTGAGGCGGCGCTGAACAAACGGCTGGATGACGTGTTCCCCAGGCGGGACTACCAGGTCATGCACACCCTGCTCTTCCCGCACGACGTCGTCCACGTCGAGAACGTCGGCGGGGAGATCGACCGCGTGCTCGACCGGCGCATCCGGCTGGGCTGCTTCCCGTGGCGGTTCCAGGGCGGCGAGGCGGCCTTCTGTCGCGTCGTCGCGTTCCTGGACGACATCATCTGAGCGGTGCCGCCCGCTCCCCCGCAGGGGGAGGGGCTAAGATCGGGCGACCGCATGAAGCCGCCCCCCTTTGCGTACCACGCGCCCCGCTCGGTCGAGGAGGCCCTGGGCCTCGTCGCCTCGCTGGAGGACGCCAGGGTGCTCGCCGGGGGCCAGTCGCTGATCCCGCTGCTGAACTTCCGGCTCGCCCGGCCCGCCCACCTGGTCGACGTGAACCGTCTGCCCGGCCTCGACCGCATCGAGGAGCGGGACCGCGGGTTCGCCATCGGCGCCACGGTGCGCCAGGCCGACGCCGAGCGCGACCCCGGCCTGCACGCGCGCTGCCCGCTGCTGCCCCTGGCCCTCCGTCACGTCGCCCACCAGGTCATCCGCAACCGGGGCACCGTCTGCGGCAGCCTGGCCCACGCCGACCCGGCCGCCGAGCTCTGCGCTGTGCTCCTCGTCCTCGGCGGGCACGTCGTCGCCCGCTCGCTGCGCGGCACGCGCACGCTCGACGCCGCGACCCTGTTCCGGGGCCCGTTCGAGACGGCCCTGGAGCCGGACGAGCTGGTGACCGAGGCCTGGTTCCCGGCCCACGACGCCGCCGACGTGGCGCTGGCCGAGGAGTCCCGCCGCCACGGTGACTTCGCGATGGCGGGCGTGGCCCGCCACCGGGACCGGCTGGCCCTCTTCGGCGTGGCCCCGACGGCGGTGCTGGCCGACCCGGCCGACCCGGCGCGCGGCCTCAGCCCGAGCGGCGACCTGGAGGCGTCCCCCGAGTTCAAGCTCCACCTGGTCCGGGTGCTGGCGGCGCGCGCGATGGGTGAGGCGTGATCGTCAACGGCGTGGAGCGCCGGCCCCCGGCCAGCGCCCGCCGTCTCCTCTCGGACTACCTCCGGGGCGACCTGGGCCTGACCGGCACCCACGTCGGCTGCGAACACGGCGTCTGCGGCTGCTGCACGGTGCTGCTCGACGGCCGCCCGGTCCGCTCCTGCCTGATGCTGGCCGTGCAGGCGGCGGGACACCGGGTGACGACGATCGAGGGCCTGGCCGCCGGCGGCGACCTGCACCCCGTGCAGCGGGCGTTCCACGAGTGCCACGCGCTGCAGTGCGGCTTCTGCACGCCGGGGTTCGTGCTCGCAGTCGTGGGCCTGCTCGCGGCCAACCCCGACCCCACGCCGGAGGAGCTCGAGGAGGGAATCGCCGGCAACCTCTGCCGGTGCACCGGCTACGCGTCGATCCGGCGCGCCGCCCGGCGGGCGGTCGAGCTGCTGCGAGAGACCTCGTGACCACCCGCTGGTTCGGCGCCCCGGTCCAGCGCGTGGAGGACGAGCGCCTGCTCCGGGGCGCCGGACGGTACACGGACGACCTCGACGAGCAGGCGCTGCACGGCTGCTTCGTCCGCTCCCCCTACGCGCACGCCCGCATCCGGTCGATCGACGTGGAGGCCGCGCGGCGGGCACCGGGCGTGGCCGCCGTCTACACCGCGGCCGACCTGCCCTTCGGCGAGCAGGACCTCCCCCTCCTGATCCCGCACCCGGCGCTGACGCACGGCCGCACCCAGCGCTGCCTGGCCTCCCGCGTCGTCCGCTACGCCGGCGAGGCCGTGGCGTTCGTGGTGGCCGAGGACCGCTACCTCGCGGAGGACGCCGCCGAGCTGGTCCAGGTGGAGTACGAGCCGCTGCCGGCCGTCGTGAGCCCCGAGGCCGCCGCCGAGGCGCGCCACCTGGTCCACGACGACGTGCCGGGCAACGTCGCCGCCGACCTGACGCAGGAGACCGCCGACGTCGACGCGGCGCTGGTCGCCGCCCCCCGCCGGCTCGGTCTCCGGCTTCGCTGCGAGAGGGCCGCGGCCCAGCCCCTGGAGGCCCGCGCCGTGTGGGCCCGGTGGGACACGGCCGAACGGCGCCTGGTCGTGTACGACTCCACCCAGTCGCCGACCTCGATCCGGGGCGGGCTGGCGGTGCTCTTCGGCCTGCCCGAGACGTCGGTCGAGGTGATCGCTCCAGACGTCGGCGGCGGCTTCGGCCCGAAGATCATGCTGTTCTACCCGGACGAGCTGCTGGTCCCGCACGCGGCCATGCAGCTGGGCAGGCCCGTCAAGTGGACGGAGGACCGGGCCGAGCACTTCCTGGCCGTGAACCACGAGCGGGCCCAGGTCCACGACGTCCGGGCCGGGTTCGACGAGGACGGCCAGATCGTCGCCCTTGACGTGGACTTCCTCCACGACGCGGGCGCCTACACGCCCTACGGGATCATCCTGCCCATCATCACCGCCGCCCAGGTCACCGGCCCGTACCGCGTCCCCGCCTACCGGGTCCGCTTCCGCGACGTCTACACGAACGCCACCCCGACCTCGCCCTACCGGGGCGCCGGCCGCCCGCACGCGTGCTTCGTTATGGAGCGGGTCATGGACGCGGTGGCCGCGGAGGTCGGCGTGGAGCGGGCCGAGGTCCGCCGGCGCAACCTGATCCAGCCCGCGGACTTCCCCCACGACACCGGCATCATGTGGCAGGACGGGGGCCGTGCGGTCTACGACAGCGGGGACTACCCGAGGCTGCTCGAGGAGTGCCTGCGCCGGCTCGGTCCCAGGCCCGCCGGCGAGGGCGTGGGCATGGGCCTGGGGATGTACGTCGAGGGCACCGGCGTCGGCCCCTACGAGGGCGCTCACGTCCAGGTCCTGGTCTCCGGCCGGGTGGTGGCAGCCACCGGCATCCCCAGCCAGGGCCAGGGCCACGCGACGGTCCTGGCCCAGGTCGTCGCGGACGTGCTGGGCGTCGACGTGGCCGACGTCGAGGTTCACAGCGGCGACACCCGCCGGTTCCCGTGGGGCGTGGGCACGTTCGCGTCGCGGGGCGCGGTCACCGCCGGCAACGCCATGCACGCCGCCGCGCTCCAGGTCGCCCAGAGAGCGCGTCAGATCGCGTCGGAGCAGCTGGAGGTCGACCCCGAAGACCTGGAGCTGGCGGGCGGCGCGGTGCGCG
>DATFRD010000239.1:0-10264 GCA_035263645.1 Candidatus Dormiibacterota bacterium | reverse complement strand
CGTCGGCGGCGGAGAGCTGGCCGAGGGGACGGGGATCGGCGACCTCCGCCTGCCCATCGCCTACGCGAACCCCGACCAGCCGGTCAGGCACGCCCCGTGCCCGTTCGCCCCGAACGACGCGGTCGTCATCCGCTACCACGCGGTGTTCGACGACGGCCGCACCATCGCGGTCGTCGACGACTGCAGGTAGATGCAAGGGGGGGCGGGCCCCCCCTTCCGAAACCCCCCTCTTTCTGGGACTTCCGGGGCACCTTCGGTGCCTCCCTTCGGGGCTATCTGTGGCGTCGGCGGCAGCGGGAGGACGGACTTACACGCTCGGGCCAAGCCCTTGCTTACCTGGCGCCTCCGTCCTTTCCTGGAGCCACTCCTGGATGCGCTCGCCGATCACCGCGGCCGGGCCCAGGTAGCGCGATGCCGGCGGCAGCGCCTCGAGGAAGGCGCGCCCGTAGTCGCGCTCCAGGATGCGGCTGTCCAGGATCACGACGGCTCCGCGATCGTCGCTGCGCCGGATCAGGCGGCCGAAGCCCTGCTTGAGCCGGAGCGCGGCCTGGGGCAGCGCGTACTGCAGGAACGGGTCGCGAAGCCGCTCGGCCCTGGCGGCGAAGACCGGCTCGGTGGGCACCTGGAACGGCAGCCGCACGATCACCACGCACGAGAGCTGGTCGCCGGGGACGTCGATGCCTTCCCAGAAGCTGGACGTGCCCAGCAGCAGGGGCCGGTCGCTCTCCTCGAACGTCCGCAGCACCTGCCGGCGCTGGCCATCGATGCCCTGGCCCAGGATGAGCACCTCGTCCAGGTCGCGCCGGTGCTTCAGCGCCGTGTAGACGTTGCGCAGCTGGTTGTGCGACGTGAAGAGGGCCAGGGTGCGGCCGTGGAGCCGCGCAGCGACGTCGGCCACGATCTCCTCGACGGCCACCTCGAAGGCCTCCGACGGCGGCTCGGGCACGTCTGTGGGCAGGCAGACCAGCGCCTGGTCCAGGTAGTCGAAGGGCGACGCCAGCAGCAGCGTCTCGACCTCGGGGCCGAGCCCCACCCGCGAGCACAGGTAGCCGAAGCTGCCCGCAACCGCCAGGCTGGCCGAGGTCAGGACCAGGCTGTGCAGGTCCGCGAACACGTTCTCGCGCAGCAGCGCCCCCACCTCCAGCGGGGCCGACCTGAGGACCAGCCCATTGGTCCGGGCCTGGACCGAGAACCAGTACACGCGGTTCGGGTCGGCGCGCTGGAACGCCTGCTCGACGAGGTCCGCCGCCTCGGCCAGCCGCGATCGGATGGTCTCCAGCTCCCGCAGCACATGGTTCGGCTCTCGCCCGCCCAGCCAGTCGCGGCTCAGGGCGATCGCCCGGCGGAGGTGCGTGTCCAGCCTGGCCAGCGCGACGGCCGCCTCGCCGGCGAGGCCGGCCAGGGCAGGCCAATCGGCACGCTCGCGCTGCTCCGGCGTCAGCCGCACCGCCTCCTCTCGCCGCAGCCCTTCCTCGGGGAGCTGCCCGCGCGCCCACTCGGCGGCCCACCGGAACAGCTCCGCGCAGTGCCGCGTGGCCGCCAGCGCGGCAGGCTCCGCCTCGTCCAGCGCGTCGCCTGACGAGCCCAGGTTGGGCTGCAGCCGGGCGCTCGGGAGGAGTCCCGCCCGGCGCCCGTCCTCCTCGACCACCAGCCGGCGGAGGAGAGCGTCCAGGCCCGGCCCGTCGACGTCGCAGCGCAGGCTCTCGGTCGCCGAGTCCTCCAGGTGGTGCGCCTCGTCGACGACCAGATGCTGGTACGCCGGGATGAGACCGCCCCCGGTGCCGGCATCCGCCAGGAGCAGGGCGTGGTTGACCACGACCAGGTCCGCCCGCTCGGCCTCGGCCCTGGCGCGGTGCACGAAGCAGTCCTGTTCCCGGCAGTGGAGCCCGACGCAGTCCATCGGGTCGGAGGCGATCCGGGCCCAGTACGCCTCCTCCGGGCCCTGGAGACGCAGCTCCGAGCGGTCCCCGGTCTGCGTCCGGTCCAGCCACACCAGCACCTTCAGCTTGAACTTCAGCTCCTCCGCGTCACGGCACGGCTCTCCGACGTAGCGCCGCCAGCGGCGCAGCGAGATGTAGTTGGCGCGGCCCTTCAGCAGGCACGCCCGGAAGTCCCAGGGCAGCCAGGCCCGGAGGGCCGGGATGTCCTTCAGCACCAGCTGGTCCTGGAGGGTGTGGGTGTGCGTGGAGACCACGACCCGCTCGCCACGGCGCACCGCCCTGGCCAGCGCCGGCACCAGGTAGGCCAGGCTCTTGCCGGTACCCGTCCCGGCCTCGACCACCAGGCGGCCGCCCCTCCGCATGATCTGAGCCACGGCCAGGAGCATCTGCAGCTGAGCCTCCCGGTGCTCGTAGCCAGGCAGCGCGGCGGCGAGCGGGCCGCCCGGGGCGAGCAGCGCGGCCAGCGCCCGGGGGTCGTCGTCCACCGCGTCCCGGCCGCGACCGCCGGCCTGGACCGGCGATCGGCTGTCGGAGACCTGGCCTGCCCCGGTGGGCGCCGGCGCCGTCAGCGCCTCGGCGAAGAAGCTCGCGATCGCCCAGCCGTACGGCGCGACCAGCGCCAGGATCGCGTCCCGCAGCCGCTCCTCGAGACCGGCGGCGACCTGCCGCAGGCTGAGGAGGAGCTGGCGGGTCGCGTCCGCGTCGTCGAGGGCCCGGTGCGGCCGCGGCTGGTCCAGCCCCAGCTGGGCGGCCAGGGCCGGCAGGCTGTGGCTGGCCGCCCCGGGCATCAGGATCCGGGCGACGTCCAGCGTGTCCAGGATCTCGCCGCCAGCCGGCCAGAGCCCGGCTGCGACCAGGAAGTCGACGTCCAGTCGAGCCCCGTGACCCACCGCCTGCCGGCCCCGGAGCAGCCCGGCCAGCTCCAGCAGCGCGGTCCGGGAGGCGGGTGCGCGGGCGAGGTCCTCCGGGTCGATGCCCGTGAGCCGCAGGACGGCCTCGGGAACCGATCGGCCCGGGTCGGCCAGACGCTCGAGCCGATCCTGTACGCCCGCAGCCGTGAAGACCACCGCACCCACCTCGATGACCCGGTCGCGCTCGGGGTCGAGCCCCGTCGTCTCCAGGTCGAGGGCGACGTACTCCACTTACGACCGCGATTCTAGAGGCGAGGGCCGGCCGGGTCGCCCGCCTGCAGGGGCTCCGGCGCCGCGGGTTCCCAGACGCCGTCCAGCCGCTCGCGCAGCGCATCGAGGTCCGCGTACGCACCGCGCATCTCGGGCGGCAGCAGCTCGGCGATCGCCAGCATGATGGCGTCCGCCGCCTCGCGGTTCTGGACGCGGCGGCCGTCCGCCCGGCGCTCGCGGATCCGGATCGGCACGCCGAACCGGACCTCCACCGCCACCCGCCGCGGCCACCGCGCCCCCCGGGGGAAGCATGCGCGCGTCCCCACGAGCCCCACCGGCTGAACGGGCGACCGGGTGCTGCGGGCGAGGAAGCCGGCGCCAGGCTCGGCGGCCAGCAGGCCGCCCATCTCCACGCGATGGCCCTCCGGATACACGATCAGCGCGCTCCGCGCCTGGAGCACGGCCATGGAGCGGCGCAGGCCCCGTCGGTCGGGTGAGTGACGCACGATGGGGAACGCGTGATACTGCCTGAAGAGCCAGGGCGTCAGGCCAGGCTTCGCGAACCACTCGGCCTTGGCCATGCTCCAGGAGTCGGCGCGGGGCAGGTAGGCGGGGAGCAGCGGCGGGTCGATGGTCGACGCGTGGTTCGCACAGACGACGAGCGCGCCACTGCGGGGGACGTTCTCGAGCCCACACACCCGGAACCGGCCGCCCAGGTACGCGCGGACGATGAGCCGCATCAGCGCGCGCAGCAGTGCGTACACGTCAGCTATCGGGACCCCGCTCGGCACGGGGGACGTGCGCCGCCGGGTCGGGCGGGGTCCCACCCCCGACGCGGCGCAGCACCTCGGCGACCACGGCCGGCAGGTCCATGCCGTCCGTCTCCAGCACCACCGCGTCACCGGCCGGCCGCATCGGCGCCACCGCACGGTCTGCGTCGCGCCGGTCCCGCTCCTCGACCTCCACCCGGAGCTGCACGGGATCTGCGTGCTCGCCGCGCTCCGCCATCTGGGCCGCCCGGCGGCGGGCCCGCTCCTCGGCGCTGGCGGTCAGGTAGAACTTCCAGCGGGCGGCAGGGAACACGACGGTGCCGATGTCGCGGCCGGCCATCACGACACCGCTGGGCGCCAGGGACCGGAGCTGGGTCACGACGGCGAACCGGACGCCGGGCACCTGGGCCACCATGGAGGCGGCCGCGCTCAGCTCCGGCCGGTAGACGTCCGCCGTGTAGTCGTGGCCATCGGCCCTGACGCAGCGACCCTCGATGCGGATCGTCGTCGCCCCGGCCAGTCGGGCCAGGGCCCCGGCGTCGTCGAGCGCGACGCCGTGCTCCAGGGCCAGGAGGCCCACGGCCCGGTACATCAGCCCGCTGTCGACGAAGGGCAGCCCGAGAGCGTCCGCGACGCGGCGGCCGACCGCCGACTTGCCGGACCCGGCCGGTCCGTCGATGGCGATGATCACGGCCGCCGACCGGTGACCGCGCGGCTGCCGGTCGGGGCCGCGCCGCCCTCCGTCTCCGCCCCGGCCGAGGGCGGCGCCCCGGTCAGGCCGGCGGCTGCCCTCAGCGCGTCGACCTCCGGTGGGCGCAGCCGGCGCCAGCCGCCGGGCCGGAGGCGGCCCAGCCGGATCGGACCGAAGGCCGTCCGACTCAGCGCCTGGACCGGGTGCCCCACGGCCTCCAGCATCCGCCGGACCTGCCGGTTCCGGCCCTCCCGGATGACCACCCGCAGCCGGGCCCGACCGCCCTCCAGGCCCAGCAGCTCCGCCTGGGCGGGCTGCGTGGGGCCGTCGTCCAGCTCGACCCCCTGCCGCAGGACGCGGAGGTCCCGGTCGCCCGGCACGCCCGTCACCAGCGCCACGTATTCCTTGGCCACCTTGTAGCGTGGATGCGCGAGGCGGTTGGCCAGGTCGCCGTCGTCCGTCAGCAGCAGCAGGCCGGATGTGGCCCAGTCCAGGCGGCCCACCGCGAAGAGCCTGCCCGAGTCGGCGGGAAGGAGGTCGAACACGGTGGTCCGGCCCCGCGGGTCGCTCGCAGTCACCAGCACCCCGGGCGGCTTGTGCAGTGCCAGGTACCGGTGTTCGTCGGGGGGCCGGACCGGCTCACCGTCGACGGTCACGCGATCGCCGGCAGGCTCGACGAGCATGCCGTTCTCCGGCGGCCGGCGGCCGTTCACCCGCACCGCGCCGGACGCGATGAGCGCGTCGGCGGCGCGGCGCGAGGCCACCCCGGCCCTCGCGAGATACCGGTTCAGGCGCTCGGGGATGGCGCCACCTCCTCGTCCGGCGGGGCCGGCTCGGGCTCGGGCTCGGGCCCCGGCTCCTCCTCGGAGGCCTCGTTCGCGTCCGGGAACGGGAGGTCCTGGAGCGACTCCAGGCCGAGCATCCGGAGGAACCTGATGGTCGTGCCGTACAGCTTCGGCTGGCCCGGCCCGGTGCCCCGGCCGACCTCCCGGACGAGGTCGCGCAGCTCCAGGTTCGCGATCACGCCGTCCGAGTTGACGCCGCGGATCTCCTCGATCTTCACCCGGGTGACCGGCTGCTGGTAGGCGACGATCGCCAGCGTCTCGTACGCCGCGGCGGACAGGCGCCCGGTCACCTCGGGCCGCAGAGCCCGGCGCACGTACGCGGCCAGCTCGGGGCGGGTCACGAGCTGCACCTGGTCGTGGTGGCGCTGGAGCATGAGGCCGCGATGGGTCAGCGAGTCCCGGAGCTCGTCGAGCGCGTGCTCGACGCCCTGCCGGTCGCTGTCCGTCACCTGCTGCAGCTCCCGCACCCTGAGCGCCCGGTTGGAGCTGAACAGCACCGCCTCGATCGCCGCTGCCAGGCTGGTCACGCCGCTTCCACCAGTATCCGGCCGAAGTTGCGCTCCTGCCGAACCCTGATCGCGCCCCGGCGCAGGAGCTCGAGGACGGCCACGAACGTCACCACCGCCTCCAGCCGGTCGCTGCACTCGAGGATGACGTCGACGAGCTCGAAGCCGCCGGCGCGGAGGCGAAGCTCCAGCGCGGCCACCTTGTCCTCCACCGTCCAGGCGGTGCCGGCGTAGACCAGCGGCCTGGGGGGCACGCGCGCCAGGATCGCCTGGAAGGCGGCGAGCAGCGCAGCCACCTGGAGCGGCTCCTCCTGGCCGTCGACCTCGACCGACCGCACGGGCGCTGGAAAGCTGGGCTCGTCGGCGGCCACCCGCTCCATCAGCTTCTCCGCCATTTCCTTGTACGCGCGATACTCGAGCAGGCGCTCCCTGACATCCTCCTCCCAGCCCAGCAGGTCGGCCTCCTCGTCGTCCGGCCGTTCACCGGGGAGCAGCCGGATGGACTTGAGCAGGAGGAGCCGGGCAGCGAGCCACAGGAACTCGGCCATCTCGGTCGGGTCGAGCTTCTCGAGCGCTCCGATCTCCGCCAGGTAGGCATCCGTCAGCCCTGCCAGCGAGACCTCGAGGATGTCGATCTCCTCCCGCTCGGCGAGCACCAGGAGCAGCTCGAGCGGACCCTCGAAGACCGGCGTGGTCACCTCCAGCCGCGCCCTGCCCGCACCCGGCTGATCCACGGCAGGCAATCATAGCCCCGGGCCTCCCGCACCCCTCGACGCCCGACTGACCCGGCGGGGTGCGGCCGGCAAACCGAGGGGTGCGGCGCCGTCAGCGCAGGTCGACCTGCGCGAAGCGCTCCTCGGTGCCGAGTCTCCGCCAGCGGCGCTCCAGCGCGGCCGGGTCGCGCGTCTGGCTCCGGTGCTCGAGCCGCGCCCGTATCTTCACGTCCAGCACCGACGCGACGTCGACCCTGAGATCCACCCTCGCTCCCTCCGGGCCGCCGAAGAGCCACGCCTCGGCGGTCTCGTGGGGCGGTCCCGCGTCCGGGAAGGTGAGGGGGTCGCGCGCGCAGGGCCAGGCGGCGTCCATGGCGACGCGGCCCACGTTGCGGTGGTCGGGATGCTGCCGGTAGCCGGGCATCGGGTCGAACGTCAGCATGACGTCGGGTCGGGCTCGCCGGATCTCCCGCACCAGCTCGCCCCGCAGCCGCAGGCTGTCCACGACCTCGGCGTCCGCGTGGCGGAGGTAGCGGACATCGCCAGCGCCGAGAACCGCCGCCGACGCGACCTGCTCACGTTCCCTGATCGCCGCCAGCTCCGCCCCCGACGTGTTCCCGTCGCGGCTGCCCTTGTCGCCCGACGTCACGACCACGAGGCCGACCTGCACCCCCCGCCGCGACATCAGCAGGACGGTCCCGGCCGCGAAGAAGTCGAGGTCGTCGGGGTGGGCCGAGATGACGAGGGCGCGCCGGATGCGGCGGTCCCCGGGTCCGCTAAAGAGCCGTCGCGGCGCCAACGCGTCGGGCCAGGTCCGCCACCGCCGGCGTCGGGATGCCGAGCTCGCGACCGCGCCGGAGCACCGCCCCCGCGATCGCGTCGAGCTCCGGCTCCCGGCCGGCCGCCAGGTCCTTCTGCATCGAGCTGCGCATGTCGGCGGGCACGCCCAGGAGGGCCGCGATGAAGACCTCCGGGTCCAGGACGGCACCCTCGGCGGAGCCGATCGCGCAGACCTCGCGCGCCGCCTGGCACATCAGGCGGCGGACGACCGGGTCGTCGCGGGCCGCCCCGATCGGCTCGCCGACCGCGCTGGTAGCCAGGGCCAGCGGAGCCAGGAGCGCCAGCTTCCCCCACAGCACGTCCACCTCGCTCTCGCGCACCGTGCACGGCAGCCCGGACCGGAGCAGCTCCGTGGCGATCGCGTCCACCCGCTCTCCCAGCCCGCGCGGCGGCGCAAGCTCGATCGAGATGAACGGGCTCGCCTGGACGACATGCCCGGGCCCCACCCGCTCCGACTCGACCCGGATGGCGCCGGCGACCACCATATCGCCGAACACCGCGCGGAGGCGGGCCATGTGGTCGACGCCGTTCAGGAGGGGCACGACCACGGCCTCCGGGGCGACCGCCGGCGAGACGACCTGCAGGGCCTCCTCCAGCTGCGTCGCCTTGACCGCGACCCAGAGCACGTCCACCTCCCGGTCCAGCCGGGCGGCGGCCGGCACGTCCACGTCGAAGTCACCCAGGACCACGCTCTCCACGTGGATCCCGCCCGGATACTCCTCCAGCGTTCGTGGGCGAAGCACCAGCAGAACGGGCTCCCCCGCCTGGGCGAGGGCGCCGCCCACCAGGAGGCCGATCCCGCCGGCGCCGAGGATCGCATGACGCACGACCCGAACGATAACGGTTCCCGGTCAGGTCGCACGCAGCGGGGCGATGGGCGCGAGATCGTTCCGGATCGGGCGATCGGTCGAGATCCGCATCGGGTCCCATCCAGGGCCTGCTCCCGCCTGCAGTGTCAGGCCACGGCGCGAATGGGCGGACGCACCGCCCGGGCCTCCTCCAGCAGCTCGCGGGCCCTCGCCACCGCCTTGTCCGTGAGGGCACCGCTCATCATTCGGGCCAGCTCCCTCGCCCGCTCGTCGTCGGTGACCAGCTCGCGGACCCGCACCACGTTGCGGCCGCCGACCCCTGCGGTCTTCTCCACCACGAGGTGCCGGTCGGCATAGCACGCGATCTGGGCCAGGTGCGTGACCACCAGCACCTGGCGCGTCGCCCCGAGAGTCTTGAGGCGCAGCCCCACCTGCACCGCCGCCTCACCGCCGATGCCGGCGTCCACCTCGTCGAACACCAGCGTCGGCAGGCGCTCCGACTCGGCACCGGCGGTCCGGATCGCCAGCATGACCCGCGACAGCTCGCCGCCGGACGCGACCCGGGCCAGCGGCGCCGGCGGCTCCCCACGGTTGGCCGAGAAGCGCATCTCGGCCTCCTCGGCTCCGTCGGCGGCCAGCTCGGGTCGGGGCCGCAGCCGGACCTCGAGGACCGCGTCCTGCAGGTGCAGCCCCGCCAGCTCGCCCGTGACGGCGCTGCCCAGCCGGTGAGCGGCCTCCGTGCGCAGGGCAGTCAGCTCCGCCGCTGCCGCCCGCAGCTCCTCCTGCGTGCGCTCGGCCTCCCGCTCCGCCCCGGCCAGCGCCGCGTCCAGGTCCTCGGCCCGGCCCAGCTGCGCCTCCAGCCGGTCCCGCTCGGCCATGGCGGACTCGACGCTGCCGCCGTACTTGCGCTTGAGCTGCTCGAGCGCCGCCAGGCGAGCCTCGATCGCCTCGAGGCGAGCCGGGTCGGAGTCGAGAAGCTCCAGGTAGCGGCGGAGCTCGGCGGACGCGTCGGCGAGCTCCGACACCAATCCGTCCAGCCGCCCGGCGAGCTCCACCAGACGCGGGTCGAGCTCAGCCGCTGCGCGCACCCCGCGCGAGGCGGCGGCCGGCCCCTCGTCGCCCCGCGCCGCCTCGACGGCGGCACCCACGAGCTCGGCGAGGCGCGCCGCGTTCCGCACCACGGCCCGCTCGGCGACGAGGTCCTCGTCCTCGCCGGCCCTGAGGGCCGCCCCCTGCAGCTCCTCCAGCTGCCAGCGCAGGTACTCTTCCTCGCGCTGGCCGCGAGCCTGGACGCGGCGGAGGTCGGCCAGCCGCCCGGCCGCCGATGCCCAGGCCGCATGCGCCGCCGCGGCGGCATCTCTCGCCGCCAGAGCGCCGGCGAACGCATCCAGCAGCAGCGTTTGCGCCTCGGGGTCCATGAGCAGGCGCTGGTCGTGCTGGCCGTGGATGCCGACCAGGACCCGGCCGAGCTCCCGCAGCTGGCCCGGGGTGGCGGGACGCCCGTTCAGCCTGGCCGTGGCCCGCCGGCCCACCTCCCTGGCCAGCACCAGGTCCGTGCCCGGCTCCTGGCCCATCGCGGCGAGCACACCCAGCGCCGGCGCCACCGAGCTCACGTCGAAGAGCGCCTCGGCGCGCGCGCGGTCCGCCCCCTGGCGGACCTGGTCCGTGCTGGCCCGCGCCCCCAGGCTGAGGCCGAGGGCATCGACGATCAGCGACTTGCCGCTCCCCGTCTCGCCGGTGAGCAGGTTCAGACCCGGACCCAGGCGCAGACACGCGCTGTCGACCAGGGCCAGGTCCCGGACGTGCAGCTCCTGCAACATGCGGCCCAGGATAGCCGAACATGCGTTCGCTGCGCAACGGGCCCTGTGAAGACGTCGGCGGCCCGCGTGCTAGAGCTCCTTGGTGAACGGGATCTGAAGCATCGAGGCAAGTTCTCTCACGCGGCGATCCTTGAGTTGACGACGTAGTCGTCGACGGTGCGGTCGACCACCCCCAGCGCCCGGCGGAGCTCCAGGGGTGCGGGCGGGTG
>DATFRD010000238.1:0-2182 GCA_035263645.1 Candidatus Dormiibacterota bacterium | reverse complement strand
CCCGAGCTCGACGAGCAGCTGCTGGTCGAGCGGCTTGGTCGGGTCGAGGATGCCCGCCTGGTCGTGCACGGCCTGGATCTGGCGCCGGATCGCCGGCTGCTCCAGGTAGGCCCGGAGCTCCGCTGCGCCGGTGTCGTCGATGAACGCGCCGCTCAGCCGCCGCACGATCTCCTGCCCGGTGCTGCCGTCGGGACCGAGGTCGTCCACGCCGCCCGTGCCGCGGTTGTGGACGTACACGAGGTTGAAGCCGGTGGGCCGGCCCAGCACCGTTCGCATCGTCGACAGAGGCAGCAGCACGGTGCCGGTGATCGGGCCGTGCTGGGCGATCGTCGGGTCGACCTCGGTGTCGAGGACGTCCCGCACCCGGACGGCGGTCGGCTTGCCCTGGACGATGAGCTGGATCCGGTCGCCCGCCGAAGCGTTGAGCCGGTCCGCGAGTGCCGTGCCCAGGAAGACCTCGTCCGGCGCGAGGTCGGTCACGGAGAGCGTTCGGCCCGAGCGGTCCCGGAGGCCGTCCCAGAGCCGGTCGAACTCGGCGGGCACGCCGAACGCGACCACGTTCTCCGAGCTGGCCTGGCCGGTGGTGGCGTCGCTGACCGCCCCCGGTGCGACGATGACGCCGGCCGCGGCGTCGACGTTCGGGTCCGCGCGGGCGTGGTCGACGGCGTCTGCGGCCTGGGCGGCGGTAAAGAAGTCCGCATCGGAGGTTCCCGCCCCCGCCGGCGTGAACGAGCTCTGGCGGGCCACGGCCTCGTCGATCCCGCCGATCTGCTTCATCTCGATCGACTGCAGGGAGTACGTCAGCGTGTCGCCGACCGTGAACGAGGCCGTGATGATGAGGCTGGCGAGCATCAGCCCGACCACGATCAGCGCCGTCTGGGAGCGTCGCCGGGGGATGTTGCGGAGCGCCATCACCAGCAGCACCCGGTTCACCGCGGCGAAGCCGAGCAGGACCAGCAAGAGCAGGCCGACCCCGCCGGCCACCCACGCTGCGAGGGTGGCGGGCGATACGCCGAGCGCGGCGATCATCGCGACGCCACCGCCGGCTCGGCCAGCCGGTCGCCGCTGTCCGAGAAGATCCGGCCGTCGCGCATGCGCACGAGCCGCTGGGCGAGGGCGCCGATCTCCTCGGCGTGCGTCACCCACACGAAGGTCTGCTCGGACTGCCGGTTCAGCTCGAGCATCAGCTCCATGATCGCGGCGCTGCTCTCGCTGTCGAGCGCGCCGGTCGGCTCGTCCGCCCACACGATCGCGGGGCGGGTGGCGAGGGCGCGCGCGACCGTGAACCGCTGGCGCTGGCCGCCGCTCATCTCGGCCGGGCGGTGGTTGGCCCACGGCAGCAGGCCGACCAGGTCGACGACCTCCCTGGCCCGGCGGCGGGCGACCGAGGGACGGACGCCGCTGACCAGCATGGGCAGCTCGACGTTCTCGATGCCGCTGAGCACCGGCAGCAGGTTGTACGTCTGGAAGACGAAGCCCATCTGGCGCGCGCGGAAGTCGGTCTTCTGGTTGTCCGTCAGGTCACGGAGGTCCTGGCCGGCGATCCGCACGCGGCCGGCGTCGATGGTGTCGAGTCCGCTGAGGCAGTTGAGCAGCGTCGTCTTGCCGCAGCCGCTCGGGCCCATCACGGCGACGACCTCGCCGCGCCGTACGGTCAGGTCCACGCCGGCCAGGGCCTCGACGCGGTGCCGGCCGGTGTCGTAGAGCTTGCGGACCCCGGTCGCTTCGATGATGTGGTCAGACACGCCTGGGATCACCTCCGGTTGGGTTGGACACGCCCCGCGGGGCACCTCGATCGCCCGGAGAGTAAGCACCGCCTGTGTCACCGATATGTCGTTTCGGCGACGGAACCCCGGGCGAGGAGTGGCGACCCACGCACTCCTTACGCGCGGGCTCGTGCCGGTGTTACGTCAGAAAGTCCCTCCCCCCTCGCGGGGGAGAGGCCGCCCCAGCGGCCGGAGGGGGGTCGCTCGGGTCGTCACCCGGCCCGAGTCCCTCCCCCCTCGCGGGGGAGGAGGCCGCCCCAGCGGCCGGAGGGGGGGTCGCTCGGGTCGTCACCCGGCCCGAGACCCTCCCCCCTCGCGGGGGAGGAGGCCGCCCCAGCGGCCGGAGGGGGGTCGCTCGGGTCGTCACCCGGCCCGAGACCCTCCCCCTCGCGGGGGAGGAGGCCGCCCCAGCGGCC
>DATFRD010000237.1:0-12008 GCA_035263645.1 Candidatus Dormiibacterota bacterium | reverse complement strand
CCCGAGCGCGCGGCGCGCTCTCAGCAGGGCGACCCTGGCGGCACCGTCGGTCATGTTCATCGCGCGAGCGACCAGCTCCACGGGCTGGTCCTCCCAGTAGCGCAGGACCAGGAGCGTGCGGTCCCGGACGGGCAGCCGGTCCAGGGCCGCCCGCACGCGAGCCGCCTCCAGCCGGCCCAGGGCAGCGGTCTCCACGTTCTCGGCGCGCAGCGGCTCCGGCTGGGGCTCGCGCGCCCGGCGCCTGACCAGGTCGATCGAGCGGTTGCGAGCGATCGTCCGCAGCCAGGGGCTCATAGCCTGGTCCGGCCGGAAGCTCGACATGCGGTGGAGGGCCGCCAGGAACGTGTCCTGCGTCACGTCCTCGGCGTCTGCCGGGTTGCCAACGATGCGGAGGCTCGCGTTGTACACGTCCATCTGGTACTTCTCGATCAGGCACGCCGCCCCCCGATGGTCGCCGGCCAGGACCAGCCGGACCGCTTCAGCGTCGTCCACGTGCTCACTTCCGGTACGAGCGGTCGGGTCCCGGCGTTACAGGCCCGGTTCCGCGCATCAGTCGGTGTAGCGGCGGATGACCCCGTCCTCGCGCTGCCGCTCCTCCTGGTAGAGGGGGCATTCCTCGAAGTCCCGAACGCAGATCGGCGGTGAGTCGTGCAGCGCCAGCCTGCGCTTCGACCGGCGGTCGACATGGCAGTCGAACCGATAGACGCGCAGCGGGCCGTGCCGTTCCTTCAGGAGCTGCTCGAGGTACGGACAGCGCGCCACTGCAGCTCGAAGCTTACTGCTCGGCGCCCCGTGGCGCCCCGCCGTCCGGGGGCGCCGGCCTCCCGTGGACCGATACCCTGGCCGGCGTGGTGCGACTCTGCCGGATTCCAGCGATGACACGCGGGCCGCGGGCGGACGTGGTGACACCGTGAAGCTGACGTTCATGGGCACCGCCGGCGCCCGCTTCATGGTGGCCAGGCAGCTGGCGGCTTCTGGCGGCCTCTACCTCGAGGCGGGGAGCACCCGCCTGGCCATGGACCCGGGACCGGGAGCGGTGGTCCAGTACGCGAAGCGCGAGGTCGACCTCACCCAGCTCGACGGCATCCTGCTCAGCCACCGCCACCTGGACCACTGCGGCGACGTCAACGTGATGATCGAGGCCATGACCGAGGGCGGATTCCGGCCCCGCGGCACCCTCTACTGCCCCGGCGACGCCCTGGACGACGACCCCGTAGTGCTGCGGTACCTCCGTCACTTCCCGAACGTCCTGGTCCGCCTCGAGCCGGAGACTGCCTATCGCCTGGAGGAGGTCTCCTTCGTCACGACCAGGCGCCACGTGCACGGGGTGGAGACGTACGGGTTCCGGTTCGGGACCGGCGGGAGCGGGTCGCGGCCGGCGCTGGGGTGGGTGACCGACTCCAAGTACTACGACGGCATCGCCGCGGACCACGACGCGGACGTGATGGTGATCCACACGGTGCTGGCCCACGCCCGGCCCGAGCTGCCCCACCTCGGGCTGGACGACGCGGAGCGGATCATCAGCGAGGCCTGTCCGC
Organism: Candidatus Dormiibacterota bacterium; assembly: GCA_035263645.1. Classification (GTDB taxonomy): domain Bacteria; phylum Chloroflexota; class Dormibacteria; order Dormibacterales; family Dormibacteraceae; genus CF-161. The sequence continues at coordinate 10,470 of DATFRD010000237.1, read as the reverse complement.
GCCTGGCGATCATCACGCACTTCGGCATGCAGGTCTGGCGAGCGCACCCCTGGGAGGTCGCCGCCGACATGGCGCAGCGCACCGGGGTGGAGGTGAGGGCGGCGCGCGACGGCATGACCCTTGAGCTGTGATCGGCAAGGGGGGTCAGCGCTTCGCCCTGTCTTCCCATCCCCTTGCTCACGCTCCCGCTCGGCCCTTACCTTCACCGGAGCCATGTCGCATCGGATCGCGGTCATCCCCGGGGACGGCGTGGGCCGGGAGGTCGTGCCGGAGGGCCTGAAGGTCCTGCGCGCGCTCGGCGTGCCCCTGGAGTTCGAGGAGCTGCCATGGGGATGCGACCATCGGGGACGGACCGGCCGCATGATGCCGGACGATGCGCTCGCCACACTGGCCCGCTACGACGCCATCTACCTCGGGGCCGTCGGCTGGCCGACCGTCCCCGACCACATCAGCCTGTGGGAGTGCCTGCTCCCGATCCGGAAGACGTTCGAGCAGTACGTGAACCTGCGGCCCGTGCGACTGCTGCCCGGCATTCGGGGCCCGCTGGCCGGGCGCGGGCCCGCGGACGTGGACATGCTGTTCGTCAGGGAGAACACCGAGGGCGAGTACTCGGGCACCGGCGGCCGCGTCCACGTGGGCACGGATGCCGAGATCGCGGTGGAGGTGCCCGTGTTCACCAGGCGGGCGATCGAACGCTGCGCCAGGTACGCCTTCGAGCGGGCGGCCGAGCGGCGCGGCCACCTGGTCAGCGTCACCAAGTCCAACGCCAGCCGGTACTCGTACGTGCTCTGGGACGAGGTCGTGGCCGGCCTGGCGAGGCACTTCCCCGGCGTGCGGGTGGAACGCGTCCACGTGGACGCGATGGCGGCGCGCATGGTGCTCCGGCCCGACACGATCGACGTGGTCGTCGGCTCCAACCTCTTCGCCGACATCCTCACCGACCTGGGCGCCGCCCTGCAGGGCAGCCTCGGCCTGGCGGCCAGCGCCAACCTCAGCGTCGACGGCCGCGGTCCCTCGATGTTCGAACCCGTGCACGGCTCCGCCCCGGACATCGCCGGCCAGGGCCGGGCCAACCCCATCGGCGCGGTCTGGTCGGCCGCCCTGATGCTGCGCCACCTCGGCTACGAGGAGCAGGCGGCCCGCGTCGAGCGCGCGATCGACGCGGTCTGCCTGGACGGCGGCCCGCTCACGGGCGACCTGGGGGGGACGGCCTCCACGGCCGAGGTGGGCGACGCACTGGCGAGCCGGGTCTCGTGACCGCCGGGCCCTGGGAGTTCGCCTGGTCCGGCCGCCTCGAAGCGGGCTGGATCGAGAGCCGGGCGCTGCGCGCCAACCGGCTGGGCGACCCGGCGCGGCGGCCGGTCTTCGTCTACCTGCCGCCCGGCTATGACGAGGGGCCGGACCGGCGCTATCCGGCGGTCTATGTGCTCCAGGGGTACCTGGGCCAGGTGGGCATGTGGCACAACCGCTCCGCCTTCCGGCCCACGTTTCCGGAGATGGCCGACCGGCTGTTCGCCGCCGGCGACGCGCCGCCCGCGCTGGTCGTCTTCGTGGACGCCTGGACCTCGCTGGGCGGCAGCCAGTACCTCGACTCGCCGGCCACCGGCCGATACCACTCGTACCTCTGCGAGGACGTGGTGCCCTGGGTGGACGGCCGCTACCGGACGCTGGCCGCCCGCGACCACCGCGGCGTCTCCGGCCACTCCAGCGGCGGCTACGGGGCCATGGTCACGGCGATGCTGCGGCCCGACCTCTTCGGCGGCCTCGCCACCCATGCCGGGGACTCGCTCTTCGAGCACTGCTACCTGTCCGACTTCGCCACGGTTGCCCGCGCGCTCAGGGACGGGTACGACGGCTCGTACGAGCGCTTCTGGGCCGACTTCCGGTCACGGCCGGCGTTCACCCGCCCCGACGACGCGACCCTGGTCGAAACGTACGCCATGGCCGCCTGCTACTCCGCCGATCCCGACGGCACCGTCAGGCTGCCGTTCGACACCCTGACCGGGCGGCTCGACCCCGGCGTCTGGGACCGCTGGCTGGCCTGGGACCCCGTCCGGATGGCGCCGGCCCGGGCGGAGGCCCTGCGGTCGCTGCGAGCTGTCTACGTGGACGCGGGCAGGGGAGACGAGTACCACCTCGACCTCGGCGCCGACGCCTTCCGGCGCGAGCTGGAGGCGATCGGGGTGGCCGACCTCCGCTTCGAGCTGTTCGACGGGCTCCACGGCGGCGTCCAGCACCGCTATCCGATCGGCCTGCGCTACCTGGCCGAGCGGCTGGCGGGCTGACCGGGATGTATCCCTCCGCCTCGTACCCCACGGACCCGGCGCAGGCGGAGGCGTTCGTGGCCGCCCAGCGGCACGGGACGCTGATCGCCACCCCGGCGGACGGGTTCCCGCGGGTCAGCATCCTTCCCTTCCTGAAGCGAGGCGACGTCATCGAGCTGCACTGCGTCCAGGCCGACCCGACGTTCGCGGCCCTGCGCCAGCAGCCCCGGGTGACGTTCCTCGTGTCCGACTACCTCACCTGGACGCCGCACGACTTCGTGGACGAGCGCGACGCCGGCCGGGCGACGCTCCACTTCCGGGCGGTCGCCTACGAATGCGAGGCCACGTGGTCCACGGAGCCGGCGGATGTGGCCGCCGCGCTGGCGCGGCTGCTGGCCGCTTACGAGCCGGAGGGCCGGTACGACCCGCTCGAGGATGGACCGATGTACGGCGCCCGGCTCAGGCGGCTGGCCGCGCTGCGCCTGCATGTGCGTGGCAGCCAGGCGAAGTTCAAGGTAGGGCCTGCGGTGCCCACGGCGAAGAAGCTCGAGGTCGCGGAGCGGATCCGCGCTCGCGGCCTGCCGGGCGACGGCCGGGCCGCGGACGTGATCGAGGAGTCCGTGGGCCGTCGCTCCGATCCCCGATCGATCAGTCCTTGACGACCGGCGGGATGGTGTAGACCGGCGCCGACCCGGAGCGCGGCTGCGCCACGCGCATCGGCGACAGGCCGACCGGGCCTGCTAACGGCCCGGAAGCCCCCACGACCGTGAGCACCTGGCCCGACGAGGCGTCCAGGATCACGACCTCGGTGAAGCTGGGGATGCGGACCGGGAGGATGCAGGGAGGGGGCGGGCCGGGGGACCCCACCGGCACGGAGCAGCGGATCTTGGGCAGCATCGCGGGACCGATGGGGAAGCCGCGTACCACGACCACCCAGGCCAGCCGGCCTGACAGCCCGCCGGCCCTGGGCGACGACGTGACCCGGGCGAGGAGCGCCTCCACGACCCCGACGCCACCGTCGACTCGGGCGGCGGCCGCCTCCGCCGACTGCCGGGTGATCGGACAGCCCGCCGGCCGGAGCAGGCCGGCCTGTCCCCAGGCCTGCAGCGGCCCGCAGTACGGCGGCGCCGAGGCCGCGGCCAGGCTGATGCCGTAGCGGTTCAGGGTCGAGGCGGGGACCGAGGTCAGACGCGGCGCGGCGCTCCCGGATACGAGCCGGTCGGCGGCGTAGCCGAGGCCGATGGCGAGGACCGCCGTACCGGCGAGCGCGGCGACGAAGACGGTCCAGCGGCGCTTCATGCCGGACCCAACGCCGCGGCCACCGCGAGGTAACGCGCCGCTCCCCGTTCCGCGCCGGCTCAGACGCGGGGCGCCACGATCCCGCCGTGGCCCCGGCCCGGCCGGAAGGTCGGCAGTGTGAGCGGCAGCGTGTACATCACGCCCGCCGTCCTCGCGTCGACCAGCACGAGCCAGCTGGACCCGCGAGACCAGCCGCCCAGGCAGGCGGTGAAGCCTCCGGCCGGCGATGGGCAGACGCCGCCATAGAGGGGGGCCAGGCCCGTGCGCTGGACCACGACGAGCCACGTGAGATGGTTCCGCCCCACGAGGGTCGGAGGCGACGACGTGACCAGGGCCAGGACGTCCTCGACCACCCGGACGTTGGGGCTGCCGCTGCGCGCGGCGGCCTCCGCCGCGGGTCGGGGCACCGCGCAGCCTCCGGGCGGCGTCGTGAGCCAGCCAGAGCGGGGGACCCTGTTCGTCAGCCCGCAGTACGGCGGCTGGACCGTCGCCTCCAGGCTCAGCCCCAGGCGGGAGAGCGTGGCTGTGGATACCGTCTTGAGCCGGGGCACCGCTGGCGAGGCCGCCGACACCAGGTTCCCGGCGCTGCCCACGGCGAGGGCCAGCAGCGCAGTCGCCACGGTCGCCAGGAACAGAGGACCCCAGCGGCGCACGGCGCCACCGCGGACCCCGAGGCTCCGCCGCACGGCACCATCGTAGCCGCGGAGGGCATCGGTCAGCGCACCTTTGCGGGCATTGCTCGCGCCCTGCGGACTACTGCGGCGAGCGCGGCCAGGAGGATCTGGACCAGTTCCTCCTTGTCCGCACCGCCCGCCTCGGCCCATTTGATCGCGGTGATCTCCACGAAGCTGATCCAGCCGCGGACGACCATCCGGAGCAGCGGCTCTTCCTCCGTCACCCCGAGCCCCCCAAGGATGTTCTCGCTGTTGATCCGCCTGGTCTCCTCAGTGATGGCGGTGACCTCGGGGTCGGCGCCGATGCCCCCGCTGACGAACGCCCGGCAGCGGGCCAGGTTGGCCTGCACGTGGTCCAGGTACACGGAGAGGCCGGCCCGCAGCTGGGCGGGAGGGTCGAGCCGGGGGTCGGGTCTGGTCGCCCTCCGCAGCTCGAGCGCCGCCTGGTGCACGCAGGCCACGTAGAAGTCGCGCTTGCTCGGGAAGTAGTGGTAGAGCAGGCCCTTGGACATCCCCGCCTCCTGCGCGATCTCCTCGATCGAGATCTCGTCGTAGGGGCGGGTGCCGAACAGGTCCAGTCCAAGGTCGATCAGCTGCCGTCTCCGCTCCTCGACCGTGCGTCGGGCGTACGAAGCCACGCTGTACAGGGTAAATGCCTCTTGACCTTTGTTCAATAGGCGCTATGATTGCTTGCTGAATCGGGGTCAACAGGCGCTGCAGCCGGAGGTCCGGGAGGGTGCTCGGTTGGGGAGGACCGAAGTCGCGATGTGGGGGAGAACAGTGGGGAGAAGTGGTTCGACCGGTGGCGAGCGTGAGGTGGGGTGCTCGTCTGGCAGGACGGAGGGGGGCTGGTATTCCGACCCGATGCACCCCGAAGTCCGACCCGATGTAGCCCGCCCAGTCATCACGCCGGCGAGCCGGCCCTCCGCCCCCCGGTCCGCGTGCCGATCATGGGGGAGCCCGCTCCCCCATGAACCCCGGTCACACGTGGAGGAATGATCCCGGCGACCAGGTAAGCAAGGGCTTGGCCCGAGCGTATGAGACCGTCTTCCAGACGCCGCCGACACAACAGGTAGCCCCGAAGGGATGCGCCGCAGGCGCCCCCAATGTCCCAGAAGGAGGGGGGGTCCGGCGGCAGCGTAAGCAAGGGCTTGGCCCGAGCGTGTGAGTCCGTGATCCCGACGCCGAAGACGCCCCAGATAACCCCGAAGGGATGCGCCGAAGGCGCCCCCCAGGTCCCAGACAGAGGGGGGGTTCCGGAAGGGGGGGCCTGCCCCCTCTTGCATTTACACGGGTGGCACGCCGTGCTTGCGGTCGGGCGGGGGCTGCGTCCGGGTCGCGTACGCGCGGAACCGCGCGATCAGCTGGTCGCGCAGCTGCTCCGGCTCGACCACGTCGTCGACGACCAGGTTGGCGGCGAGCTTGTAGAGGTCCACGTCCCGCCGGTACTCGTCCTCCAGCTCCCGCCGGCGCGCCGCCCGTTCCGCCTCGGGCAGCTCCGCCAGGCGGTTGTAGAAGACCGCGTTCACCGCCGGCTCGGGGCCCATGACCGCGATCTGCGCGGAGGGGAGCGCCAGGACGCAGTCGCTGTCGTACGCGGGGCCGGCCATCGCGTAGAGGCCCGCTCCGTACGCCTTGCGCACGACGACGCAGACCTTGGGCACGGTCGCCTCGGCCACCGCTGTGATCATCTTGGCTCCGTGGCGGATGATGCCCCTCCGTTCGACCTGAGTGCCGATCATGAAGCCGGGCACGTCGGCCAGGAACAGCAGCGGCACGTTGAAGGCATCGCAGAGCCAGACGAAGCGAGCCGCCTTGTCGGCGCTGTCGCAGAAGAGCACGCCGCCCTTCTGCATGGGCTGGTTGGCCAGGATGCCGACCACATGGCCGTCCAGCCTGGCGAACCCGGTGAGCAGCTCACGCGCGAACAGCTTCTTGACCTCGAACCAGGAGCCCTCGTCGACGAGGGCGTCGATCACCCGGTGCATGTCGTAGCCGCGCTGGGGCTCAGCCGGCACGACCTCCGCGATCGGCCTCACGCCCGGCCGCGGCGCCCGCCCGGGGGCCAGGGGCGCCGGCTGGGTGTGGTTCTGCGGGAGGTAGGCGAAGTACGCGAGGGCGGTCGCGATCGCCTCGCGGTCGTCGGCGACCAGGAAGTCACCGCATCCGCTCTCCGTGCAGTGCATGCGGGCGCCGCCCAGCTCCTCGAGGCCGACACGCTCGCCCACGACCACCTCGACCATGCGCGGCGAGCCGAGGTACATGGACGCGTTGCCCTCGACCATGATGACCATGTCGCAGAAGGCCGGGATGTACGCGCCGCCGGCCGCCGACGGGCCGAAAAGCAGGCACACCTGGGGCACCCGACCGGAGAGCTGGACCTGGTTGAAGAAGATGCGCCCCGCGTGGCGCCTGCCCGGGAACATCTCGATCTGGTCGGTGATCCGGGCCCCTGCCGAGTCGACCAGGTAGAAGAGCGGGACACGCAGGCGTCCGGCGGTCTCCTGGATCCGCACGATCTTCTCGACCGTGCGGGCGCCCCACGAGCCCGCCTTCACGGTAGGGTCGTTGGCCATCACCGCGACCTGCCGCCCGCCGATCGTGCCCAATCCGGTGACCACCCCGTCCGCCGGCAGGTCCGGGGCCAGCACGTTCGCGAACAGGCCGTCCTCCACGAACGAGCCGGCATCCAGAAGCAGCTCGAGGCGCTCTCGCACGGTCAGCTTGTGCTGCTCGCGCAGGCGGGGAAGGTAGCGGACTCCTCCGGCCAGCGCCTTTTCCCGCAGCTCTCGGTGCCGGTCGATCATCGTCCCCGGAACTCCGGTTCGCGCTTCTGGAAGAACGCGGCGACGCCCTCCTTCGCGTCCTCGCTCAGGGTCACCAGCGTGAGCTGGGACTGGAGGTACTCCAGCGCAGCGCGGAACTCCATGTCCTGCTGGCGGTAGAAGGAGTCGCGACCAAGGCGGAGGACGGCCGGCGACTTCCGTGCCAGCCGGCCGGCCACGTCGGCCGTGAGCTGGTCCAGCTCCGCCAGCGTGTCCGTGACGGCATTCACGAGGCCGACCTCCCGCATGCGCTCCGCCGGCCAGCGGTCCCCGAGGAGCTCCATCTCGAGCAGCACCTTGCGCGGGAGGTTGCGCGCCAGGACGGCCTGGATCATGGCCGGCCAGACGCCGACGTTCACCTCCGGAGTGCCGAACGTGGCGGTCCGCACCGCGAACAGCAGGTCGCACGCGCAGGCGAGGCCGAAGCCGCCCGCCAGGGCGTGGCCGTTGATCCGGCCGATGACCGGCTTGCCCAGGTCCTGCAGGAGGAGGAAGAGGTCGACGAACCGGTGGCGGTCGTGGTGGCGCTGCAGCTCCGGGACCTCGGCCTGGAACGACGACAGGTCCGCCCCGGCGCAGAAGGCGCGGTCGCCGGCCCCCGTCAGGACCACCACGCGCACCTCCGGCTCGGCACGGCACCACGCCAGGGCCCCGCCGACGTCGCGGAGCATGCCCGACGAGAGCGGGTTTCGCTGCTCCGGCCGGTTGAGCGTGACGGTCGCCACCCGGGCGGCGACGTCGAGCAGGACCTCGTCGAAGCGTGGAGGGTCGGCCACGGCAATCCATCGTATCCGCGCCGCGGCCACCCCGGCCGGGCGCGGCCCCGGCCCCGGCCCTCCCTGCATGACGACAATGTCACGAACATGCCGAGACCGTCGCTCTCGTGGCTGCTCGTCTTCGTCCCGATCTCGGTGGCCGCCGAGCTGCTGCACGGCCAGCCGGTCCTCATCTTCGTCACCACCAGCCTGGCCATCGTCCCGCTCGCCGGCCTGATCGGCAGCGCCACCGAACAGCTGGCCATATACGCCGGACCCCGCATCGGTGGCCTCCTCAACGCCACGTTCGGGAACGTGACCGAGGTGATCATCGGCGTCCTGCTGGTCCGGGCCGCCGAGTTCGACGTCGTGAAGGCGTCGCTGATCGGCTCCATCCTGGGCAACCTGGTCCTGGTCCTCGGCGCGTCCTACCTGGCCGGCGGCATCCGCTTCCGATACCGCGAACAGCGCTACAGCCGACGGGCTGCGGGCATGCACGCGGCGTCGCTGCTCCTGGCCGTGGCGGCCCTGGTCGTGCCGGCGGTCTTCGTCCTCACCACGAACGAGACGTCGAGGCAGCGGGAGACCGTCAGCGTGCTCGTGGCCGTCGTGCTGATCGCGCTCTACGGGGCGAGCCTGCTGTTCTCGCTGATGAGCCCCGCGCATCTCTTCGGCTCCCGGCAGGTCGAGGACCGGCCCGACTGGTCGCTGCCCAGGGCGCTGGCGGTGCTGCTGGTGTCAGCGCTGGTGGTCGGGGTGGAGTCGGAGTTCCTGGTCGGCTCCATCACCCCTGCGGCGTCGGCCCTGGGGATCAGCAAGGTCTTCGTGGGACTCTTCATCGTGGCAGTGGTCGGCAACGCCGCTGAGCACGCCTCCGCGGTCCTGTTCGCCGTCCGGGACAAGATGGACCTGGCGATCGAGATCTCGCTCAACTCCTCGACCCAGATCGCCCTGCTGGTGGCGCCGCTCCTGGTGCTGGTGAGCCTGCCGCTGCAGCGGCAGATGGACTTCGTGTTCATGCCAACCGAGGTCGTGGCGGTCACCCTGGCCACGGTGATCGTGGCCGTGATCACCTCGGACGGCCGGAGCAACTGGCTGGAGGGCCTGCAGCTGCTCGCCGTGTACGTGATCCTCGGCGTCGCCTTCCTGATTTTCCCGGTGCCGGCGGCACCATGAGGTTCAAGGAGGGGCAGGCCCCTCCTTCCGGAACCCCCCCTCCCCCAATGCAAGGGGGGCGGGCCCCCCTCTTCCGGAACCCCCCCTTTGTCTGGGGACTTGGGGGCGCCTGCGGCGCATCCCTTCGGGGCTTTCTGTGGCGTCTTCGGCGTCGGGATCATGGACTCACACGCTCGGGCCGGGGTCCCCAGAAGCCCGAAGGGCGAGGGGGTGAGCCCTTGCTTACGCTTCCGCCTGTGTTCTTGCGATCTTGGGACCGCAGATGACGCCGGTTTCGGGACGCCGCCTCCTCCTGGCCGTTGGGCTCTGGGTGCTGCTCACGGTGCTGGCGGTGGGCGGCTCCCTGGTCGCCGTCCGGCTGCTCGCCGCCGGCTGGGCCGGCGGCCACCGGCCCGACCTCGCTGCGGCGGCGGTCGCGGAAGCCTATCTCACGCTCCTGGCCGCGCTCCTCGTCGCGTTCGGAGGTCCGTCCGGACTGCGCGACCGCCTCGCGTTCCGCTACACCTCCGGGGCGGACATCGCCCTGGCGCTCGCTGTGTGGGTGCTGGCGCTGATCGGCGGCACGTTGCTCACGGGTGCGCTCAGCCCCCTGCTCGGCCAGCCCCAGAGCAACACGGTCACCCTGCTCCGGCAGCCGTTCGACCCCGCCTTCGTGGCCATCATCGTCCCCACGATCTGCCTGCTGGCCCCCGCCTGCGAGGAGCTGCTCTTCCGGGGCGCGCTGTTCGGGTGGCTGCGCCGCCTGCTGCCCGCCTCCGTCGCCATCCTGGTCACCGCGGCGGTGTTCGCGGGCGCCCACCTGCTGCCGGCCCTGTTCCCCGTGCTGTTCGTGTTCGGGCTCGGCGCGACCTGGGTGCGGGAGAGGACGGGTTCCACGCTGAACTCGTTCGCAATGCACGCGACGCAGAACACGTTTGCCGTCGCTGCGACGTACGTCGTCCTCAGCCACGGCGGGCCAGGTGGCCTTACTTGATAGCAATGCTGTAGCATTTGATTGGGCCATTGGAAGAGACCGGGGGAGGATCCATCCAGCGGTACGCGGGGCGCGTGCTCGCCCCGTGGTCACCTATCGTGGCCAGCAACCGGGCCCCCTTCGAGCTCGGCCCCCGCGGCACGATGCGGCGGGGTGCCGGGGGCCTGGTGACGGCGCTCGTGACGGTGGCCGAGGCGACGTCTGCCAGCTGGGTCGCGTGTGCCCGCACGCCTGCCGAGCGCCAGCGGGCGGCGCAGGGCGCCCCGGTCCGCGTCAACGGGCCGAACGGGCCGATCCTCATCGAGTATGCCAACCCCTCGCCCGAGGTCTACCGCTGGTACTACTCCGTGATCGCAAACCCGCTGCTATGGTTCCTGCACCACTACCTGTGGGGGCTCATCGACGAGCCGGTGATCGACGACTCGACCTGGACGGCGTGGCAGCGCGGCTACGTGGCCGTGAACCGCCTGATGGCGGAGAAGGTCGTCGAGGTGGCGAGCCGCG
>DATFRD010000236.1:0-4415 GCA_035263645.1 Candidatus Dormiibacterota bacterium | reverse complement strand
GGTTGGCCAGCACGATGTTGAAGTCGCGGTCCGACGTGATGACGAACTGGCGTGGGTTCCGTGACGCCAGCACGATCGGGAACCCGGTGAAGACGTCGACCAGGACTGTTCCCGGACCTAGATGGAGGCGGTCCACGTAGGCGGCGATGGCCCGGTCGGTCGTGTACTCGGTGGTCCGCCCCCTTCCATCGAGGACGAGCCGCAGCGCGTCTGCCCCGTACGAGAGCTTCGAGTCGAGCATGAGCCAGCCCGAGATCGGCAGCGACGGCAGCAGCAGGAGGAGCACCCCGAGCACGCACAGGGCGCCTGCTGCCCGCTGCACCGGGATCTTCTCCGCCGGGATCCCCACCGCAGACGAGCCGGCCTGGCCCGGCACGCTCTGCCGCGGGATGGCCTCGGCCATCATGAGGAAGCCCAGCGGGACGCCCCAGATGAAGTACCGGTTCTCGGGGCCGATCGAGCCCATGGCAGCGGCCACGACCGCGAACGCCAGCGGGGCGCCCAGGATGGCCGGAGCGGCCAGCGTCGCCCAGTCCCGCCGCAGCAGCAGGCTGAGCAGCACGACGGGGACGCCCAGCGGCAGCACCGGCTGCAGGATCACCGCCCGGAGCAGGACCTGGCCGACCGTCGAGTTGAGGAGGTGGGCGGGCAGGCCGGAGGACGTGAAGACGTGGATCGCGGTGGGGCCGCCGCCGCTGTGGAAGTACCGCAGCTGGGAGCTGTTGCCATAGACGGACTGGAGCTGCCCGAAGGGCTGACCGGTGATGATCCAGCTGGCCGCCGTCCAGTAGGCGAACGTCAGAGCGAACGGGCTGGCGGCGATCACCAGGTCGCAGAAGGCGGTCGTCACGCGGGCGCGCAGGCCACGGGAGTCCCTGGTGAAGCTCACCATGGCCACGACCGCGAACGCCGCCGCTGCCGCGATGGCAGCTTCGTAGCGCACCAGGTAGGCCGTCCCGAGGCCGATGCCGGCCACCACCAGGCCCGACAGCTCGCCGGCGCGGAGCCAGCGGGCGAGGTACCGGATGGCGAAGACGAGGAAGAAGAGGGCCGGCGCTTCGCTGAGCCCGTTCGCGCCGTGGTAGAGGATCAGCGGATGGGCGGCGAGCAGCACCGTGAGGAGCAGCCGCGCCCGTCCCGGCACTCCGGACTCCCGGAGGAACCGGTTGGCCTGGTAGACCATGCCGGCCATGAAGGGCGCGGACACGATGTTCGAGGCGAACCCGATGCGGGCGAGGTCGGGCCAGACACTCTTGAAGAGGAGGACTGGCAGCATGGCCAGCGACGGCAGCGGGTTCCAGACGAATCCGATCGCCGCCAGGTGCGGGTCCCGGCTGTAGAGGATCCAGTAGGCGTTGCCGACCCGGCTGACAGCGTCCCCTTCGAGCAGGTTGTGGCCGATGGCCAGGAACGCCCCCGCGGCCAGGTAGCACGCGGTGGCGACGGCGAACACCGTCGGCCCCTCGGCAAGGAGCAGGAGACGAACGCCGGACGCTCCGGCGCTGCGCACTTCCGTCGGGGTGTCGCTACTCGCCTGCACCGACCGCCACCTCCTCTGCAGCCGAGGGCAGGTCGAGCCCGTGTGTCGTCTTCTCCCAGCGCCACGGGGCCGTGAAGAGCTGGAGGAACGCCTTCACCGCCGCGATCGACATCATCAGCCAGTACAGAGGCGACAGCAGCACGGCCCACACCAGGCGCTCCTCGCCGGACACGCGCAGGATGACCAGGTGCGTGTACAGGACGAAGAAGTTCCCGACGATGAGGCAGAACATGGCGGGGTAGTAGATGACGATTGGAAAGAGGGCCGCGACCAGCGGCAGCTTCACCACCGCCCAGAGGACCGCCAGGACCCAGAACACCGGGTTGACCAGAGCGAGGAACGGCGTGCCGCCCACGACGAGGTGGAACCCGAGGAATCCCCACAGGCCGACCTCGTGGAGCAGCCGCAGCGGATGGCGGACGTGGACGAGCCACGTCTGCATGTAGCCCTTGTACCAGCGCGACCGCTGCTTGACCCAGTTGACGAAGTCACTGTTCGCTTCCTCCAGGGTGGTCGAGTCCAGGACCAGCGTCCGGTAGCCCAGCCGGTGGAGCCGCACGCCGAGGTCGGCGTCCTCCGTGACGTTGTGGGGGTCCCAGGCCCCGACGCGCTCCAGGACGGCGCGCTTGATGTGCATGGACGTGCCGCCGAGCGGCACCGGCACCCCCTGCCGGACCAGGGCGGGGAGCAGGCCGCCGAACCAGGCGTTGTACTCCGCCGTGAACCAGCGCGTGAGGATGTTCTGGGTGGCGTTGTGGTACGAGAGACGGGCCTGGAGGCAGCTGATCGGCCCGTCGAGACGGCCGAACGCCGCCACGGCCCGCCGCAGCTGGAGCGGGTCAGGCCGGTCCTCGGCGTCGTAGATCGTCAGCAGCGTCCCGCGGGCGAAGGTCAGCCCGTAGTTGCACGCCTTCGGCTTGGTGCGTGGGTGGGCCGGGGGCACCTCGATGATCCGGATGTGTGAGGCCGGTCCCGCGGCGCGAGCCGCCTCGATGGTGTCGACGTCGTCCTGCTCGAGCAGGAGCATCACGTCGAGCAGCTCCCGGGGATAGCGCAGCGACTCGAGGGCTGCGATCGTGTGGTTGATGACCTCGGGCTCGTGATACGCCGGCACCATGACCGTGTAGACGGGCAGGTCGGCGTCCGGGATGGCCTCCGCCTCCTCGTCCGTCACCGTGACCTGGTCAGGGCTGCGCAGGACCTGGCAGAAGATCGTCAGCCGGTAGAGGAAGACCACGAGGTAGAGCGCGGTGCCGAGCCCGCACAGGACGGTGGCCACCTGCAGCCGCCAGGTCGCCACCGCGACGATCGTGCCCGCGGCAAGCGCGAACAGCAGCGCGCCCTGCGCCAGAGTCAGCGTCCGGTAGGCGGACATCTCGGGCGCCAGCTCGTGCAGCCCGTGCACGCTCTGGTGCAGGCGCCGCAGCCGGGCCGACCGGCGGTCGCTGGCAGTGCCGTGCACGGGGTGGTCGGCGCCGTTCCGCTCGGGAGGGCGCACGACCGTGATCTGCGTCGTGTGACGGGAGTGCCTCCTCCTGGGGCGCGGCTCCATCCCCGTTCCCTCCCGTCACCCGCTCCGGCCGGGGAGTGGCCCCGGCGACCCGTCGCCGTCAGCGCCGTTGGCGCGATCTGTAAGGCTGAGCACGAGGCCATCGTGGCCGGGGCCAGCTCGAACCTGCAGTAAACGGTGGGGGGCGACTGCCGGAACATCTCGTGACGGCGGCCGCACACTGCGTGACAGAAGCGTGAATCTCGCTCGGCACGACGAGCTGCCGGTGATCCGGGCTTCAGCGTCCGAGCGGAGGCCGGCAGGAGGCGGCGGTCAGACGCGGGTTGTCTGTACGCTCGGACCCAGCACCCGCGGAGGCGGTCGGGGTGCGACCGTAGCTGGCCTGCCATCTTCGCTCACGGAGCGCCGACCGTACGATCGACGCAAATTCGTGCGTTTGGCCGATGACGGGCGCCTGTGATGGGCCGTAGGCTGCGTAGTCGAGGCACCTCCTACAAGCGGCGAACGACAGGTCTGCCAAATGGCACACCCCTCGTGGCCGACCTCCTCAGTCTTGCCCCCCCGGCATCGACGCAGCTTGTCGCGACGTCCAAGGCCGGAGGTGCCTCGTTCACATCTTCCTGTGTGCGCCGAGCCCGGGTACGGGCCGAGAGGCCGCAGGGAGGCGGCCCCTCGGCGCTGAGATCACCCGCGCTGCGTGCCGGCCGGCTTCTTCTCCCCGGCATGGGCGATGGGGATCTTCATCGGCTTGGGCCGCTGTGCACGCGGTACCTCCAGGCGGAGCATGCCATTCTCGAAGTGGGCCTTGATGTCGTCCACCCTGGCGTCGCTCGCGAGCTGGACGCGCCGGACGAAGTTGCCTGAGAGGATCTCGCGGCGCACGAGGTTGGGCTGGGGCGGGGCCTTCTCCTCGGCGTGCCGCGCCTGGATCGTGAGCACGCCGTCCTCGGCGGTCAGCTCGACCTCGTCGGGCCTGAACCCGGGCACGGGGGCGTGGATCACGTACCTGTCCGGGCGCTCCTCCACGTCGATCGGGAGCAGGAAGGTCCGGAGCCAGGCCTGGGCCCCGCCCTCACCTGTCCGGCCGGTCAAGAACTCGTCGAACAGACGGTCCATCGCACTGTGCAGGCTCGTCAGCTCCGACGCCGGGCTCCATCGAGCCAGAGTCATAGTGGTCGCCTCCTCTGGGACTGTCGTCTCGGGTGGGGTACTGTCGACTCCGACTCTAGGGGCGTGCGGCAGCGAGGGTCGACTCCCGGATTGGACCCCGTCGACCCTGTTCGATGCAGTCGAGCCGGCTCGCCCGGCGGTGGGAGCGGTGGGGCGCCATGGGCTCGTCCAGGGGCCGCACCTCGAGGGGTGCGG